>CAYYNB010000223.1:0-8387 GCA_964472565.1 uncultured Anaerolineaceae bacterium
GGTTGCTTTTTATTACGTATATCCGGCCATAGGTGTTGCTTCTCCCTGCGAATGCTAGGCAGAGTGGTATAATCCGCAGCAAACGAGGAGCAACGATGCGCGTTCTGATGATCTCAAAAGCCTGCGTGGTAGGCGTCTACCAGCGCAAGCTCGAAGAAATAGCGAAATTTCCCGGTGTTGACCTGCGAGTACTCGTCCCGCCCGTCTGGCGCGATCCGGATCGTGGTCCCATGCCGCTCGAACGCCTTCACGTGGAAGGGTACGATCTGCGTGCCACTCCCATTCGTTTGAACGGCCATTTTCACCTTCACTACTATCCCGAACTAGGCAAGCAGTTGCGGGCCTTTCAGCCCGACATCGTGCATATCGACGAGGAACCCTATAACCTTGCCACGTGGCATGCCCTTCGGCTGGCGCATCAAGTCGGCGCGAAAGCGCTGTTTTTTAGCTGGCAGAACCTCCCCCGCGACTATCCGCCGCCCTTTCGGTTTATGGAAAAGTGGGTACTGAAGCACAGTGACTATGCCCTGATGGGCACCGCCAGCGCCGCGCAGGTTTGGCGCGCCAAAGGCTATCGTGGACCCTTAGATGTGATTCCCCAGTTTGGCGTCGATCCCGCCATCTACGCGCCGCCGGAACGCCCCCGCCAGGGCGGGACATTCAAAGTCGGTTATGCCGGGCGTTTGGTGCCGGAAAAAGGTGTCCATCTCTTGCTCGATGCCTTAGCTTCTCTGGAGGGGATCTGGCAGTTGGATATTGCCGGAGATGGACCGGAAAAAGATGCCCTGCTCGAACAGGCGAACCGGCTGCAAATTTCGGATCGTGTATTTTTCGCCTCGATCCCTGCTGCCCGGATGCCTGCCTTTTACCAGAGTCTTGATGTGTTCGTGCTGCCCTCACTCACCCGCCCCAATTGGAAAGAGCAGTTTGGCCGTGTGCTGATCGAGGCGATGGCCTGCGGCGTTCCGGTGATCGGATCGTCCAGCGGAGATATTTCGTCGGTTATCGCTGACGCGGGCCTTATTTTTGCGGAAGGTCAGTCCGACGATTTGGCCGATTGTCTGCGCCGTTTGCTGCGCGATCCAGACCTCCGCCGGACTCTCGCACTTCAAGGGCGGCAGCGCGTTCTGGATAACTACACCCAGGCGCAGATCGCATCTCAAACCGTCGATGTCTACCATAAGCTGATGGGATAAGTTATGATTATGGGATAGTTCGTAGGGTAGTTCAATGCAGTTTTACATTAACATGCATTGACCATAGTTTTGGAAGTTCTGGATATTGTAGGTGTCATGCTAAAAGCAATTCTATTCGACCTCGATCAGACATTGATCGATTGGGAACTGGCCGAACCCTGGGAAAGTCATCAGGGGCGGCGGTTGAAACAGGTCTATGAAGCGGTGCAAAGCGTCCATCCGTTAGAAACTGTCGATCCCGAAGGTTTTTTTGTGGCCTTTACGCATCACATGGGTGAAGCTTGGACCGAAGGTGTGCGTACCATGCATCCCCCTAATTTTTTGCGTGTTCTGGTGGATACCATCCACAGTTTTGGCGTCCCCGAAGATAAAATCGATCTGGCAGCCATTGAACTGGCCTACGATTGGCAGCATATTGCAGGCGAGCGCGCTTATCCCGATGTCCTTGAAGTGCTGCCCGAACTGCGTGAACATGGCATCCAACTGGGCATCATCACCAATTCATCCCAGCCGATGGGCTGGCGTGATCGCGAACTGGAAGCGGTTGGGCTGCTTCCCTTGTTTCCTGGCTGTCGTCTATCGGCGGTTGATGTCGGTTACTTGAAACCGCATCCGGCCATTTTTTCCCATGCCCTGAAGTTAATGGAGGCTAGGCCGGAGGAAGTCGTTTTTGTTGGTGATAATTTGCAGGCGGATATTCAAGGTGCTCAGGGGCTGGGTATGCATGCCGTGCTGCGTATTCAGCCGGGCAACCCCGAACAGTTTGACGAGTCCGTCGTGCCCGATGGCCGCATTCAAACGCTGCACGATTTGCTCCCGCTGTTGGATGGTTGGTATCCAGGGTGGCGCAACGGCCATATCGCATGAGCACAATCTTTGAGTCCACGCCCTATCGTAATCTGACCCTCACCGGACCAATGGGGGTGGGGAAGACATCCATTGGCCGTCAGGTGGCGCGTCGGCTAAACGCTCAATTTTATGATCTCGAAAATGAAATTCTGACTCGCGAAGGCCAGACCGTTGATGAGATACGCGAATTATTTGGCGAGGCCCGGCTGCGGGGGTTGGAAGCCGAAGCGATCCATGAACTGACCCTGCGCCGCAGTTCGGTGCTGGTGATCAGCGGTCCGGCGATGCTTGACGACACCAACCGGGCGCGCCTGTTCGAATCCGGCCCCGTGTTATGTCTGACCTGTGCCATCAACGAGATTTTACGGCGGCTTCATGTGGCTCGCGGCGCATGGTTTCACAACCCGGCCAATCGTGGCGTGCTCCTCAGTCGTCTCAAGCGTGAGCGTCGGGTGCTGAATCTGGATTTGCCCAAACTGGATACCACCGCCTTGAGCACCCAGCAGTCGGTGGACTTTGTGGTGGAGTTTTGGCTGACGCGGGCTGAAGTATAATAGAAACTGGTTCGTCTTCCCTATGACCGACTAGAGGGACTATATGGCAACTTTAACGTTGGCGCTTGCCCAGATAAATGTTCGTAAAGGTGGCCCTCGGTCCAACTGGACCACCGTGCAGGAATACACCGCCCGCGCGGCCCAGCACGGCGCGGAAATGATCGTTTTCCCTGAACTATGGGATGCGGGGATGGCCTATGATAAGGCGTCCGAGGTCGCGAGCAGTCTCAGCGGTGGTTTGTTCGCCCAGGTGGTAGCCTTAGCCCGCCAGTATAACATCCACATTTTCGGTTCCATGTACGAAAAACGCGGCGTTGGCTTCTGCAACACCTGTGCGGTGGTTTCACCGCGCAACGGCGTGATGGGCGCTTACCGCAAAATTCATCTCTTCCCACTCACCAAAGAAGACAAGTGGCTGCAACCTGGCGAAGCGCCCCTGGCGATTGATCTCCCCTGGGGACGTACAGGTTTCGCCATTTGTTACGATCTTCGCTTCCCCGAACTCTTCCGGCGCTATGCTTCCGAAGGCGCGCAGATCATCATCATGCCTGCCGAATGGCCCTATCCGCGCCTGGAACACTACCGCGCGTTGCTCCGCGCTCGTGCCATCGAAAATCAGTGTTTCATGGTTGCTGTGAACCGTGTGGGCACTGACGAGGACGAGAATGTGCAGTATTTCGGCCACTCGTCCGTGATCGATCCCTGGGGCGAATCCGTAATCGAAGTCGGTGATGTGGAAGGTCTGTTCCTCGTCACGATTGATATGGCGCGGGTAGCCCAGGTGCGCCGCCAATTGCCGGTTCTGGACGGGCGGCGCTTGTAGGATTCGCATCACAGCCTTAGGCTATCCCATTCTTCTGGTTTGACTCCCCTTCTCATAGGGAAGAGGCAAGAGGATGGGGTAAAGAAAATAATGGTGCAGCCTTAAGCCATCCCATTCTTTCGGTTTGACTCCCCTTCCCTCAGGGAAGGGGTAAGGGGGGATGGGGTAAAGAGAATTTAGCGTGCTAAGGGGCCAGAATGCCGTCCTTCGGCGGGGAAGATGGCATAAATCTGATTATTCGCTCCCACAAACATGGCCCCTCGCTCAAAATCTTGCCACATCGCGCTGTACGGTGCTTCTGGCAGCGTGCCCCAGCCCAACGCGTCGCGTATGGTTTGGTTGGATCGCCACACCAGCCCAAATCCACGCACGGGTTGGATCACGCCGCTGGGGGCTGCAAATGCCGGATCATCCGCTGGCATACCTTCCTGCCAGGTATCCGCCGTTTGCCAGAACTGCCCTCCGCTGGCGAGCGCGAAAATTTGCCGTGTATCGCGCCAGTACATCTGCCCTCGTTCGAACGGCTGTGTGACCAGGTTTGTTGTCGTGCCGCCTGTTGTCGGGCATCCAATCTGTGCCTGCACCGAAGTATACGCCGTGCTGAACGCCGCCATCACAGGGATGCTGCATGTCCCGCTGCCGCCCGTACTCCCCGCTGGAGCGATCCCGCCGCTGCTGTTCACCGCCGCCCCGCCCATCGGATTGATCGCGTAGGGGGCCAGTGTGGGCACATCTTCCCCTTCTTCGCCCGCTGCCGCGCCGAGAAAAATCCCGACATATGGCGTCATCGTCGGGGTAGGCAGCGGTGCCGATGCAGTATTGGTCGGCTGCGACACGCTCACCCCCTGCGATTGATCGCCCAACATTACAGGCGTTTCCGTCGGTGTAACCGCAATCGTCGCCAACTGTTTCGGCATCGTTTCATTGCTGAGAATCGGCGGGTCTTTCACCGGAGCCGGATCATCCGACCCGCACGCCGCTAAGAGCACCATCAGTATCAGACACAATCCGCGTTTCATACATCTACCCATGCCCTGGTTTGTCACGGTGAACAATCTGCCTGATTATACTACTATTGAGGTTCTGCTCAATTGAGGTCACTGGTTCAGTTCGAAATTATCTTTATTAATATTCCATGAGGATTGACATCGATTATATAATTTCCTAGAATTTAATTCGGTGCGCATAGCTAGGGGACAATCCGCATCTGGTCTATGCTTAAATAGGTAGAGGATAATGACTACGGGTACTCAGTCGAAGTTGAATATGCAGGTATTCAAGGCTGATCTGGCACGATTTGCCGAGATCAGTGAGGTGTCGTTTAACGAGAAAGCAGTTCAGGACATCCTGGACGTATTCGGAGATTTCTACGAAGAAGCGATCATTACCGTTCGAACGACCACTCACCCTAAGGGCAAGCGCGACGTAAATTTCCGCTATATGGAAATGTGGAAGCCTCATAATCCTTTTGAGATGCTGCAAACGTCGGGGTTGCTGTCGCTGGAAGGACACCCTATTGAAAAAGTCATCCCCGAAGTTCTGGACCGTTTCCCGGTTTGGTGGGGCGTAGATGTCGCCGTCAGCCATGGGTTTGAGAAAATCTGGCTGTTCCTCAAAAATGTCACACCGCTTAGCGACATTCTGACCTTGAGCTGTTTGCCGCCCAGTGTCCATAACTATCGGGAACACTTCAAGACTTTCGCCCAGGATGACGCCTTGACCATCATCGGGCTTGACTTCAAAAACAAGTCGATGAATTTCTATCCCGGCAACCCGCCCCCTGGCTCGCTCAAAACCGAAAAGATCGCCGCCATGATCGCGGACCTGGATTTTGCTCCCCTGTCTGATGAAATGCTCCAGCGTGGAATCCATGCCGCGAACATGTACTACACCTTTACCTGGGACTCTCCCAAGGTCCAGCGGCTCTGCTTCGTCATTCCTTCTCCGGCAGAAGCGGTTCCCGTCCATTGGAACCCCTTGTTCAAGAACTTTGTTGAAAATGCGCCTTTCCAGACCGAACAACGCATGTTCGCCTACAACCTGACTTTTGGCCCCACGGGGGGCTATGCCAAAATCGAAGCCGATTATGTCGGGCGTATCGAAAAGGTCTTTACCTACTGGAACTAGCGGATGAAGTTCTGAGTCGGGTATGCAAATATAAAAATGAGGTCAGGTTTTCCTGGCCTCATTGGTTCAATGCGGTTTAAGGCCATACATCTTTTGAGGCCGCGCTTTCCGCCCCGCTTGCCGCGTCCTGCTCCCCGCGTACGGGGAAAGGAGGTTGGGAGGATAGGGGTGAACCACATGCCGCCTGTTTTCCCCTTCATCCCGACTCAGGTAAAGAAAATCCTTATGCGCCGCGCTTTTTTATGTCTTCCCGTGCAAACGCCAAAGCCTCTTCAACACTCTCGCACACGAGGACAACATTGGTTTTGCCATACTGCGGCTGTTCTTGAAAAGCTTTTGCCCCAAAAACAACCCATTGGGAGGAACCAACATAGATGGTGGATACATCTTCATCGTTAATTCCACCCTCTTGTTTTAGCTCAACACCCATCGCCAGAATCAAGTTGCTGAAAGAGATACCTTCGCTAAGGACACTAAAATCTAGAATGCGATAAACATGCCCACCGATTTTATGTTTGAAATCGGTGACTACCTTGAGCATTTCTTTAGCTTCTTCCGGTCCCCTTTCAGGTGGAAGTACGCTGATAACAATGATAGGCTCATTAGGCATTTCTTTTACTTTATTGGCCATAATCGTGCTCTCCTTTGCTGAGTTTCAACGGCCTGATGTATTCTGGACGTTCACTGGGGGTTGTTGCCCTTGAACGATAGAGGCGGATAAGGACGCCTCATGACATTCATAGTATAGGGTGGTTACGTTTCATGCAATAACAACTATACTGGAGCACTGTATCAACCTCACTTTGAACGTGCCTGACTCGGCGGCCTTTTTTGACCAATTGTCTGTCGTAACACACTTTCACTCAGCAGAATAGCGAGCGCGCTTGGCCCATCTTTGATCGCGCCGGTTTTTGCCATTTCCAGCGCTTCCATAATCGACACCTGCCGCAGCATAATATGTTCGGTGGGTTCGCGCTGGGGTTCACCGAGTCTCACACCGCGTGCGACATAAACATGCGCAATCTCATTCCCGATCCCGTTCATGGTATAAAATTCGGCTACCGGGATCAGTTGTTGCGCCGTGCCGCCGATCTCTTCGCGCAGTTCGCGCGCCGCCATCGCCAGCACATCCATCTCTGGCTCAACATTCCCGGCTGGAACTTCGAGACACCATGCATCGATGGGATAGCGGTATTGGTTGATCAGCACGACATTTCCCGTCGTCGTGACGGGTACGATCCACACGGCGACAGGCTTTTCAACCACCGTATAGGTAATTTCCAGCCCATTCGCGGCGCGTAATTGATCCTGGCGCAGGTTATACCAGCGGCTTTGCCACAGATACTGGCTTGCTAAAACGGTGTAGGGACGTTTCACTGTTTGTTCTCCATTCTGCCCGCCATTGTACGAAGGCTACGCACTTTCTGCCACTTGATTTATGAACTAAAGGTTCATATAATATGAATAAGGAGTTCGTAATGGAAAGTTACTTCAATTGGACCCAGCTTTTGGCCCATATCATGCAGTTGGAACAGGAAGGCTTGGTCACGCGCACGTTCCGCCGTCTCGATCCGGAACGTCAGCGGGCGGTGATCATGGCGATTCTGGATGAAGCCGTCGAAAAAGGCCCGGTATCGATCAACATCAAGCAGGTGGCCGGGCGTGCCAATGTCTCCGTTGGCTCGTTGTACCAGTACTTCGGCAGCCGCGAACGCCTGCTCGATTTCACCGTTGAATTGTGTGTGCGTTTTATGAATGACCTCTTCAACCTGTTCCGTCCCTATCTGCTCGCCATGCCGATCCGCGAAGGGCTTCAGGCGTATCTCGCCGGAGGAGTGGAGTGGATGAACACCCAGGCCGGTTTGCTGCGTTTTTTCGCCCGTGCCGCCTACCATAGCGACTCCGACCTGTCCGAACAGGTAGTTCGTCCTATCGCCAATACCATGCGTGAGATCGTGCGTGACATGCTGCAAGCCGCTGTTGATCGCGGCGAAGTTCGCCCCGACATCGACCTGGATGCCACCAGCCGTATTTTGCATGCGCTCACGATTGCCGTTGGTGACAGCCAGATGCTGCCCTACTTGAACACCTATTTTCAGATCACGGGCGAGGATGTGTCCTCGGACCGTGTCCTAACGGCGCTGATCGATCTCGTCCTCAACGGCATCGCCTTGCGCCGGGAAAGTGAGTGAATGTGAATTCTCATCAGGTTGTCTTGCGGACCGAAAATCTCACCAAACGTTTTGGTGATGTCGAGGCCGTGCGCGGTCTGACCCTCGAAGTTTATGAAGGGGAAGTTTTTGGGTTCCTCGGCCCCAATGGAGCAGGCAAAACCACGTCGATCAATATGATGTGCGGCTTGCTCAAACCCGATGCTGGCCAGGTAACGATTCACGGCCAGCTTGTGCGCGGTGGCGAAACTGCTGTGATCCGGCGGGTGGGTGTCTGTCCCCAGAACATCACGCTGTGGTCCAGCCTGACCTGCCTGGAACAGATGACTTTTATGGGCGAAATGTATAATGTGCCCTCCAGAATTGCGCGCCAGCGCAGCCAGACCCTGTTGGAACAGATGGGCCTGTCCGAGAAGATGAACAAACAGGCGGGCACCCTGTCCGGCGGCATGCAGCGGCGGCTCAATTTGATCATGGCCCTCGTGCATGATCCCGACATCCTTGTTTTGGACGAACCCGAAGCCGGGCTGGACCCCCAAAGCCGCGTCTTGATGCGTGAATATATTCAATCCCTCGCCCGCCAGAAAACCGTGATCCTCACCACCCACAACATGTAGGGTAGACTGCTGGCGAGCCACCATTCGTCCGAATGGCGCTTTTCCATCAA
>CAYYNB010000224.1:0-8323 GCA_964472565.1 uncultured Anaerolineaceae bacterium
AACGACAATCGCCGCCACTTAATGCCAAAAAGTCCGACTTCCTGCCAGAATCTCGCCCTCTTCCGAGGTGGTTCTTCCCTCAAAATCGTCAAAAAGGGGATCAAAGGGGGGCGGGGGGTATCACACACACGGCTTTCCTGAAGTATAAAAAAAGTGTAACAAATCTGAAATCTCATTCACAAACGACCATTTTTCCTATATGATTGGCGGTGCGTGTTTTTTTTCACTATCGGAGGATTTTTCATGTCACGCAAGTTTAGTTCCATGGTGTTAATCGCCGTTCTTCTCACGATGACTATTTTTACAGCCGTTCCCGCTCAGGCACAGGATAACGAAGGCGAAGAACTCGCCCCTTGTACGGCTGAAGAACTGGCGCTGCTCGATACCCTTATCACCGATGTGCTCCAGCAGTTTGGTGCCGCTGCGCAGACAGTGACCGAACCTGCTGCTTTTGAAGATTTTGTCAATCTGGCGCTTGCCTACGAAACGGTGGCGGGTTATCTGCACACTGAAGTGCTTCCCCAAATGCCCACCTGCATCGATGGCAAATACATGAGCATCGTACTGACCGATACGTTGGATATTGCCTCGCTCACCAATGCCCTTATCGCGATTGGCGTTTCCGAAGCTGAAACCGACACAGAAGCCGCCGATGCCTATATGGCGCTCGCCACCACCTTCGCCGATTCCCTGGTTGAATCGCAGGATGCCTTGACATCGAGCATCGCCTCGATCAAAGCCGGAACCGCGATGGAAGCGTGGCTGCCCGCTTGCACTGAGGAAGAACTGACCTCGGAAAGCGCCGCTGAATACGAAGCCTATTTCACCACGTATTTTGAAGAAATCGAACCGGCGGTCAACGAAGACTTCAATGATGATGGCGCACTGACCAATGAATCCCTGCTCCTGATGGCGCAGTCGGTGGACGAACTCGATAAACTGAGCGATGAACTGTCGGCTTGTGAACCCATCGTATCGGGCGCGTTTGTTATCTACCGTATCTATCTGGAATCAGCGATCATGAGTGCGTACATGCGCCTCACGGCTATCGCTCCCGACCAGTCCGAGTCGATTACAGCGCTCTCAATGGGTCGTTTCGTCTGGATGAATGAACTGTTTGAACAGTATCGTCCCGTCGAAGAAGAAGCAGCAGCCGAATAGTTCGTAGTGTGTTTGTTCAGCCCGCGACTTCAAAACGAGTCGCGGGCTTTTTAGTTATAAATACTGCCGCAGCGCTGCATTCTCCCGCAGCTTAGCTTCAACCGGCAGCTTCGCCGCTCGCAGCGCCTCCACCATATCTTTTGCCGAAAAGCGCTCGCGCTTTCCATTCCAGCATTCATCGGCCAGTTCCAGAAGCACGTTGACCACCCCCTCCGGCGCGAGTGGTCGCAGTTCCGACCAGATCCATTCCCGCTGCGCGAATAATTCCGGTTCGGCAATCAACTGGTTATAATGTCGCTCCGTAGCCGCGAATCCTGCGGCATCAAAGATCGGCTGGTGAACGTCCAGCGTGTTCAGATCATAATGGATGATCTGCGGCGCTTGCCCCGCCTCGACGGTCATCACCGCCACCGTTTGGATCAGTTGTTTCGACCATGGATTCCCCGCTGCAATCCCCCCCGGATTAACCAGCAGAATGTTCTCGTAAGTCAGCAGCATTGGAATATGCAGATGCCCAAATACAATGATCTCCGCGCCGTGTTCCCGCGCGAACGTCGCGCGCCGTTGCAGCTTGGGTTCCCACGGATTGGTTCGGCTTGCCAACTCTTCCGCCCGAACCGGATAATGTGCATGGGTCAGCACGATCCGGTGTCCCGCCGCGACAATCGTTTGCAGATACGGCAGCGCCGCCGTAGCCTCAGCCGTTTCATCGTTGCCATGCACCGCCGCGACAGGTGCGATCCGGCTCAACTCGTCCAGCACCCACAGCTTGCCCACGTCGCCCGCGTGCAGAATCAAATCCACCCCGTCGAACAGCTTAAAAACAGCCGCCGGAATCTGCTTCCACCGTTCCGGCATATGCGTATCCGAGATCAATCCTATTCGCAATTCACCCGCTCCATCGTTATAGTTTTGAATTCACAAGGAGATTATCTTATGCCTGTCCATATCACGGAACTGCATTCCTGGGACCTCGCGCCCGACAAAGCCATCGCCTTGCAGCGTGACCTTGCCACTCGGATTATCACCGACCAGCCGCTCGATCTGCCCAATCTCAAATTGGTTGGCGGTGTGGATGTCAGCGTAAAAAATCAGGTCAGTCAGGCGGCGGTGGTCGTGCTGCGCTACCCCGAACTGGATGTGATCGAAGTCGCCCGCGCTACCCGCCCAACCACTTTTCCCTATATTCCCGGCCTGCTGTCCTTCCGTGAAGGTGCGGTTATTCTGGACGCCATGCGCCAGCTCCAGGCCACGCCCGATGTCTTCATTTTTGACGGCATGGGCACAGCCCACCCGCGCCGCATCGGGATCGCGTGTCATATCGGGTTGTTCATCGATCTTCCTACTGTTGGCTGCGGCAAAAGTTGGCTGCTTGGCACCCACGCAGAACTGCCCGCGTCCAAAGGATCGTGGCGCGAACTGAACCATCGTGGCGAAACCATCGGTGTGGTGCTCCGCACCCGTGATCATGTCAGCCCGGTTTATGTCTCCGTCGGTCATCGTGCCACGCTCGACACCTCCCGCGAACTCGTCATGTGCTGCGCTACCCGCTACCGTTTGCCAGAGCCGACTCGCGCCGCGCACGACGCCGCCGGGCAACTTACCCTGTTTTAACATTCGGTCTCGTTGGGGCGATTCATGCATCGCCCCCTGAAAAAATATTACCCGATCTGGTCCAACGCCTGGAACAAATCCCGCTGCAAATCGTCAGGATGCTCTATTCCCACCGACAGCCGGATCAGGTTCGGCGGCACGCCGCGCTCCAAAAACTGTTCTTCGGTCAGTGTGGCTGCTAACATCGCCGCCGGTTGGACGGCAATCGTATGGATTCCGCCCAGGCTCGCCGCGCAGTCGATCAATTGCAGTTTGCTGAGAAATTCTCCTGCAACCGCGTAGCCGCCGTGCAGTTCAAAGCTTAACATCCCCGTGAAGCCCGCCATCTGCGCTTTTGCCAGTTCATATTGGGGATGATCCTCCAATCCCGGATAGTACACCGTTTTGACCTTTGGATGACCGGCCAGCGCCCGCGCGATGATCAACGCATTTTCGTTATGTTTTTCGACGCGTAACCGCAGCGTCCGCAGCCCACGCAGCAGCAGCCAGCTATCAAAGGCGTTCAGTGCTGCGCCAATGGTCAAAGACGTGCGCCACACCCGTTCGATCATTTCCGCGCTGCCCACAATCACCCCGGCGATCAGATCATGGTGTCCGCCGAGATACTTGGTTGCGCTGTGATACACCAGATCAATCCCGTAGTCGAGCGGCCTCTGGTTGATCGGTGTCGCAAACGTGTTATCCGCAATAGTCACAATACCGCGCGTTTTGGCGAGCGCTGCCACCGCTTGAATATCGGTGAGCAGCATCAACGGATTGGTCGGCGTTTCAACCATAATCAGCTTGGTATTGGGCCGAATCGCGGCTTCAAACGCGCCCACATCGGTCTGATCGACAAACGTCGTTTCGACGCCATATTTGGACATCAGCTTTTCAAACAGCCCAATCGTCCCGCCGTAATGCACTTTTTGTGCGACCACGTGCGCGCCCGCTTCCAACAGCGCGAACGCCATCGTGCTCATCGCGCCCATACCCGATCCGGTTAGCAGGGCTTTTTCGCCGCCCTCCAGCGCCGCGATCACCGCCTGGACATGTTCATGGGTTGGGTTGCCGTACCGCGCATAAAACCGGGGATGCTGCGGTTCGGTAGCCATCTCCATAAATTCTTCAGCGGAGTGTGACACAAAAGTGGATGTTTGGAAGATCGGCGGCGCAAGCGAGGCGGTCTCACCAACATATTTATCGGCGTGAATCGCGCGGGTTTCGGGAGCAAGGTCCTCCCACGAGAACGCATCGGTAGTCATCATCTTTTTCCTTTTCCCAGACAATCTGCGTCTCAGTGTAGCGGAAGCGGTTGCGGCCCGTCGATAACCAACTAGGGCCGCATTCCAAACCGAACCAACCCCATTGATTGCGCTCAGGTTCTCGGTTAGAATGGCGCAGATGCGCATTTGCACAATTAAGGAATACATATCGTGAGCGGCATTTGGAGTCGAGTTCCGCGTTACCCAACGCAAATCTGGCTGCTGTTTTGGGGCACGCTAACGGGCAGCATTGGGCAGAGTATTGTCTGGCCGTTTTTGGTAATCGTCATCCGCGAACGTGTGCATGTGCCGTTAACCACCGTTACCCTGCTTTTTACGCTGCAATCCGTTGCCGGATTTGCGGCCACAACCGTGCTTGGCCCGATGATGGATCGTTTTGGGCGCAAACGGGCGATGTTGGTGGGCTTAATTTCCAGCGGACTGGTGCTCGCCGCAATGAGTCAGGCCAATACGCTGGCGATGTGGGCGGTGCTGCTTCCAGCCTATGGCATGGTCAACACCATGTTTCGCATCGGCAGTTATGCGATGGTTGCCGATCTGGTCGAACCCCAGCGGCGCGCCGATACCTATGCGTTGCTGCGCATGGGTGACAATCTAGGGATCGTTATCGGCCCGACCATTGGCGGTTTTCTGGCCTCCGCCACCTATGCCCTGTCCTATCTTTTAGCCGCCAGCACGCAGTTTATTCTCTTTGTTTTCGTCGTGATGATCGTCCACGAGACGCTGCCCCAGCGCAACCCATCTCAATCCGGCCTGATGCTCACGCCGCCCAAAGGATCGAGCGGCTATGGCCCGCTGCTGCATGACTGGACATTTCTCCGGGTTTGGGGTTTGTATATCCTGGTCAATATCGCCAGTTCAATGGTGTTTGTGCTGCTGGGTGCCTATATGAAGGAGAACTTCGGCATTCAGGAAAATGATTATGGAAAAGTCATTGGAGCGAATGCTGCGATGGTGGTTTTGTTCCAGTTCACCGTCACTCGTTATACGATCAAACATTCACCGCTGCCTATCATTGGCATCGGTGCGCTGTTTTATGCGTCAGGCCTGTTTATTTATGCCATCAGCCAGGGCTTCTACGGCTTTTTGTTCGGTATGATGGTGATGACCTGCGGCGAATTGATGATTTCTCCGACCACTACCGCGCTGGTTGCCAACATTGCGCCGCCGGAAATGCGCGCGCGCTATATGGGCGCCTTTGCGCTTTCGTTCCGCGTCGGCGCCGGAATCGGTCCCGTTTTGGGCGGCCTCCTGAGCGATAACATTGCGCCGGTTGCGATCTGGTATGGCGGGATGGTGTTCTGCCTTATCGCGGCGGCAGGTTATTTTATACTGGTCCGCCAATCGTCAGCCAATCCCGCCATACAGCCGTTGCAGTTGCAGCCCGTTTCCAACGAAACTTCCCCCGGAGATCGGTAGCGTTCTCCAGGGGAAAACGGTTACGGATGCAGACTCTGTTTCAGAAATACCTTGACGGCGTGAACCGGAATTGCAAACCCCACATCCGGCCCGGCGATCATGGTATTGATCCCGACCAGGCGGCCATCGACATCCACCAGCGGCCCACCCGAATGCCCAGGCCGCATGTGTAAATCGACCACAATCCATTCATGTTGGGCGCGCGGCACATCGGGCAGATTCGCGCCCATGCCGATCACGATCCCGCTGGTTACGGCTCCCTGCACGCCCCACGGATGCCCCACTGCGATCACCCAGTCACCGGCGCGCAGCCGTTTGGAATTGCCCAACTCGATGCAGGGTAAATCGTGCGCATCAACGGCCAGCGCCGCCACATCGCGCTCCGAATCAGCGGCCAGCACATCGGCGGGTAAAGTTCGGCCATCGGGCAGTGATACTTTCAGTCCGTGATGCCCGGCGACGACATGCGCATTGGTGATGATCAATCCATCAGGATGCCAGATCGTACCTGCGCCGAAGCCGCGCCCGCCGTTGCTGATCTGCACTAATCCGTGCTGAGCGGATTCGACAGCTTTGGTCAGGCTGTGATTGATTTGTTCTAAAACGCTTTCCATGGTTTCCGCTCCGCCAGATGCATCCAGGCCGTGTTACGGGCGCTCACCGACGACCACCGGCATTTCCTGCACCTGCCCGCCGCGAATGATGCGCACCGGAATCGCTTGCCCGACATGTTCGCCGCCAAGCTGAGCTTGCAGATCGTCCATGTGGCGCACACGTTCGCCGCCCATGCCCACGATCACATCACCGAGCAGCAAGCCGCCTTTTCCGGCTGGGCTGTCGGCATCAACCGACATGAGCAGCAGGCCGGTTTCCTGGCCGAGTTGCTCGACCAGCGGATCAGGCAGGCGCACAGGCTGCGCCCCCACACCCAGAAAACCGCGCCGGACATGGCCGTGTTTCAAGACGGCTTCCGCCACGCGGCGCAGCGTCGGCACGGGAATCGCCACGCTGAAATCGCGCAGCAGGGCTGACGTATTCAGGCCCAAAAACGCGCCCGACGCGCCGACCAGCGGACCACCCGAAAAGCCCGGATACATCACAATATCGGTTTGGACATAACGATCAATGCCGCCGCCTGCCGGAGTCCGCCAGCCGTCGCCGAGCGCGCTGATCACGCCGAGCGTGGCTTGCACAGTGCGGCCTGGGCGACCCATCGCCAGCACCAACTGTCCAACCGAAAGCCGATCCGATTCGATCCACTGTGCCGCCGTCAAACCGGAGCGATCCACGCGGAGCAGTGCCAGATCGGTGCTGGGATCGCGTCCGACCAGCGCTGCCGATACGGAATCGCCGTTGGGCAGGCCGACGAATAGGTTTTCGTCGCGGGTGACCACATGATGCGCCGTGATGATCAGCCCATCGGCTGACCAGACAAGGCCCGTCGCGGGCATACGTTTGCGCCCTTCGATCCGCACGATGCTTTGGCCCGCTGCTTCGACAGCGGCAGCCAGTTCATCTGATAGCTGCTGCAATACCATTTCAAACTCCTTATTATGGCCCTCACCATGATCTGAATCTTATGCCGGACGGACGCGCGGCACATCACTCCTTTGATGAGGAACAACCTATCCAAATGGGTAGGCCCATTCAGACGGTGATCAGGCCGAGGCGGATAGCGTGGACCACCGCTTCGGTCCGGCTTTGGGCATTCAGCTTGCTGAGGATGGCATTCAGGTGGAATTTGACGGTGTGTTCGCTGATCTCCAAGCGCCGTGCAATGGCTTTGTTGGGCAGACCTTCGGTCAGCAGATGCAGCACTTCGAGTTCGCGCGCGGTTAGTTCCTGGGCGAGGCTGATGGGATTCGTCTCGCGCAGCGCCTTGACCAATTCGGGCTGAAAGACGGCTAATCCGTGCGTGATGGCTTCAAGCGCCGCCAGCAGTTGTTCGCTGTCGGCACTGCGCAGCAGCAGGCCGCGCACACCGGAAGCCCAGATCGCACCGGTCTGGTGATCGGCGGGCAGCAAGGCGACGACAGGTGTATCAGATTCATTCAGGTCAGCCAGGCGTTCGGGCAGCGTGCCGGCATCCCAGCCGAGATCCCACAGCACGACATCGGGACGGTAGACATCCAACGGAAGTTCTTCCTCGCTGGATACCTGTCCGACCACGTCGCAGCGCCCGGTTAACAGCGCCGCGAGTCCCGCTCGCGCCAGCGGATCATCGGCAACAACTAATACTCGAAGTTCGCTCATGTTGTTATGATAAGGAGGAAACAGGGGCAAGACAAACATTCTATGAAAGTTCTGACAGAGGATAAGATGAATCCAAATCGAACCGTGAACATTGGTGTTCAAGTGCTGCCGCTCACCGAAGATGCGATCCCGTTTGTGGACCGCGCGATTGAGGCGATTATCGCTAGTGGACTACATTATGAAGTGGGACCGCTGGAAACGACGATTGAAGGGCCGTTTGAAGAGGCGTTCGCTGCCGCCAAAGCCGCTCATCTGGCGACCCTGGAAGCGGGCGCAGGCCACGTGATTACGATTATTAAAATCGCTGATGGTGCCAGCGGCGGCATGACGATTGAGGAAAAAACGGCGAAGTGGCGAAGTTAGCCTGATATTTTAGTTGTTGATAGGGCTTCGTAACCTTTTAATCCAATCGGAAGCGTTAGCCCTATTATCATTTTTCCGCTTAAATAAGGTATAGTATACTAGCTTGTAAGTTCAATCTTGGTAGGGGGCTATTATAATGAGCAAACAGGTAAAAGTAACATCTAGTCAGTTCAAGTTTAGGAGATATGATAACATTGGTGCTGCCGATGCAATAGATGATAAAAAATTTTTAGCTGATGGTTTTGTGG
>CAYYNB010000225.1:0-8311 GCA_964472565.1 uncultured Anaerolineaceae bacterium
TCTGGGGCGGGGTGTGGCTGGCGCTGAGCGCCTTGTGTCATGTCACGCAGATCGTGTTTACGGTGTTCCCGCTGCTGCTGTTTTTCGGGTTGTATCTGCTGCTGTGGGATCGTAAACGGCTGTTTCCGCGCGGCGTGACGGCGCGCTATTGGCCCTGGACCAAAGTGATCGGGATGGTGGCGGTAGGGGGGGCGCTGCTGATCCCGTTTTATGCGCCGTATCTGCTCGCCGATCAGGACGAAGTGAGCGATCTTAGCGAGCCGGGGCGCGTGACCTACAGCACCGATCTGCTGGCGTTTGTCAGTCTGTCCCCATTTGGGCCGCTGGAAGAGGTCGCGCCGGACTATACGCGCGCCGTGTTGGGCACCAATTCGGCGGAGGGCGCGGCGTATCTGGGTGTGATCGCGGTGGGATTGGCGGCGGTGGCGGTGATCAAGCGGCGGCAGGCGCGGGTGTGGGTGGTGGTGGCACTGGGATCGATGGTGCTGGCGCTGGGGCCGCTGCTCAAATGGAAGGATCAGCCTGTCGAACTACGTGTCGAAGAGTGGAAATCTTATGTTACACTGCCCTGGGCGGCGCTGGAACGACTCCCCGTGTTGGAGGCGACACGCTCGCCGGGACGGTTCAACCTGACGACCGGGCTGGCGCTGAGTGCGCTGGCGAGCATGGGCGCGGGGCTGGTGCTCAAGCGCACACCGCGACGACTGCGCATCCCGGCGGCGGCGGTGATGATGGGCGCGATGCTGGTCGAGTTCCAGTTATTTGATCCGTTTCTGACGGTGGACGCGCGGCAGCCCGATTATTTCCGCGAACTGGCGAAGCGGGACGACGTGCGCGCGGTGCTGAATATCCCGGTGGACAATAATCTGGTCGCCAAGATGGGGCTGTACCAGCAAACGCTGCATCACCACGCGCTGATCGCGGGGCATGTGCTGCGCCGGACACCCCAGGACCCGGCAGTGCTGGCGATCCTCGATGCGGCGGCGTCCTCGGATGACACCCCGATCCGGCGGGCGGACGTGCCGTATCTGCTGTCACAGGCGGGCGCGGACCGGGTGATCGTGCATAAACTGGCGTATTCTGACGCGGGGGCGGTGGTTGGGCGATTAACGTCCATTTTCGGCGCGCCGGAATTTGAGGACGAACGATACGCGGCGTTTGCCGTGCCGCGTGTGGACGATCCGCCGCTGGAATTTGGAATGCCGATCATCGTGGGAACGGATGGCTGGAGTCAGACGGGGGAGCCCGGGGCGTGCCGCGGGGCATTTCTGGCGGCCGCGGGGGAATGGTATGTGTACTGCGCGGGGTAACAATACGGGGATGTGGTCTTGCGCGCGCTGCCGTACCGGACGCCGCGCCGGATGGCCGTCTACCTGGATGATCACCTGATCGCGGGCGGGTGGATCGGGCTGGATGATCCGCAGATCGCGGGGTGGCGGGTGCAGGACGGCGCGATCCATATTCCGTTATGGGTGGCGCGGGGCTTCCATACGCTGCGGCTGGAAGCGCTCGACGGCTGCACCGACTACCCGTTCGCGCTG
Organism: uncultured Anaerolineaceae bacterium; assembly: GCA_964472565.1. Taxonomy (GTDB): domain Bacteria; phylum Chloroflexota; class Anaerolineae; order Aggregatilineales; family Aggregatilineaceae; genus DATAMF01. The sequence goes on from CAYYNB010000225.1 coordinate 1,542, forward strand.
ACGTGCTGGAAGACGCCGGACCTGTCGCCGGACTGCGCGCCCGCCGATCCGCCCGCGTGTATCAGCGCGGCGTTCGAGCTGCCGACGTGGGAAGCTGCCGAATCGTTACCTGTACCGTATGAAGGGCAGGCGGGAATCAGTTTGCGCGGTTATACCCTCGCGGTTGAAGACGGGGCGGTGAGCGTGCGGTTATTCTGGGATGGCGCGCGGGATGCGGATTATGCGCTGTTTGTGCATGTATCCGATCCGCAGACGAACGTGCCCGCCGCGCAGTTCACCGGATTCCCGCCCGTGCCCACCTCTGAATGGGACGGTGATACCCGGTGGGTGAACGATGTGCGGATTGCACTGGATGGATTGTCCAGCGGGACGTATGCGATCAACGTGGGTTGGTTTCAGCCGGAGACACATGAACAGACTGGCCTGCTGCGGCTGGAGACCATTGTGATCCCGTAGGGAAGCCGTTGTGCTATTTTTCAGACGCATGTTGCTAAAATCCCCAAGTATCTATTCATCACGAAGGGGAAAACATGAGTCACAAACTGGTCTACAAGTTGGGTGTCATCGGGCTGGCGGCGCTGCTGTTGGCGCTCGGATTGGCGGGCGATCATGCGGTGGCACAGGGCGATCCGATCCCGCTGCGTGTGGAGGCGGCGGTCACGGGGCAACTGACGGCGGACGCCGACACTGTTGCCTACAGCTTTGTGGTGGCGGAAAGCCTGCGGATGGCGTTTGTCTTCGATGTGATCGAAGGCGATATGCAGCCGACACTGGTGGTGCTGGATCAGGATCAATCGACGCCGCTGGGCACAGCCGTCGGTCCGGCGATCAATGGGCTGGTGGTGGAATTCCCGGCGGCGGGCACGTATTATGTGGGGCTGACGGCGGACAGCGGCACGTCGGCTACTTACCGCCTGATGATCGATGCGGACCCGGCCCAACCGACGAATGCCTTTGTGGTGCAGTCGTATCTGGCGCGCGGCACAGGGACAAGCTGCGCGGAAACTACCCCCGCGACCAGCTTCACGCCGGAAGAAGATATGGCGGTGTGTTTCGCGCTGGGACTGGTCGAAGAACCAACGGCGATCAAAGTGATCTGGTGGTCGCCATCGGGTGAAATGGTGATTGAAGAAGAGGGTCAGGTCGATCAAACCAGTAACTTTATGCCTTACCTGAGCGGGATTGTGTATCCGGGCACGCCGCTGGAAACCGGGTGGTGGCAGGTCCATATCCTGATCAACGGCGAACTGGCGCATATCCAGTGGGTGTTGGTGCAGGCGGCGCAGTAGGAATAAAAATGTCGAGGCGATTCATGAATCGCCCCGACCGTATCCATTGTGGTTAGCCGCGCAGCAGTTTAGGGATGTCGCGCAGTTTGGGCGTGTTGCCCATCAGCAGGATATTCACGCGGAAGAGCCGCCCCGACAGCCAGACCACGCCGATCACCGAGATGGTCAGCAGGACCAGACTCAGGATCAGTTCACCCGCCGGAACATCGACCACCGACGCGCGCATGATCATCGACAGCGGCGCGGTGAAGGGGAAGATGCTGAAGACGCGGGCCAGCGTGCCGTTCGGTTCTTCGACGAACATCGTCAGGAAGAAGAAGGGCATAGCCGCTGGAAGCGTGACCACCGCCACAAAGTTCTGGCTTTCACGCATAGAATTGGTGACGGCACCAATCGCCGCCATCAGGCTGCCGAACAGCAGGAAACCCAGCACGAAATAGATCGGCATCACGATCAGCACCTGGGTGCTGATTTCGAGATCGCCCAACGATTCGATCACACTGCCCGCCTGACTGCCGATGAAGACGAACGCGCCGATCAGGGTGGCGATTTGCAGAATCGAGAGCGCGCCCATCGCCAGAATTTTCCCGGTCAGGAGGGGCAGGGGGCGCACCGAGGACAGCATGATCTCGATGATGCGCGACTCTTTTTCCTGCACCACGCTCTGCATCAGATAACCGCCGCCCCAGAAAAGGCTCAGCATCATCATGATACCGAAGGCGTAGACCAGCACGAAATTCTGGTTTTCGTTGGATGAATCGGTTGTGCCGGAGTTGCCCAACTGGTGTTCGGTGATGATCGCCGGTTCGCGCAGGCGCAGATACAGCCGCTCGTAGGTTGCCGGATCGACATCGTAAAGCAGGCTGGACAGCACGTAACCCTGCATCAGGTTATCGTAATTCTGGCCTTCCATGCTGAAGTTGCTGATATAGACCGAAAGTTTACCGGTTGTCGCGTAGGTGGGATCGATGACATACAGCGCCTCGATCAGCCCATCGTCCAGCGCTTTTTCACCGGCGGCCTGCGTGTCGTAGGCATGGACGAGATCGCGCAGGCAGTAGGGCGAGGTGATCCGCTTGATCAACTCGGCCCGCTGGTCGCGCTGGTCGCGGGTCAGTTGGCCCAGGCGGAACAGGTCGGCTTCGGCCTGATCAGCGGGGGCGCAGTCGTTGCCATCCGCTGAATAGGATGCCGGCTGAGGGAAGAGTTTTTCCGGGGTCAGATCGACGTAACCGATGTCACCCTCCGCCGGATTGGTGATCTCCTCGATGGCTTTCTGGCCGTCGTCGCTGTCCTCGCTGCCGGTCGCATCCTTGATGGCCTGGTAGCCGAGGAAGGCGGCTATCGCCAGCACCGGCACGCCAAAGGTCATAAAGAGATAGGATTTGCTGCGGAACTGCCGCAGAAGTTCATAGAGAAAAACCGTGAACCAGTTCTTCATAGCCGGAAGAGTCCTTTCTTGCGCTTCTGCTTGGGCGCGCGGACTTCATCGCTGGCGGTGGTCAGGGTGGTACGCCCTTCACGCAGCGCCTGGATCAACGTGCGAGGAGTCAGCGGTTTGCCATACATCAACATGCCCAGGCGGAAGACTTTGGCCGACAGCCACATCACCGCCACGACACTTACCACTTGAATCGCCAGACTGGTCACGATTTGCCACAATGGGACGGTAGTCAGCCCCATACGCATCACCAGCCCGGTAGCCGCTGTCAGCGGGAAGAGGCTGAAAAACACGGGCAGCGCGCTGTCTGGTTGGCTGAAAAAGAGGCTCGACAGGACCAGCGGCAGCACGGTGACAAAGGTGAAGATTCCGGCGAACTGGCGGCTTTCGGCTTCGGCAGTCACCGCTGCGCCGATGCCCATCATGATCGACGAGAAGAGCAGGAAATTGATCACAAACAGGCCGAGGATCAGCAGGATGTCGCCGATACGGAAATGCGCGCCCGTGATAAAGGTGCTGGCATCGTCGTTGAAGGACGCGATGGCAAGGCCCGCCCCACCCCACAGCACGACCTGAGTCAGTGAGAGCGCGCCCAAACCGAGCATTTTGCCCCACAGCAGTTCAATCGGTTTGATGCTGGTCGCCAGAATTTCCATCAGGCGGTTTTCTTTTTCTTCGACGACGCCACCCATCAAAAACTGGGCGGTGGTGTTGGACGCCATGAAATAGAGGAAGACGAAGATAAACGGCATCAGAAGGCGGCCTATCAGCGCGGCCTCGTCAATTTCCTCGCCCGTGTCGATGTCGCGCATGGTGATGTCACCCAGGTCTTCGAGGCGCGCCGGATCGACGACGAGATCCAGATTGGCGTGCTGCGCGGCGATCTGCGTGTGTAAAAAGTCGGTGATCTCGTCTTGCAGCGCCGCCGGAATATTGCGGGTGGCGTACAGATCGACCTGGCCGGTCATGATGTAGTTGTCCGTCACGACGAAAAAGGCGTCGAATTTGTCCGCTTCCAACTGCTTTTGGGCGTAGGCTTCGAGCGCCGCGTAATAGGCCGCGTCCGGTTCGGCGGGCACATCGACGCCGGGCTGGGTGAGCGGCTGGTAGTCGCCGGACACTGTCGGATCAACCACGCCCGCGCGGTCAATATAATAAATCTGATCCCAGTCGTCCAGATTCGTCTCACGGCCCGCGATTACCTGGATCAGGACAAACATCACGACCAGGGTAATGGCCGGGACGCCAAACGCCGTGAACAAAAAACTGGGGCGTTTGAAGTTAAACAGATACTCGCGCCGCAGCACGAGCCAGATTTTTTGCCAGGACATGGTGGTTCTCCCCTTTTATCCTGCGTGGTGGTTATTGTTGTTATTGCGGCCCGCGACCTCGATGAAAATTTCATTGAGGCTCGGCACGGCGAGTTCGAAGCGGCGCACGCGATAATCGGCAGCGGATGCCATTTCGCCCATCACATCGTCGGGGGTGGTGCCGTTGGCCAGATGCAGCAGCATGCCGCGCCCATTTTCGCCCGGTTCGATAGAGGTGACGCCGCGCAGCGCCGACCAATCGCCTTCGCCTTCGACGATGATCGCGTTTTTGGCATACTGCTCGCGGACTTCATCCACGCCGCCGTACAGGACGCGCTTGCCGTGATTGATCATCACGAGGCGATTCGCCATTTCTTCGATCTGATTCATCTGGTGGGTGGACATGATGATCGTCACACCGTCTTTATTCATCTGGTAGAGCATATCTTTGATCAACTGCGTGTTCACCGGGTCGAGGCCCGAAAACGGTTCGTCAATGATGATCAGATCGGGGTGGTGCAGCACGGTGGCGAGAATCTGCACTTTTTGCTGCATACCCTTGCTCAGTTCGCTGACCTTGCTGTCGGCGTTATCGGCCAGTTCGATCTGCTTGAGCATCTCGGTGGCGCGGGTTTGGGCATCATGGCGTTTCATGCCTTTGAGCTGGCCGAGATAGGTCAGCACATCGATCACCTTCACGTTGCGATAGAGGCCGCGTTCTTCGGGCAGATAGCCGATGCGTTCCAGCTTTTCATCGCTGATCGGGCCACCCAGGACACTGATCGAGCCGGTGTCGGGTTTCAGGATGTCTAAAATCATACGGATGGTGGTCGTCTTGCCCGCCCCGTTAGGGCCGAGCATGCTGAAGATTTCGCCGCGCCGGACCTCGAACGTGAAGTCATTCACAGCCGTAAAGTCGCCGTAGTGTTTCGTCACATTCTGGACCGAAATGGCGAGATCAGATGAAGAGGCGCTCATGTATTTACTCCTTAGAACTAGCCTCACCAGGGACCATTTTCAAAAACAGATAATGGGGATTTGGTGGCCCACAAACTTATACGCGCAATGCGGTGAATACGATGCGCCATTATACCTGAGTTACAGGTGAAAAATAGTGTACGTCAGCCCAATTTCAGGTGGATGTCAGCATTCTTGACAAATTTCGTTTCCAGACATACGATATATAAAGATTTATATATAAAAGTTGATATATCGGAGTCGCGTTTATGTCGCTGTATCACACGCTGTTGGGGGTGTTGAGCTGGCATCCCATGACGGGGTACGAACTCAAAAAACACCTGGATCACTCGGTCCAGTTTTTCTGGCATGCCGAACTCAGCCAGATTTATCCCACGCTCAAGGAACTGGAAGAAAAGGGGCATGTGTCGGTTGAAGTGATCCCGCAGAATGGCAAGCCGGACAAAAAAATCTATGCGCTCACCCCGGCAGGCCGTGACGAGTTGATCGCGTGGCTGAGCGAACCGCTGGATCAGATTCCGCCGAATAAAAACGTCGTGCTGCTCAAGCTATTTTTTGCGGGCCTGCTGGACAAGGCGATCATTCTCGCGCAGCTACGGCTTCAGCTTGAGGCGTACCGGGCACGGTGGAAGCGTGTCCAGACGGAAGGGGAAACCAGTCTGCAAGAGGGGCTTCAGATCGCGGGGGCGGGGCAGGAAAGTCTGATGTGGAAGCTGGTTCACCAATACGGTGTGATGAACCAACAGATGGTGATTCAATGGCTGGAAATGGCGATTGCAGCCGTAGAAGCGGAGGGGCAGTGATGGAACCGATTCTGGTGATCGGCGGAACGGGTATGTTGGGCGAACCGGTGGCGCGGCGCTTACAGGCGGACGGCTTCCCGGTGCGCATTCTGACCCGTTCGCCGGAGAAAGCCCGGCAGAAATTTCAGGCCGGATTTGAGGTGGTGGCGGGGGATGTCGAAGCGCCGGAAACCCTTGAGGCGGCGATGCAGGGCTGTCAGGGGGTGCATATCAATCTGCACGACAGCGCGCGATCCGACCTGGAACGGGTCGGGGCGATCCATACGGCAGCGGCGGCGGCTAAAGTGGGCATTGGGCGGATCACATATCTGTCGGGGGCGTCGGTCACTGCCGAAAACTGCTGGTTCCCCGATACACAAGCGCGCTATGAGGCGGAAAAAGCTATTCAGGAATCCGGTGTGCCGTATACCATTTTCAAAGCGACGTGGTTTATGGAAGCGCTGCCGAAGTTTGTGCGGGGTGGGCGCGGGCTGGTGATGGGTCCGGCCACGAAACGCTGGCATTGGGTCGCAGCGGCGGATTATGCCCGCATGGTCGCCGCCGCCTACCGGACGCCGGCTGCTGCCAACACGACCTTGTTTGTCTACGGGCCACAGGCGTATACCATCCGCGAGGCGCTGGCGTGTTATACGTCGGTTGTGTGTCCTGGGGCGCGCCTGATGTCGATGCCGTTTTGGGTCACGGCGATCTTTGCCCGGTTGGGCCGCCGCCATGAATTGCAGGCCGCGCTCCCATTCTTTCGCTACTGCGAGCGCACGGGGGTTCACGAGGCGGGCGATCCGGCAGAGGCGAATGGGCTGCTCGGTGCGCCCGCCATGACGGTAGAGCAGTGGAGCAGGCAGCGGACGGGGTAAAGCATTGTGATACCTCTCTTCCTGGGACACTTTTGTCACTTGGATCGCTTGCCGCTAAAATGAAGAGCAGCAGTCTTTTGCCCAAGAGAGGATAG
>CAYYNB010000226.1:0-8309 GCA_964472565.1 uncultured Anaerolineaceae bacterium
CCCTCTCCAACCGAGTTGGAAGAGGGGGAAGGTGGGCGGGGCAAGCCCACGCCCCGACGAGGAGCCGTTGCTCTGCGTCTCAAAAGATGTGGGTCAGAGGAGAGCAGACTAGGGCCGCTCATCAAGTACGACATCCAACTCGGCCCAGTTTTTGCCATCGCGCAGGACGGTCAGACGGACTGTTTGACCGGGAACGGTTGCGCGCGCTAAGTAAGAGATCAGATCGTCCATGCCTTTCAGTGTATGACCATCAATGGCGGTGATCACATCCATTGAAGACAGATTGGTTCCTCCGTTAATCTGCATGGTGGTGTTAAGCCCCTGCATCCCGGCACGATCAGCCGGACCACCACTGACCACATCGGTTACGGCAATGCCGCGTGTATCATTGGGGATACCCAACGCTTCGATGATCGACATGGTGATGTCTGTTCCGGCAATGCCGATATAGCTGTATTCGGTCTTGCCGTTCGTAATCAAATCCTGGACGACGCGCTGGGCGAGATTGCCGGGGATGGCAAAGCCGACCCCTGAATTACTGTTCGAGGTGGTGGCGATTTGGGAATTGACGCCGATCACCTGACCATTGAGGTTGAGCAGCGGGCCGCCACTGTTGCCGGGATTGATCGCCGCGTCGGTCTGAATAACACCGCCAATGGAGAATTCGGTTAAGCCCTGAATGGTCCGGTCCAGCCCGCTGATAATGCCGCTGGTGAGGGTCCAGTCCTGACCGAAGGGACTGCCAATGGCGAGCACCGTCTCACCAATTTGGAGGGCATCGGAGTCGCCAAATGTGACCGGCTGCAAGGTATCGGCGGGAGCATCGACTTTCAGCACGGCGAGATCGGAGTCGGGATCAACACCAACCACTTCGGCCCAGGTCAGGGTGCCATCGTAGAAATCAATTTCGATCTGGTTGGCTCCTTCGATGACATGGTTGTTGGTCACAATGTAACCGGCGTCATCGACGACAAAACCGGAACCTGTCGCGGTGGAGACGACGCGATTGTGAGAGACGGCGGAAGCGCTGATCGCAACAACAGAAGGGCTAACCTCATCGTAAACCTGGGTGAAGGGGTTGTCTGATACGGTTGTGCGGGTCGAGGCCGCGAGGTTGGTCTGGGCAGCCAAAACCTTCACCGACGATTCGTTCGATGGGAGCAAATTGGTGGTCAACACGACGACGAGCGCAACCATGACAGCGGTAACGAGAAGAATACGGATTGACTGCTTCATTTCTCAGCCTGCCTAATCGAGTTGTTATATGATGTCAGACGAATGATGGGAGTCGGGGTGTGAACGGTGTGGTTGAGGATGGGACGGTGAATCGTGATCGGGGCGATCCTTGTCGTGCATTCCCCCCGCATATTCAATTTCGATGGTGATTTCTTCGCCTGCATGCAGCACGGTGAGTGTGAGCACGGCAGCGTCAGAACCGGCTAACTCGGAGCGCAGGGTTTGCCAGTCTACTTCAGCAACGGGAGTCCCATTCACGGCGGTAATGATGTCGCCTACGGCCAACAGATTATTTTCGTGGGAGTGATCGTCAAGTTCAACGACCTCATACCCTTCATCCGAAGCAGTTAACTCCACGTGCAGCAGCTTGTGCGCCATAGAGACAGGGTCTGAGTCCTTCTCCGCGGTGGCCGCGCGTTGAGAGACGCGTTCCGCCAGCGTGATTTCGATGGTCATTTCGGTGTCGTCACGACGCAGGGTGAGTGAGATGACATCCCCGGCGGCATGTTCAGCGATGATCGCGGATAGATCAGCGGCGGATGTGATGGCCTGATCGTCCACACTCAGCAGCACATCATCGACCAACACGCCCGCTTCGGCAGCAGGAGAACCCTCAACGACACGTTCCACAACCACACCCTCACCGGTGGTCATGGCACGGATGCCGAGGTGGGGTTTGGCCGGTGTGTCATCCTGAGCCAGGATGGTGCCGACGAGGATCAGGGATAGGACTAACACCAACAGGATAACAAGAAGTTTACGCATACATGCCTCCACATCCAATACGGAACCCTATACGAAGTGCTTTTATCGTAAATCATCCGGCAGACGTTATGGTTATGGCTACCTCAAAAAATGTTAAATCCAGCTTAAATCGGCTTGATTGGGATCATGGAAAATGGCACAATGAGCGCAACAAGCGCAATCACTGGGGGTAGGAGTCAAGTTGACACACGTGCTGATGATCGAAGATGATCCGCTGATTTTCGGGCCTGTGAAACGGGCGCTGGAACAAGCGGCTTATACGGTGTCGATTGCAAAAGATGGGGCAAGCGGATTAAACGCGGCTTTAGAAACGCAGCCAGATATTGTCATACTCGATATTCTGCTGCCGGAAATGGACGGGTGGGAAGTCTGTAAGGCGCTGCGGCAACACAGCACGGTGCCAGTGCTGATGCTGACGGCATTGGGCGAGGAAGTGGATCGTATTTTAGGATTGGAACTGGGGGCAGATGATTATCTGACGAAACCGTTCAGCACACGGGAACTGCTGGCACGGATCAAGGCGCTGCTGCGGCGGGTCGAGATGGATACGCAGAGCGGCAACAAGAGTAAAACGATCTGCATTAAAGAAGTGATGCTGAACCTCGATACCCGGACGGTTCAAAAGGGATCAAAACTGCTTGAACTGCGGTATAAGGAGTTTGAACTGCTCAGCCTGTGGATGGGGCGGGCGCGGCCGGTGGTGACCCGGGCGGAGAGTTTGGACGGGGTGGGGGGGACGGAGTGGCTGGGGGATATGCGGCCGCTGGATGTGCATATCCGGTGGTTGCGGGAGAAACTGGAAGATGATCCCGGCGATCCACAGTATATACAAACGGTGCGGAGCGTGGGATACCGCTTCGCAACAGGGTAAGGGTGGGCTGTGAACAAACTGCAAAGTCTGCGGGTGCGGTTGATTCTGGCTTATGCGGGGCTGATTGTGCTGGGATTTGGCGGATTGGCGCTGATTGCCGGACAGCAGATTTCCAAAGCGGCACGGGATGATTATGAAATTCAACTGGCGAATGAAGTGATCCTGGTGGGACGCGGGGTAGCACAGTCGATTCGGGAATATGAAAAAGGGAACATCAGCGAGGCGGATCTCTATCAGATTGTAGCGGACTATGAATCACAGACAGAGGCAAGCATCCGCCTGTATTTTGTCGGCACAGCGCCCGATCAGGAAGATTCTGAGCACGAGCGGTCCCATGATGACCCAAAGTGGCATCTGTCGAAAAGCCTGGAAACGTATGATGAATTTGTGGCGGCGAGTCATAATACGGTGATCGTGGTGCAGCGTAATAACGATGAGGGCGAATCGACTATCTATACTGCCGCGCCGATTGTGGATGGTCCCCGTCTCATTGGGTATGTGCATCTGAGCGAACCGGCAAGCCAGCTTCAGCGGGCACTGTATAAACGATGGAGCGAATTGGGGCTGGGGGTGCTGGCGAGTACGGGGGTGGCGCTGCTGGCGAGTGTCTGGCTCTCGACTTCGCTGATCCGTCCCCTGGGAAAACTGCGCGATTCGGCGCTGCGGCTGTCGCAAGGGGATCTGGCCCATCGAATTACGGATTATGGAACGAACGAGTTTGGGGAAGTGGCAAAAGCGTTTAACCAGATGGCGGATCGCGTGAAGGCGATGATCGAAGAACAGCGGGCTTTTGCCAGCAATACATCGCATGAGCTGCGCACGCCGTTAACGACGATGCGGCTGCGAACGGAGGCGCTGCGCTATGATGATTCGATGACGGATACGGATCGCGAGCAGTATATTGTGGAGATTGATGAGGAACTGATCCGGTTGAGCGGACTGGTAGAAGACCTGATTCTGCTGTCGCGATTTGACGCGGGGCGCACCGAACTGGGGCAGGAATGGATTGATCTGGCCCGGTTTGCGCACAGCCTCCACCAGACCTTTTCGATCCAGGCGGCGGAAAAGGATATTACATTACAAGTTGACATTCAGGTTGGACAATCGGAGGCGATTGAGGCCAGCCTGAATCACCTGACGATCCTCTGCCGGAATCTGCTGGAAAACGCTATTAAGTATACGCCAAGCGGCGGCACGGTGGTGTGGCGGGTCGGCACCAGGGATGGACAGGCCCTCTTCACGGTCCAGGATACGGGGCCGGGGATTGCCCCCGAACATCTGCCTCATTTATTTGAGCGCTTCTACCGGGCCGACAAAGCCCGATCCCGAAGCATTCAAGGGACGGGCTTAGGGCTGGCGCTGGCTAAATCGATAGTCGAAGCGTACAACGGACACATCGAGATCAACAGTCCAGGTGTTGGGCAGGGAACGACGGTTACTGCTTATTGGCCGATGCCGCACGCCCCGCTGGAGATCACATCGCAAGCGTGAGCATCAGGATGGCATCGGGTGAGCCAATAAAATCGCCAATGGCCATCCGCACACGGGTATGAATGATTTGATAACCGGCCTCCAGGGTTGTACGCAGGAGGTCGGTTTGACGGGCATTCACGGGCAGCGCCAGCCCGCTTTTATTTTGGGTGCGCGCATAGGCTTGCATTTCGCTCAGATAACGCGGCCAATGGTAAGCGGCGGCGGGCAGGCATCCGGCGGCTTCGAGGGTCAGCACGGTTTGAAACCCTTCGAGGCGGCGGGGCGCGGCGCGTAGAATCGCAAAGGCAACGGGCTGATTGTGCTCATGCCAGATCAAGGTTTCGCCGCCCGCTTCGGATAACAGCCAGCGGGCTGCCGGTGAGGGATCGAGGCCAGGCAATAACTGAGAGGCAATGAGACGCAGTTCGTCGCCGCCAGACCAGATCTCAAAATGAGTTGAGGGCGCGGCTTTGACTGCGCCCTGGCAGAGCATGGTCAGGTAGCGGGCTTCGAGGCCGAGGCGCGTGTAGAGGGCGAGATTTTTGCCGCTTTCGGGCATGGTTTCGAGGGCCAGAATCTGGCAGCCCGCACTGCGGAGCAGGTCTAAGCCGCCCGCGATTACCCGCTGACCGAGGCCGAACCCCTGGCTGCGGGGGGAGACGCCGAGTGTACCCAGCCAGCCAAGCGATCCCCAGACGTGGGTAAAACAATAACCGACGATATGGCCCGGAGGCCATTCGAGGACAATGCCCGCATGGGGGCGTTCGATAGCGGCCTGCATATTATCGAGGGTGCGCAGCAGCAGCGGGCGTGTAAGCTGGTGGTGCTGGCGGCGATAGGTGGCAAAAGCATCACGGTCAATCAGCCGCACAGCTTCAAGGTCATCCAATGTGATCGGGCGAAGGACAGGATCGGGCATTTCGGAAGCGGGAAGTGGATTAATAAACACGGCACTTGTCCTGATAAGGCTGCGCCAAGATTTTCTTGGGACGGCCTAAAAAGTCTTTTTAAGTCTTTATAGGACAAGTGCCGCCGGATGTCAATTTTGCGCGAGCACCTGTTGGTAAAGCTGGTGGTAACGCGCGTCACGCTGGTCTGCCGGGGGTGGTTCGGCCACGCCCAACACTTCTAAGGCGAAAGATGCCGCGACCGCACCCCGACAAGCGGCGATGATGAGATCGTGCGTTTCAAGCCAGCCGGTCAAAAATCCTCCACAGTAGGTATTACCTGCGCCCGTCTGATCGATAATCTGGGGAACTGGAACAACCGGAACCGTGATCAGTTTGGGCTGGCCTTGTCGTCCAACCATCGATCCTGCTTCTCCCATACGCAGGACAGCGACTGATGCGCCATCATCGAGCATCGCACAGATGAGATCGGCGGGATCGTGGATGCCGTACATTTGCTGGGCTTCCAACCAGTTGGGCGACACAATGTCGATCAATGGGAGGGCCGCACGGAAAGCGGCCAGATTCTCGCGCACCATAAAGGGCTGAATCGGTTCCCAAAGGATGACAGCGCTAGAAAAATGCTGACGCCATTCGCGCAGATTGGCATCGCGCAGCAAGTGAACGGCCTGCGCTTCGGCATAAACCGCCGGAATACGGTCTGGGATAGGCTCCAGGATGAAGGGATCGATGTTATCCATGCGAAAAATTTCGGTGCGTTTGCCGTCCCATTCGAAGATTTGCCAGGCACGTGCCTGGGGCAGATCGAGCCAATCCAGCCCCTGAAGGTCAAAATCACGTTCCAGGCGTTTGAGCACATCTTCCGGCAAGCCGTGCCCGGCGGATGCTAAAAGGCCGGGACGGTGGCCCCAAATCGAGATGCCTGCCGCAGCATGAGTTACACCGCCGCCCAGTACCCCCATGCGCGTTTCGCCATTGGGGAACACGATGTCATCGATGATGATGCCGCCGACGCAGACATAGGTGGGACGAAAATGATTGGACATTGGACTTAGCGACGAACCTTGTCCCACATATGGCTGTCACGGATACGACTGGCTCCATCCGCCCAATCAACGGTCCGGCCTGCGCCAAACGCGCGGAAATAGGTGGCACCGATGGCGGCGGCACGTTCGGCAGCCAGCAGTTCGCCCGGAATGCTGTAGACCAGCGAGGCGAAAGCTTCGCGCACAGAACCTTTGATGGGCAGGATATATTGGGCGTACTGGCTGATTTCGTGTTCACCCTCGGGAACCACAACTGCCACACGACGACCAATGACATGTGCGGCGCGGGCGACTTCGGCCATCCGATCCGCGTCATGATCGGCGGCACTGATCAGAATGGTGGGGGTATCGGCGCGCTGGGAAAAATATTGCAGATGTGCCCATTCTTCAGTGTCCTGGGCCAGCGATGGATCGCCGCTGGCTTCGAGCATCTTGGCGGCGCTGAACATGGCGACTCCGTACATAGGACCGGCCCCGACATAAACAAACTCGGTGGCGTCTTGCCAGTGGGCAGCGATTTCACGGGCGACAGGTTCACAGGCCTGAATGGTGGCTTCCATCGCGTCCGCCAGTTCGAGCAGTTCAGCGCGCAGACGGTCCGCGTGGGCGGTGGTCAGGTGGCCGCGTACTTCACCGATGCGCAAGGCTGCGCTGTAGAGGGCCATTTGCGAGGCGAGGTAGGAGCGAACGCCGGGGACCACTGCGCCCTGCAATTCATCGGACAGCGGCGGTACGGTGGTCTGGAAGATTTTTTCGGCAGACAGAGCTAACGGCGCGGCGGGATTTCCGGTCAGCGCGATGGCAACCGCGCCAACCTGACGGGCTAACTGCATCGCCTCAATGGTACGGCTGACGACACCAGAGACGGAGACAGCGATTACCAGATTGGTGTTGGGGCCGGTGGAGGGCAGGTGGCCGACGACGTAGCGGCTGAAGGTCAGGGCGCTGATGGCCTGCGTGGGCACCCCGGCGAACTGGTGAAAGGCTAATTCGGCACCTACCGGCGCATGGTAACTGTCACCACAACCCACCAAATAGATACGTTTGACGGAACGGCACAATTCAAAGTCGAAGGTGGCACGGGCCGATTGATCAAAAGGTTTGGCGATATCTCGCACGAGCTGCGGCAAGGTATCAATTTGTTGGTGCATCGACGAACGGATTGACATAGTTACAAATCCCTATATGAAATAAACCACGCAACTGTGGTACGATTTCTCCCATTACGAAAGGGGCTGCACAATGACTAGTGTTATTTTAGTGACAAATGACGGCATGGGTAAGGGGAATCCCGAACTTCAGCACATCCTCGTTACCAAATATTTTCAACTGTTATTGGAAGATGGCAAATTTCCAGCGGCCATCTGTTTTTATGCGGACGGCGTCAAACTGGTGTGTGACGGATCGCCCGTGCTCGATCAACTGCGCAAGCTCCAGGAAAAGGGCGTGCATGTGATTGTGTGCAGCACGTGCCTTAGCTTTTATGGACTCACCGATCAGGTCCAGGTTGGGCTGGTGGCCGGAATGCCGGATATTATCGAGGCACAATGGCTGGCGGACAAGGTTATCACCATTTAGCCAACGGCTTCAGACCCGATCGGGCTTCGGATAAACGGCGGGCATAATCGGCGGGATCGGGCAGCGTGTTTGGGATGCCGACCTGCTCCAGCATGTAGGAGGCGGCTGCACTCGCGTGACAGGCCGCTTCTTCGATGCCGGACTCGAAACGAGCGACCAACGCCCCACAAAACGCATTCCCCGCGCCGACGACATCAATTACCGACGTTTGGACGGCGGGAACATGTACGCCGTACCCTTCGGTTAGATTCCAAAGGTCGGCCCCATCGGCCCCACGCCGGAGGGCCAAAAAACGACACCCTAGATCACGAAAACGATGGAGCAGAGTCGTGTAATCGCTGGTCTGAACCAACTGAACCGCCTCGTGCCAGTTGGGTGAAAAAATGTCGCACTCGACTAACAGGGTGCGCAATTCCGCATCGGTCATGGGGC
>CAYYNB010000227.1:0-8230 GCA_964472565.1 uncultured Anaerolineaceae bacterium
GAACACGCACTGTTGCAGGGAGGCATCGTCACCGATAGCCTGCGCCCTGTACCCCCTCGTCTCGAAGAAGTGTTTATCTACTTTGTGCGACAGTACGGCGCAGCTAACAAGGAGGCCATCCAGTGAAATGGCGGCATGTTTGGGCCATTGCCCGCAAAGAATGGCTGCATATTACGCGCGACCCTTTGACTATTTTTCTGCTGGCGATTGGACCTGTGCTGATGTTAGTGCTGGTCGCCTACGCCATGGCCGCTGATGTCAAAAATATCCCAACGATTGTTCTCGATCTGGATCATACCCCACAGTCGTTAGCCCTGATCCAACGCCTTGACGGGACCAGTGTGCTGCATGTGACCGGCCACGTCGCCAATCAGGACGCCTACGAGCATCAACTGGAGCGGCGTGAAGCACGCCTGGTGGTGGTCATCGAGCAGGGTTTTGCGAACCAGATTCACGATCCGTCGCTGCTGCTCAGCCAGAATCTTGATGACGTTCGCCCTCGCCTGCGTTTTGTCATCGATGGTACCGACCCGATCTCCGCCGAAACAGCCATGGAAACGGCCCTGAATGAGAGCAGTGCCTTCATGATCGAACAGTACAATGCCGCGCTCGATCAACAGCTTGCCGCAGGCGCAGACCTGGCGGCCATCCAGGCGATCCGGCAGCAGCTCGAAGTACCCATCAAAACGGATGTTGAAAACCGCTACAACCCGCAGCTTAAGTCCATCTGGGACCTGGTCCCGGCCATGATAGCGGTCGCTCTCACCCTGCCGGGGATGAGCATCAGCACCGTCATTGCCCGTGAGCGTTCCCAGGGCACATTTGAGATGTTGGCCGCCACCCCGATTCATAAGGAGGCGGTCTTGCTGGGCAAGGCGATCCCGTATGTGATCACCTCGTTGATCAACGTGGTGTTGATGTATATCGTCGCGCGGGTTGTGTTTGGTGTTCCCTTTCGGGGTAACCTGGTTCTATATCTGGCGCTGTCAAGTCTGTATGCTTTCGCCACCCTGGCTGTTGGGTTGTTGTTCAGCATCCTGATCAAAAACATGGAAGCCGCGTTGTGGGCCTCGATGCTGTTTTTCCTGTTTCCTGGAATGCTGCTGTCAGGCATGTACTTTCCGGTCGAGGTGTTCCCGTTCATTGTCAAGATCGAAACCCTGGAACTGCCGGTGGTCAGCGGCGTGATCATTAACCGGAATATGTTCTTGCAAGGGGGTGGGCTTAAGGACCTGTGGTGGAACATCGCGCTGCTGCTGATTATCGCTGTCGAAGGTTTTGAGATCGCCGGGCGGCTGTTCAAAAAGAGGATAGTCTAATGCTCAGTCGAATCTTAAACATTGCCTGGAAGGACATGCTTCACCTGTGGCACAATCGCTTGCTGCTGATTATGGCGATTTTTGGCGCGGCGTCGGAACTGCTCTTGATCGGTTGGGCTACCGGCTCCAAGATCGATAATCTGAAGGTCGTCGTGGTGGACTACGACAGCACATCGACCAGCCAGGCCCTGATCGACCGTCTGGCTTCCAACGAGACCGTGCATTTGGACCGGAAAACAGCTGAAACCGTCACTCGCAGATTCGACCGGGACGAGGATCGTAATGATGTGCTGGATGACTTATTCACGGGGGGAAACTTCATTTTCAGCCCTGATCCGGTGCTCCTGGTCGAAATTCCAGAGGGTTTTGAGGCAAGCTTGCTGGCAGATCATCAGCCGGAAGTCGTTTTGACGGTTAATGGAGCCAATTCCTTACCCGGCACAACGGCCCGCCGCGCTGTCGAAGAAGAAGTGTACACCTTTGGAATGGTAATCGCAGCGCAGACTGCGGCGGGGAGTAACACTGCATCAGCAGCGGTAGTAAACAGTGCAACGCTCGAACGTTTGGTATCACAACAGATTAACGCCAGCCAACCTCCCGTCACGGTGCGTTACAACGAGAAGCTGAACCGGGCACACTACACCACTCCCAGCGAGGCTGCCTTTATTCTTTATATCATCGCCATAATGATTGCGGCCTTTATGCTTGCCCGCGAACGGGAGTTAGGCACATTCGAGCAGTTACTCGTTATGCCGATGCGCCCGCTCGAAATCATCATCGGGAAAGCTATCCCGGCGATGTTTATAGGTTACGCCAACTTTATGCTCGTGTTGGGCATCATGCATGTCGCTTTTGGCATCCCGGTGCGTGGTTCGCTGCTGCTGCTCCTGGTTCTGGCTCTGGGGTACCTGTTTGTGGAGATAGGGCGTGGGTTCTTTGTGGCCCTGATCTCACGCACCCAAAACCAGGCCCTGCTGATCATCATGCTGATCGCGTTCGTGGACATTACTTTCTCCGGGTATGCCATACCGGTCGAGTCGATGCCTTCCCTGATGCAGACCGTTGCGAACTTTTTCCCAATCCGCCATTGGATGATTATTCTACGGGGCATTCTGCAAAAGGGTGTCGGATTAGAGGTGTTGTGGCCGCAGCTCCTATGGCTGGCTGTGTTGGGTGTGGTGATCAACACGGGGACACTGTGGCTCTTCCGTCGCACTCTGGGCAAGTAACGGGGTCCCGCTTCTTTCTAGTCCGGGGACTCTGCCCAGCCGCTTGTTAGTCAGTGTAAGAGCCTGCTTCTTTTTGAAGCGCTCTCTATGCTCGCAGTGCATGAATTTTGTCTGTCCGCTGAACAAAGTGAGTAAAACGGCGCGAAAAGCTTTCTTCACACTTAAACCACAGGCTGCCGAAGCATGGGACATGGATACCGAAACCAACTAAAGAGGTGCAAAAATGCGGAATAACAATCACTACACGGAAAATGTCATCGAGGTGAAAAACCTCGCCAAAAAGTTCGGCTCGTTCACGGCAGTGGATGGCCTTTCATTCGTTGTACCGCGCGGCCAGATTTTTGGATTTCTGGGACCCAATGGCGCCGGCAAGACCACTACCATCCGTATGCTGCTGGGTCTGCTAAAGCCGACAGGTGGCACCGCCCTGGTATTGGGCCATGATGTGTGCAAGCAGGCGCTCGGCATCCGTGCACGGTTGGGGTATATGTCACAGAAGTTTACACTCTACAGCGATCTGACGGTCGAGGAAAACCTGAAATTCTATGGGCGTAGTTATGGGCTGCATCAGAAGCGGCTGCATGACCGGATTGCCTACGTGTTGGAGATGGCCGATCTTAAAGGTCGAGAGCACCTGACACCGCCCAAACTCTCCGGTGGATGGCGGCAGCGTTTGGCGCTTGGGGCGGCACTGCTGCATGAGCCTGATATTGTATTTCTGGATGAACCTACAGCCGGAGTTGATCCACTCTCAAGAAGGGCGTTCTGGGAACTTCTATACCAGATTTCAGCCCAGGGTACGACCATTTTTGTAACGACCCACTATATGGATGAAGCCGAACGTTGTGAAAGCCTGGCGTTTATCCATAGTGGAAAGCTGATCGCACACGGCACGCCACACGAAATCAAGACAGCCTACCTGCCGGGTGATGTGGTACAGATTACCCCTGTTCATACCACGCCAACCCTGGAACTGCTCCATCAAGCCTGTTTTTCTGGCCAACTGGGTCCATGTCTGGATGTAAGCCTGCATGGCGCACAGGTTCACGTCACCACACACAATGCGGCGGAAACCAAAGAACGCCTCATCCGGGCACTGGCTGCCGCCAACGAACCTTACTCCGATGTAGGCATCATCTCACCCTCGTTGGAAGACGTATTTATTCGATTGGTGAAAAGCCAGTAGTGACGATGACAAGCCGGATCAATCAACAGATTTCGATCTGTAGCGATGCGCTTGTTGTCATGGACATGACTCGCTTCATGTTGAGTTTCCAGTTCCATGGGCTGAAGTTCACCGGCTGACCAGGATGAGTTGAACATCGTCAACTCAACAAACCGGCGCACCCTTCGTCCGCCCCATCCATGCCAGATTGTCGAGTTCTCCGAACCGCTCGCGAAAGAGACGATAGTACACCAGTTCTTCCTTCGTGTTGAGTCTCCAGCCGTTGGGTAGATGCCGTTCGCGGTCAAAATCAGCGTCTGAGATCTGGGTATTGGCATGGTCCGCCAGTAGTTCGCCGACGCCAGTTCCTTGCCAAAACTTGGCTTTGCCTCGCCATAACACCTGGTCAGGCAGCACATCCACCAGGGCCCGGCGCAGAATCCATTTCTCTACAACGCTGTCTTCGCGCCAGAGTTTGAGTTCGGTGGGAATTTGGAGGGCGTAATCCACGATATCCAGGTCAAGAAATGGCACATGGGCGATCAGGCCATGTGCGGCAGCGCTGCGATCGACACGTTGCAGGGCAGTGTTATGCAACCGCCGTGTGATATCGAGCAGTTCCCCTGGCAATTGGGTGGGGTTCAGTGTCTTCAAATACGCATAACCGCCAAATAATTCATCAGCGCCTTCGCCCGAAAATACCGAACCGACATGATCAGCCGCATAACGAGCGACCAGATAGTTGGTTACTGCCGAGCGCACCAACAACGCGTCGAACGATTCCAGGTGATAGATCACGTCCGGTAGCGCGGCCAGCAAGTCGTCCAAGGTGACGATCACTTCGTGGTGATGCGTTTTCAGATAGTTCGCGACCTGTTGGGCATAGTTCAGATCTGGCGCACCCTGGATGCCCCCGGCAAAGGTGTGCAGCTCACTCACATGGGGGCATGCCAGGGCGACAATCGCGCTGGAATCCAATCCGCCCGAAAGCCATCCTCCCATGATTTCACTGTCGATGCGGCGTTGAATGGCTTGTTCCAGCAGAGTACGCAATGCGGATGCAATTGTATCGGGGGATGCGAGTTCCAAGTGGCTGCGGTGCCGTATGTCAGCATAAGTGTGAAAGCCACTCTGGCTGTCATACCACGCGCCCGGCGGGAATTCGTGTACGTCATGGGTGGCTTCGAGCAATGCCTTCACTTCCGAAGCAAAACACAATGCTCCATCGTCTGTGTGTCCATAATACAATGGGCACACGCCCAATGGGTCACGTGCCAGGAATATCCCCTCCGGGCTAGATGCCGCCACTGCGAACGGTCTTCGCCTGCGGTGCAAAGTGTCAGGCTCCAGGCGAGGAGGCAGACTCCCATCCCACACTACCTGTTTGTGCAGATCTGGAGCGGCAGGTGTGGTTTTGGTCTCTGGCCAGACCGCTCCGAGTGTAGCCCCGTCGCAAGCGATGATCTTGGGACCGTGAGAACCACGATGCGAAAGGCGACTCAACACTCGGATTACCTGATCGCGTCCATCCCTACTTTCAACCCCTGCAATACCAGCCACGTTTAGCCCCTATTCTGAACTGAGGACCAGAGATCCTTCTCATACATGTGCGAATAGTTCTTATGCATTTATGTTAACACATGCTTGCACCAGATTTGTGAAGGATAATACGAATTAGGCTTTAGGAAGAATTGCCACAACGAGAGGTGGTCAGGAATCGCCCTTGCCCCTGCTGCGGGACATTTGTTGTTTACTCTCCTGACCACATACAATGAGCAAATACAATTCAGGGGGGAATTATGGAAACCATCTTGAACATTGCATTGGTGCTAAGCCTGCCACTCCTGGTCTACATTGTTTTTCTGCGGTCCAGAATCTTAGCCTGGGGAACCTCTGACGATGAAGTCAACCTGCCATTGATGGGCGATGAGTTGGCGCCCTCTATCAGTGCCACGCGTGCGATATCCATCAATGCACCGATTTCCGAGGTTTGGAAGTGGGTGACTCAACTGGGGGCGGATCGAGGTGGGTTTTTCAGTTATGCGCTACTCGAAAAGGCGCTGGGATACGAGATGCGGGAGCCAGAACACGTCACCGAATTCCAGGGCATGGACGTAGGGCGGGTTGTTCCGGCCTCACTCGACGAGTCAAAAAGCGTTATCAAGTTCGATTTTCCCGTGGTGGCGGTTGAACCGGGAAAAGCCTTCGTTCTGAAGGAATGGGGAGCCTTTGTCCTGAACGAGATCAGCCCAACACAAACCCGCCTGATTGTACGAACGCATGGGCAAGAGTGCCCCAATCTCCTGAGTAAGGTGGATCGTTTTGTAGGCGAACCGTTGCATTACCTCATGGAACGAAGAATGCTCATGGGGTTCAAAGCCCAGGCCGAAACCGGTATGCCACTATCATCGACTGCCGATAACGTGTGGCTCCTGGGCATATTTTTGTCGGGTATTGGCATCGCCCTGTTGGCCTTCATGGGGGGCGGTGTCCAGACTGTCGCACTATCCATCATCTACGGAATCATCTGGCTGTGGACCCTCCTGATTTTCAATCCGCGCTCACCATTCAGCCTGATTCTGTTTTTGGTCATAGCCGCGACGATAGGGTGAGTGTCTTGAGGGAATCTCGACGTTGGCCACGTGTGCCGGGCTAGAACTCGAAGTCGGGCCACTTGAGGACAAGTACCGCAACCAGAATCGCCACATTGATGAGAATACCGATCCACCCCTGATCATCCCACCGCCGCATCGTTCCATCCCAGAAAAGAAAATAGATCACGGCAGAAAATGCGGCGGCGCTCACGATCACCGGTTGCCACCAGGCTTGCTGCATGAGTACGCCAGCACCACTGGCCACAAACCCGATGGCTGCCGCTATCAGGCAGGCGCTGGCCAGCCTCCGGGTGACGTCATCTCCCAAGAGCTTTGAAAATGCCCACGCGCCATTGGGCCAGGACAATCCCGGTTGCAGCTCAAAATAGCGGGCGCTTTGCCCAAAGTACAGCAGGTGAACCAGACCGTGCAGTACACAGAAGACCCCCAATATGATTCTGATACTCATGGAACTTCTCCTCTCTTGATACGGTTGATTAACGGGAGAAATCGGGTTGGAACTGTTCCATCCTCAGCAAGTCGTGCCCGAACCCGGCTATGAACGAAACGATATTCAGCAGGGCTGACGCCAGCACAAAGATCATGGCGGTGTTTTGGAGTGCCTGAGGATCGGTGGTGCCGGGGAAAAAGCCAAAGATCGCTATCTCCAGCCCGATCAGGATCGAAATAGTGGACAGGGTGAGTGTGATAGGCCAGAGCCTGGATAGGAAGGCCCACCTGTTTCGCGGCAGGACTTTCTTCCACCAGGTGAGCGGTTTGTTCATACGAGTGGCGAAGGCCCACGCCGGAATAAAGAAGACGAGCTGGCCGATCCCGCCGCCGACCAGGAATAGCAGGATGAACAACCCCAGGAAAACGGATCGTCCATGTTGGGTTTCGATGAACCGCAGTGACCAGATGATAATGCTCACTCCGATCCCCATAGACAGCAGTCCTGAAATCAGAAAGTTGGGAATGATGGTGAATGCCTCTTCTGTTCCTTCAACCCAGAACCGCTGTGCTTCGCCTATCGCCTGAATGACAAGGCCAGACGTTGGTTTGTTGCCTTGCAGGAACTCAAAAAAGCCGTGGTTAAGGCAGTCCTCCGGCGTCCGTGGTCGCAGCTCGCGCATCCGCTTCGTCTTCTTCTCGTCTGCTTTCCCTCTCGTCCGTACCACTTCCAGGTAGCTCATCCACAACCAGACCAGCATGGCCAGCAGTACTACACATTCCACACTCCACACTACTTTTTGCAGCACCACGCTCTCCTGGTTATGCTTGATCGACTTCCCACTTTACCCCACCCGATAGCTTTTGACAGCAAAAAAGGGCCTTCAAGCCCTTTTGCCTTTTTTCCCGCGTCATGAGACATCCCGAATTTTGAGAGAGAACTCGATCGAAACAAACCAGACCGGCTGAGATAAACTTAAGTTGTCAAACAAGTGCTACTCAGGAGGTCTGGATGAGCACGGATTCTGGCATGTCGCGCAGGAAGGCGCAAGCGATCAATGAGCAGTTGGAAAGTTTCGCGGGCGTCCTGCTGGGGTGGTTGGACGAGCAGATCGACAAACGCTTGGTCCGCACATTTATGATGACGGTGCAGGCGATCATCACCTTTCGGCATAACTTGAATGGGCTGTTGTTGAGCGAATTGGGAAGCTACCTGCTGCCGCCGGAGCAGGCTCCCGCCGGGACGAAACGGTTGAGCAACCTGCTGCGGAGCAAGAAATGGGCGGCGCGGTTGGTCGAACGGTTCTTATGGCAGCAGGCCGAGGAGCAGCGCGCGGCATTAGCGGCAGCTGGTGAGGCGGTGTGGGTGGCCTGGGACGAGAGTACCTGGGAAAAACCGGAGAGCCAGGCGTTGGAAGGGTGCGCCGTATGGCGGCGTAGGTGATAGCGCTGGAAGCGCCACAGGTTGGAGAT
>CAYYNB010000228.1:0-2354 GCA_964472565.1 uncultured Anaerolineaceae bacterium
CTCCCCCCTTTAGCGGCGGTTTGAGGGAAGAATAGGCTGAAAAAGGGCGAGATCCTGGCAGAAAGTCCGACTTTCTGGCATCAAGTCGGGCGGTGAGTTTTGGGTTGTGAAGGTGCGGTGAGATGTAGATACAGGATAGCACAGATGTTCGAGTTTGTCATCACCATCGGATGGTTAACTTCGATGGTGAACTTGGATGCTAATCGTGGGGGGGTGACGGGGTAAACACCCCTATCCTCCCGGCCTCCTTTCCGCAAAAGCGAACCTCACCCCCTCGGTCCCCCTCTCCAACCAAGTTGGAAGAGGGGGAAGATCGGGAGGGGAAAAGGGGGGCGAATTCCCTGGCGGGGGCGGGCGTGATAGAATGTGACCAGCCGCGCTTACTTATTCTGTGGGATGCCCGTTATGACTGAACGAATCGATGTGATGATCAGCAGCACCAGCAAAGATTTGCCGGAACACCGCGCGCAGGCCAAAGCCGCGATTGAACAGGCGGGCGGACACGCGCTCGTGATGGAAAATATGCCCGCCAGCCCAGAGGACGCGATCACGGAGTCGCTGAAATTTGTGGACGAGGCGGAGATTTATATCGGGATTTTCGCGCACCGCTACGGGTATGTGCCGGACAGCCCGCGCAACCCCGGCAAGATTTCGATCACGGAGATGGAATACCGGCGCGCCGTCGAGCGGAAGATTCCGATTCTGATCTTCATCATGGACCCGGCGCACAATCTGACGGCGGAGATGGTCGAAAAGGGCGACGGGGCGGCCAAGCTGGAAAAGCTCAAGGACGAACTAAAAAAAACGTATGTGGTCGCGTTTTTTAAGTCGGCGGAAGATTTGCGCGGGCATGTGCTGCACGCCCTGAGCAAGATGATCAAACCGGCGGGGAAAACGTTCAAGCCGGAGCCGATGCCAGAGCCGGGGGTGCTGCCCGAACCGGGCGATCTGCCGCCGGGATCATCCCGATCCCGGATGCTGGGGCGCAACCCGAATTTTACGGGCCGCGAAGAGGATTTGATCGGGCTGGCGGGGGCGCTGCTGTGCGGCACGAATACCGTGATCACCCCGGCGGCGGCGGCAGTTGGATCGGGGGGGATCGGGAAGTCGCAGTTGGCGATTGAATTCGCGTACCGCTACGGGCGCTGCTTTTACGGCGTACACTGGATCGACCTGTACGGCGTGACGAACGGCGACACGCTGCCCCGGTTTGAGGCAGAAGTGGCGGCATGTGGCGCGGAGATGGGGCTGGCGGGTTTTCCAGAGACGCAGCCGGAGCAGGTGCGGGTGACGCTGGCGACCTGGGCGCAGAGCGCGCCGCGTCTCGTGATTCTGGATAACGCGGAGACACCGCAAGCGGTGCAGGACGTGCTGCCGCGATTGGCGGGGGCGCGGGTGCTGGTTACGTCGCGCTGGAACGAGGCGGGCGACTGGCAGAGTTTGGGGATCGCGGCGCGCGGACTGGATACGCTGAAACGGGCGCAGAGCCTCGAACTGCTGCGCAAGCTGGCTCCGCATCTGAAAGACACGCCCGACGCGGAACTGGGCAAGCTGGCAGAATGGTTGGGCGATTTTCCGCTGGCGCTGGACCTGGCGGGGCGCTATCTGCACAGCATGCGGCGGGCGGGGCTGACAGCGGTGGATTACGTGAAGAAGTTGGATGCGGGCGGCAGTCCGCTGGAACATGCCTCAATGCGCGAATGGGCGGCACAGGCCAAGCAGATCAGCCCGACGAAACATGATACCGACGTGGCGGCGACGTTCCGCCTGAGTTGGGATAAGGTGGACGACCCGCTGGCGTGTGAGTTGTTCCGCGCGTGCGGGTATCTTGCGCCGAACCGCCCGATACCGCCGGAACTGCTGCTGAAACTGGCGGACGGGAACGGCGAAGCACTGGCGCTGGCGTTGGGGCAGTTGGTGAACTACGGTCTGCTGGCCCCGGACCCGGCGGGCAGCGAGATGCTGCTGATCCAACCGCTGTTGGCGGCGTTTGCGCGCGGACTGGATGGAGAAGCGGGTACGAGTATGCTGCCGAGGCTGGCGGATAAGCTGGCGGGGGTGACGAAGGAGGCTGGTGAGCCAGAACTCCCCGCGAAATTCACTCCGCTGCGTCCGCATGTCGAGGTGGCGGCGGAGTATGCGGAGCAGGCCGAGGTTGAGGCTGCCGGAGCGCTGTGGAATAACCTGGGCTACCATCTGGACATGATCGCTGATCTAGCTGGTGCGCAGGATACATATGAGCAGGCGTTACGCATCGATGAGGCGGTCTTCGGGCCGGACCATCCCAGCGTGGCGCGCGATGTCAACAACCTGGGAAGTATACTGAAAGAATTAGGCGATTTAGAGGGAGCACG
>CAYYNB010000228.1:2454-8218 GCA_964472565.1 uncultured Anaerolineaceae bacterium
ATGTCAACAACCTGGGAAGTATACTGAAAGAATTAGGCGATTTAGAGGGAGCACGAGCGGCATATCAGCAAGGACTGAGAATATTGGAGCAAGCACTAGGCCCGGACCATCCCAATGTGGCAGGATTGATTAACAACCTAGGGGGCGTCCTTTATAACTTGGGCGACCTAGAGGGAACGCGACTAACATTTGAGCGAGCACTCCGCATTGATGAGGCAGTCTATGGGCCAGAGCATCCCAAGGTTGCGATGGATGTCAGCAATCTGGGGCTGGTGCTGCAAGACTTAGGTGATCTGCACGGCGCGCGAGGCATGTATGAGCGGGCGCTACGCATCGATGAGGCGGTCTATGGACCGAAGCATCCTAGCGTGGCGAGGGATGTCAGCAATCTGGGAAGGGTACTACAAGACCTAGGTAATTTACACGGCGCACAGGAGATGTATGAACGGGCATTGCGCATCAATGAGGCAGTCTATGCGCCAAATCATCCAATTGTTGTACGTGATGTCAATAATCTTAAGGTCGTCCAAGACAAGCTAGACCATAAAACTGAAGAGAAGATTCACTCATCCGACGAACTGACACAAACAGAGAAACGATTCGATAGGAAGGTTACATCTCAGCTTTCCATCCAAGACGAAATTGATTTTGAGCAAATCGCTATAAATGCTGTGCAGGAGATACTCAAGAAAGGACTTCAAAATATTCAAGCGGCATCCCTCGAAGAGATGAATGTTAAACCAATTTTCGGGCTTCCATCGAGGCATAAGAAATTCCAATGCAACGTATTCATGATTATGCCTTTTGCTGAGGAATTTCTACCTATCTACGCAGATCATATAGTGCCTACTGTTGAAGCGCTGAATCTTTCGATTAAGAGAGGGGATAACTTCTTCTCTACGCATTCAATTATGCAGAATGTTTGGGCAGCAATTGCTGCCTGCCAAATTCTTATTGCTGAATGTACAGGGCGCAATGCTAACGTGTTTTATGAATTAGGAATCGCTCATACAATTGGGAAACCGGTAATCATGATTACCCAACAAATCAATGATATACCCTTTGACCTAAGGTATCTGCGCGTTATTGAATATCAATACACTCCTCCAGGTATGAAGAAGTTTGAAGGTACATTGAAGAACGCTATCTTGGATTTGTTAGCCGAACTATAGGTTCCAAATCAACAAAATGAGCAGGGCGCTGCGGATTTACGAGCGGTTCCTGCCGCCGGAGCATCCGAATATTCGGGGGGTGCGGCAGTTTTTGGCGGGGTTGGAGGAGTAGAACCTCACCCCCTCGGTCCCCCTCTCCAACCAAGTTGGAAGAGGGGGAAGATCGGGCGGGCGGCGAGAAGATCGGTTAATACTCCACCAGGGGCACGGTGGCGCAGCCGTCGGTCAGATATAGTTTGGCGTCGGGGAGCCAGTTGGTAGCGTCTTTCCAGCGCCACCAGTTTTGACCGTCGATGACTGCCTTGCCGTTCACGATCACCACACTTCCGGCGGGCAAATAGGCCGCGTCGCGGTTTTCGTCGCCGCCGGGCTGGTGGTACAGGTAGGTATCCTCTTTGATGGTCACGGCGCAGGATTGATTCTCGACGGTCAGACTGGCCAGCACGACAGGCGCGGTGGGCTGCCAGGTGCTGGTGCCGAAAACTTCCAGATTCGGGTCGGAGGTGGGATCGGGGTGATAGACGAGATTCGAGAAGGTCGCCGGACGCGGCAGCAGCGTGACGATGCCATCGGCGCTGGCAACCGACCAGCCTTCCTGACCGTCGGCGGTTCGCAGATTCCACCACTGGTAGCCGCCGCTCGCTTCGGGTCCGCCCAGCACATTGACGATGGTCCCGTTGGCGAGTTTGGTGACGATCTCGGCGTTGATGTCCGGCGCGGCGCGCAGAGATAATCCTTCCTCGTCCAGCACGGCGACTTGCGCTTCATTGTTGGCCTTCAATTGGGCGGGCTGCCAGTCCAGGCTGAGGATATGCTCGTTCCTGACGATGGAGCGCGGCGGCTCGGACCCGGCGATATCGACGACGTAGATCGCCGTGTCCTGGGCGATGTAGGCTAACTGCGATCCGTCGGGCGACCAGTCGAATTTTTGCTGGCCGTAGCGGGCATACGAGACGTGCTGATCGATATAGCGGGGATTCGGGACACCGCGCAGATTTACCACATAGAGCAGGCCCTGCGCGTTCACGTAGGCGAGATGCAGGCCATCCGGCGACCAGGCCAGCGGGAAACTCGTCCCGATCTCCGGGCGATCCAACTCGGCGAGGACGCGCGACACGGTGGGATCCGCGAGATCGAACACGACGAGTTGATCGATGCCCGTGTCGGTGGTGATAAACAGCGCGATCTGCTTGCCGTCCGGGGACCAGACGCCGCAGCAGGTGTTGGCGACGCCTTCCGCTTCAAAGGTCGGGTGGGCGAGGCCGGTGGTCAGGTCCAGGATCTGGCTGTGTTCGTCGGTGATATCGTACACGGGCGGATCGAACATCAGCAATTGGCCCGACC
This sequence comes from uncultured Anaerolineaceae bacterium, assembly GCA_964472565.1. Classification (GTDB taxonomy): domain Bacteria; phylum Chloroflexota; class Anaerolineae; order Aggregatilineales; family Aggregatilineaceae; genus DATAMF01. The sequence goes on from CAYYNB010000228.1 coordinate 4,971, forward strand.
AGGTGAGGTTATAGCCGGGGTGGGGATAGATTTCCCAGGGCTGGGTTGTGCCGGACGCCAGATCGGTGATGCCATAGGAGGTGGCAAAGGCGGTGCTGTCGGGGTTCCAGGCGATGTTGGTTTCGGCGGATGCGTTTTCGATCTCGTGTTCCGTGCTGCTCTGGCCCGCGCTGTCGAACAGGTAGATTTGTCCGTAGCGCATAAAAGCCATCTGGACGCCGTCGGGTGCCCAGAATGGGCTGGTGCTGTCGATGGTGCTGCTGGTCAGAATGTGGGTCTGGCCCGTTACCATGTTATCCATGCGAATAGCATACATATTCGCCCAACTCAGCGAAGAATAGGCAAGGTAGCTCGCCCAGGGGTCACTGTCGGATTGGCTGCGGACTGGCGCGGAGATATTCAGCAGCAGGATTCCGGCCAGCAGAAAGACTCCTATCATCAAGGCTCGTCGGTAAATCATGGTTCCTCCTTCACCTGATACTCACGCTCTTGATGGTAGGGGGATCGCTGGTTTTGCGCCAGTCGGCGAGGAGAAAAGGGAGAAAAGCGGGCGCGGCACCCGTTGATCTGCGGGATAAATTAACAACGGGGCAATGCGTGAATTGCCCGAAGAACCTCACCCCCTCTCCAACCGAGTTGGAAGAGGGGGAAGCGCGGCGATCCTGCACAGGTTAGATGGCGAAGTCGGGTTCGGGGAGGCGTGATTCTTTCGCCTGTCCATTTCCATTGATATGAATGGCGTGTTCGACCTCGTCCAGCCGGTTCAGGATGCGATCCAGGCGCTCGGAGATGATGTCGGGCATGATGTTGTGCTGGAGATCGGGGCGCTGGGCGGAGGGTTCCGCGCCGTCCCGGTGGACGGGTTTGCCGGGAATGCCGACGACCACCATATTCGGCTCGACATCTTTGACGACGACTGAATTAGCTCCGATACGTGTATTTTTCCCCACTGTGATTGCTCCTAAAACTTTGGCCCCGGCTCCGATCACCACGCCGTCTTCGATGGTGGGATGACGTTTGCCGGGGTGTAAGCTGACGCCACCCAATGTGACGCCGTGATAGATCGTAACATCCGCGCCGATTTCGGCGGTTTCACCGATCACGACTCCCATGCCATGATCGATGAACAGGCGCGGGCCGATGGTGGCTCCGGGATGGATTTCGATGCCGGTGATAAAACGCGCAAACTGCGACACCCACCGCGCGAACAGCTTGAGGCGGTGGGTCCACAGCCAATGGGCGACCCGGTTGGCCCAAACGGCATGCAGACCGGGGTAGGAGGTGAGCACCTCGAACCAACTGCGGGCCGCCGGATCGCGCTGGAGCGTGCAGCGAATATCGTCGCGGATGGATGTGAACATCAGTCCTCCAAATCAGCATAGAGCGCCGTCGAGAGGTAACGTTCGCCCCACGACGGAATGATCACCACAATCAGTTTGCCTGCGTTTTCGGGACGCTGCGCCACCTGGACGGCGGACCAGATCGCCGCACCGGATGAAATGCCGACGAGCAGCCCTTCTTCGGCGGCAGCGCGGCGGGCGGTGCGGAAGGCGTCTTCATTTTTGACGCGCACGATTTCATCGTAAATCTGGGTGTTCAGGACCTGCGGCACGAAACCCGCGCCGATGCCCTGGATGGGGTGCGGGCCTTTGGGATCACCGGACAGCACGGCGGAGGCATCCGGTTCGACGGCGACGATGTGCAGCGCGGGTTGGCGGGATTTGAGGACTTCGCCCACGCCGGTAATGGTGCCGCCGGTGCCGATGCCCGATACAAAAATGTCGATCTGGCCGCCGGTGTCGCGCCAGATTTCTTCGGCGGTGGTGCGGCGGTGGATGTCGGGATTGGCGGGGTTTTCGAACTGCTGCGGGATGAAGACATGGGGATTCTCGGCGGCCATCTGGTTGGCGCGGGCGATAGCTCCAGCCATGCCTTCGGGTCCGGGGGTCAGGACGAGTTCGGCCCCGAACGCGCGTAGAATCTTGCGGCGTTCCTTGCTCATGGTTTCGGGCATGGTCAGAATGAGCTTGTAGCCGCGCTGGGCGGCAACCATTGCCAGCGCGATGCCAGTGTTGCCGCTGGTGGGTTCAACGATGATGGTATCCTGGGTGATCTTGCCCGCCTGTTCAGCGGCTTCGATCATGGCGAGGCCGATACGATCCTTGACGCTTTTGGCGGGATTGTAATATTCGAGTTTGGCGACGACAGCGGCCTTAGCCCCATCGGTGATGCGGTTGAGGCGCACCAACGGGGTATTGCCGATCAGTTCGGTGACGTTCTGGGCGATATTGGTTTTGTGTGAGATAGCCATTGTGTTTTCCTCAATTGGGCAGAAATAAAAAAGCCGATCACGCTTGAGCACGTGACCGGCTTTACTGGCGAGTACCATCAGGTACGTCGTGAATCAGCCTACAGCATCACACCACAAGCGCTGCTTGTTGGGTATGGTCAGACAGATACACGAGCAAACCTGGGTGTGAAAACGCATCCGACGAACCTCGAACCTCAAATAAAGCTGATACACATCTGAACAAAAAAGATTATAAGCCTATTGCGAGTGTTTCGCAATAGGTGAAAATGAACAAGTGGCTCAGGCCGCTGGCGCAGATGAAACCGGTTTGACGGTTGGGCGGTTGGCCCACCAGTTCGCGGTCAGCAGCACGACGCCCCAATAGGCTAAGTAGCCGACCACTTCGAGCAGCGTGGGCGCGGCATTGTAGCCGACCAGCGCGCGCAGTATGCCGCCAACCGTGGACGAATTGCTGAGCACAGATTCCAGGTTCCAGACTTCTTCGGCGAGGGCGGGCAGCCAACCTAATTCTTCGAATTCGTGCAGCGCGTGGGCAAACAAGCCCGCGCCGACGATCAACAGCAGGCCGCTGGTTACATCGAAGAAGCGGCGGATATTGAGTTGGGCTGTCCCCGCATAAATCATCCAGCCGAGCAAAACAGCGGCGACCAGACCGATCACACCGCCGAGCAGCGTCAGGAAACCATCCCCGCTGGCGACATTCGCAGCGGTCAGGAACAGGGCGGTTTCGATACCTTCGCGCAGAACGGCCAGAAAAACGAGGCTGAACAGCGCCCAGTTGTGACCCTGGCGGATGGCACCGCGAATTTCGGCTTCGATTTTGGATTTGAGCGTGCGCGATTGGCGGCGCATCCAAAAGATCATCCAGGTGAGCACGCCGACAGCCAGCAGCATCGCCAGCCCTTCAAAAAGCATTTCACCTTGACCCTCAAATTCG
>CAYYNB010000229.1:0-8135 GCA_964472565.1 uncultured Anaerolineaceae bacterium
CGCGAACGGGTCAGGCGCGCAGAACGGCGTCGATTTTCTGGCGCAGCATGGGTTCCGGGGCCGCGCCGACAATTTTGTCCACTAGTTTGCCCCCGCGATATACTAATAAGGTTGGAATACTGCGAATCTGGAGCTGGTTGGCGGTGAGGGGATTCTCATCGACATTCAGCTTGGCAAACTTCATCCGCCCGGCGTATTCACCCGCGAGTTTTTCGACGATAGGCGCGATCATACGGCAGGGACCGCACCACGCCGCCCACAGATCGACCAACACAGGCAGATCGCTGTGCAGCACGTCGCGCTGGTAGGTCGCATCGGTGACGGTGATCGGTTTGGCGGGCGCGGTGGATTCCGGTGGCACTGCGGGCAGCGGGCCACGTCCCAGTAAATAGCTGGTGTAGGCGCGGAAACTGGCGGCGGTGGGATGTGCGGCGCGGGCGACTTCGTGCCCATCGCGGTAGAGCAGCAGCGCGGGAACGGTCCCGGCGGCACGGCTGGCGATCTGGGGATTGTCAGCGGCCCGCGCGCGGGCGATCAACAGCCGCCCGGCATCGGTTTTGGCGACGGAACGCAGCGCTTCATCCAGAGAGGGATCGGGGGTGCCGTTTTCGATCAGCAGGGCGACAGGCAGACCGACCTGCAAAACGCGATCCACGCTGTGATCGTTGGTGTTGAGCGGTGTGTCAAAACGTGGCATGCTTGTCTCCTTTTGAGCGGCGCGACTCTATTTCCTTTACCCCTTCCCTCAGGGAAGGGGAGTCAAACAGGCGAGGCACCGGGTAATGGAATAGCTTTACCTGTTTAGATGCGGCGTTTTGTGGTATCGTTAGCTGCGGCCTATCAGAATAGCGTTAGAATTTTGAATATACAGCCCTTTTAAAAGATAATGATTTGACAATTTGGATCGGGTTTGTTACCTTTTGTGCAGGAAAGCACGAGTAGTTTATACTTTAATGGTACGGGGAGATCCCGATGCGACCCAAACGAACGCCGACCCCATCCGCTGTAGCCATTGCGTTCGGTGAACAAGGGCGCGCGGCGCTGGTGTTGATGACGCTGATCACCGGCGCGGGACTGCTGCTGGATTTCTGGATTACCAAGCTGCACCCACTCTTGAGCATTGGGTTTCTGTTAAGTAGTGTACCCGTTGGCCTTTATTGGCTCGCACACAGGACAATACGGATGAGCCGTAAGCAAGACCCGTCCGAATACATCCGCAATATGGCGCTGGCGGTCGTGGCCGGGCAGGCTGGCTGCTCCACCGTGATTCTGGTGTTTATGGCGCTGTTTGGCGGCATGTATCTGGATGCAAAATTGGACACCCACCCCATTTTTACGCTGGTGCTGGTACTGCTCAGCGTGCCGCTGGGCCTGTATATGATGGTGCGGGTGGTGCTGTCGTCTACGTCGCGTATTACGCCGCCGTCGAAGGGCGGCTCGTCGGCTGCAACACACAAGAAGGAGAATGGCCTTTGAGTAAAGGAGCCTGGATTTTTATTGGATTATTGATCGCCAGCGCGATCTTCTGTTATTGGGTGCCGTTTTCGCTGCTGCCCAACAACGGAATTGCGATGGCGCTCCCGGTGATCACCGTCCCTGGTGAAAATCTGTGTAAAGACTGTTTTGGCATTTCAGGGCTGAGACTGACCAATACCATTGTGGGCACACTGCTGGCGGATGTCGCGGTGCTGCTGTTTGCGTTTGGGGCGACGCGCCGCCTGAAAGAAGTGCCAGGGCGGTTGCAGGGTCTGTTTGAAATGCTGACGGACGCGCTGTATGGACTGGCAAAAACGACGGCTGGTCCCGTATGGGCGAAACGCATTTTCCCGCTGATGGCAACGATCTTTCTGTTTTTGCTGTTTGCCAACTGGCTCGAACTGGTGCCCGGTGTGGACAGTGTGGGGTTGATTCACTGCGCCGAACCGGGGATGAGCGGGTATGATACGCATGAAGTCATGGGTATCACCGTTTTGAAGAATGAAGAGATTTTGAACAGCGGTGACAAGGCGACGGAAGCGGACGCGGAAGCGTGCGAAGCGCATCATGAGGGCACCAGCGCCGAGCATGAAGGCGCAGATGCCGAACATGAGGGTGAAGCGGCGGGCCGGGATAACATCCAGATCGTGACGCCGTTCATCCGCGCGGCGGCGACGGACCTCAACCTGACGATTGGGCTGGGCCTGATCGCGGTGCTGGTGATCCAGTATTTCGGGGTGCGGTCGCTGGGCGTGGGGTACTTCGCCAAGTGGATCAACTTTCCGTGGGTCGATAAGCTTGACAAACAGCCGATGGGCGTGTTGGACTTCGCCGTTGGGTTCCTGGACATTATCGGGGAACTGTCGCGTATCGTCAGCTTTGGCTTCCGTCTTTTTGGCAATATCTTCGCGGGGCAGGTGCTGCTGTTCGTGATCCCGTTTTTGGCCGGGGCGCTGATTCCGTTCTTCATTTACGGTTTCGAGCTGTTCGTTGGCGCGATTCAAGCCTTCGTGTTTGCTATGCTGTTCCTGGTGTTCGCGGCGATGGCGACGGCGGGACATGGCGATCATGAAGAAGGGCATTAATTGTAGGGCACATTGGTAGCCGAGTTTGCTACTTTTACTTCAGGAGGCATTCATGCAGGTTAACGGTGAAGATTTTATCACGGCTTTGAAGACCATCGGCGCAGGGCTGGCGATGATCGGCGTGATCGGGCCGGGTATTGGTATTGGGTTGGTGGTGCAAGGCGCGCTGACGGCGATGGGGCGCAACCCGGACGCGTCGGGCCAGATTGTGACGAACATGATTTTAGGTATCGCATTTGCGGAAGCGGTTGCGATTTACGCCCTGGTTGTATCGTTGATCATCCTGTTCGTGATGTAAGCCACAGGAGGATCATGTGGATAAATTAGGTATCAATCTAGGGTTTTTACTCTTTCAACTGTTCAACTTTGGGCTGATCTTCTTCCTGCTGGCGCGCTTTGTGTGGCCGCGCGTTCTGCGGACTCTGGATGAGCGGCAGGAACGGATCGCGAAGGGGCTGGAAGATGCGCGCGCGGCAGAAGAAGCCCGTGCAAACGCGGAACGCGAACGCGATCAGATTCTGACGCAGGCCCGCAGCGAAGGCCAGCGGCTGCTCGAAGAAGCCCGGCAGCGTGGGGATGAGCAGGTAAAAACGATGGCGCGCGAAGCGACACAGGACGCCGAAGAACGCCGGACTCAGGCCCGGACTCAGGCCGAAGAAGAACGCAACCGCATCCTGTCGGAATCACGCGAGCAGATTGTGGCGCTGGCGATGGCCGCCGCGCAGCGGGTGGTGGGCGAAACGCTCGACATGGCCAAGCAGCGGACGATTATCGAGCGCTTCTTTACGGAAGTGCCTGCGGATGCCCGGAACCTGGGGGGGCGCGTCGAAGTGGTGAGCGCGCTGCCGCTGGCGGACAAGGAAAAGGCCGAAGTCCAGAAGGTGACGGGGGCGCAGCAGGTTGATTACAAGGTCGATCCGTCGATTCTCGGTGGGTTGGTGATCCGCGCCGGGGATAAGGTGATTGATGGCAGCGTACGCGGTGATATGGCGGCGCTGGCGGGTCGATTGCGATAGACTCAGGCTATTTCCTGGGGGAAGAAGAGTAAGACAATGCCAGAGGTACGCCGACCTCTGGCGTTTTGTTGGCCTGGACACACCGGAAACCATAGCTGAAATGCCGGTCGGAGGGCGTATCGAGGCCGCGAAATGTGGTTTGCAGGAAAAACGTAAAGGCGTTATGCCACGAGCCGCCGCGCAGGACACGCGACTTTCCATATAATGGGCCAACCGGGTCCGTTTGTGCGTCGCTTGGATAGGGCGCTTTCCGGTCCGCGACCCATTCCCACACGTTCCCACTCATATCCAACGCGCCCACCCAGGACGCGCCCGCTGGGAAACTTCCGACCGGCGCGGTTTGGTCAAAGCCATCACAACCCACTTCGTTCTCCACGACCTCAACCGTAATCTCCGTCTCATCGTCGGCATTCACCTGGCTGCACGCATAGGTATTGCCCCAGGGATACAGCAGTTCATCCGGCCCCCGCGCCGCGTATTCCCATTCCGCTTCCGTCGGCAAGCGGCCTCCCCGCTGCTTGCAGTACGCCTGCGCTTCGTACCACGTTATCTGCTCACGCGGGTAATTCGCTTCCGAATTATAGGACTCCTCGGCAGCCAGACCGCCAAACCGCGCAAACTGCCCATTGCTGACTTCATAGCGATCCAGCCAGAAGGGTTCTTCAAAACATACCTCGTGGACCGGCCTTTGGTCCGGCTCGGTGTTGATGCTCCCCATCTGAAAACAGCCTGCCGGGACCAGCACCATTTCCACCCCGTCAAATTCCTGGATCACCGGTTCCCAGTCGGCGTTGCTGCCGGAGAAATTGCCCTGCGCGCGCACTCCGCCGCCGACTAATCCCAGCAAAACAAGCGCTATTCCTAACCCGGCCAGCATGCCATTGCTTGTTCGTGGTGTCATGGGAAATTTCCTTTCGCTGTTGATGGTTCTCATGATATAGGGAGGGGCCGATGGATGCAATGGGGCGGTTCACCCCTATCCTCCCAACCTCCTTTCCCCGCGCGCGGAGAAAGGAGGAGAAAAGCGGGCACGGAAAGATCGGGGAAAGCGGGTAGGGCAAGCGGGGCGTATGGCGATACGACCTTATACGGATTCGATGTAAAAAATACTTGACATGGGGTATGGTGTGTGATACTCTATGTAAAGTATACTTTACATGATGTAAAATGCGGCAGACAGATAGGGATAGATCAATGTCGTATCAGGAAAAACGAACCAGTATCTCGTTACTCAGCACCATTCTGGCAACGGCAGCCTATGGGGTGTGGCTGTGGCAGCAGTACCCCAGCAAAAGTGAATATTCGGAGAGCTTCTTCCAGTTTTGGGGCGGGGCGATGCTGATCTTTATCGCGGTGCAGGTGGTGTTCAAGCTCATTTTTCTGATCGGGTTCATTATCTTCACCATCCGCGAACAAGACCCTGAGTTTACGGACGAATTTGATCAGGCGATTGAGATGAAGTCCACCCGGCGACTCTACGACGTGTTTATGGTGGGGTTTGTGCTGGCGATGATCGCGCTGGTGCTGAAGATGCCGCCGGACGTGATGTTTATCATCCTGTTGGCGTTTATGACTGGGGGAGGGATTATCGGCGATGTTCTACAGCTTTATTATTACCGGCGAGGAGTTTGAGGTGGGCAAAAGTTTCGTGCGGAACAACATACGGAAGCTGCGATTTGAACACCAGGAAATGACGCAGCAGGAACTGGCGGATCAAGTGGGTGTGACGCGGCAAACGATTGTCGCGATTGAAAAAGAGAAGTATTCACCGTCGCTGGAGTTGGCTTTTCGGATTGCATCTGTTTTTGGGGTGCCATTGGAAACGGTGTTTTTCTACGAACCAGATAATGAAACTGCCTAAAGGCGCATAGTCTCAATCAAGGAGTCTCCAAATGAATACGAATCTCAAGTTTGCCCGACTCGCGGGCGTGCTGTACCTCATTGTTGTCTTCGGCGGGATTTTCGCTGAAATGGGCGTTCGTTCCAGCATCATTGTGCCGGGAAACGCGGCGGCGACGGTCCAGAATGTGATGGAAAACAAGGCGCTGTTCCGAATTGGCTTTGTGAGCGATCTCGTGGCGCACACTTTCTATTTTCTGCTGGCCTTCGCGCTGTACTGGCTGCTCAAGGCCACAACTCCTAAAGCGGCGCTGCTGTTTCTGTTCATCGTCGCCATCGGCACGGCGATTCTATGCTTCAATATGCTGAACCAGTTTATGGCGCTGCTGCTGCTGACGGATGCGGATTATATGCAGGCGTTCGGCAGCGACCAGTTAAGCGCACAGGCCATGCTGTTTACTGATCTGCACAAATACGGCTACCTGATCGCGCAGATTTTCTACGGCGGGTGGCTGCTGCCGCTGGGGTATGCGGTGTACAAGTCGGGCTACTTCCCCCGGATGCTGGGCGTGCTGCTGATGGCCGGAGCGGTTACCTATCTGATGGATTTCCTGGGGATTTTCCTCGTACCGGGGTATGGCACAAGCAGCAATATGCTGGTGCTGATTCCGGCGGTGATCGCGGAAATGAGCTTCTGCGGGTGGCTGGTGATCAAAGGGGCGCATTCCGCTGCCCCGAAGCAGGCTGCCACCCCGTTTACAGCGCTGGCGCACTGATCAACGGGGGGAAGCGATATGAAAGCCATTGTCTGTCGTGAATATGGAGCGTTCCAGCTTCAGGAAACAGCGAAACCGATGCCCAAAGACGATGAAGTGCTGATCAAGGTCCACGCATCCGCGGTGAGTTTTAACAATCTGCTCACGGTGCAGGGCAAGCCGTTTTTCGTGCGGCTGATGGGCATGGGAATGCGCAAGCCGAAACACCCGATCCCCGGCGGGGATGTCGCGGGGCGGGTGGAAGCGGTGGGGCGGCATGTCACCCAGTTCCGGCCCGGTGACGAGGTATTCGGTGATCTGGCGGATTTTGGTATGGGCGCGTTCGCGGAGTATGTCTGCGCGCCGCTGGAGGCTATCGCGCTGAAACCGGCGGGGGTGTCGTTCGAGGACGCCGCGGCGGCGGCGGAAGCGGCGATGGTGGCGCTGCAAGGACTGCGCGACAAGGGCAAAATTCAGGCCGGGCAGAAAGTGCTGATCTACGGCGCGGCGGGGGGCATTGGGACATTCGCAGTGCAGTTGGCGAAATACTTCGGGGCGGAAGTCACAGGGGTATGCAGCGGGCGGAATTTTGAACTGGTGCGCGGGCTGGGGGCCGATCAGGTGATCGACTATACCCGCGAGGATTTCACCCAAAACGGCCAGCAGTACGATCTGATTCTGGCGACGGCAGGCTACCGTTCGATTCGCGATTATCAGCGGGCGCTGAGTCCCAGCTGAATCTATGTTATGACGGGCGGGTCGTGGAAAGAGGTTTTACAGCCGATCTTCGTCGGGCCGTTCATTTCGATAGGCGGGCGCAAAAAGCTGATCGCGCTGGTGCAGAAACCCAATCCAACGGACCTGGCAACGGTGGGCGATCTGCTGGCGAACGGCAAGCTGAAAGCCGTGATCGAGCGGTGTTATCCGCTGCGGGAAACGGCGGCGGCGCTCCAACAGTACGCCGGGGGACATACACGCGGGAAGATCGTGATTACGGTGGAAGGAGATCAGGTTCATGGATGAGATGCAAATCAAACTGGCGGGAATCTGGATCGCGCTGATGCTGGTGTATCTGCTGGGGGATGTGCTGCGGATTTTCAGCGGAGATTTTGTGGCGGGCGAGATGCAGGGCCAGAAAGCATCCCAGGCGATGTGGATGGCGGCGGCGGTGCTGATGCTGATTCCGATTCTGATGATCCAGGTGACGCTGATGGTGGACAGTCACGGGGTAAACCGCTGGGCCAACATCATTCTCGCGGCGTTTTTCTTCGTGTTTAATGTGATCGGACTGCCCACCTACCCATCGGCGTATGACAAGTTTCTGATCGTCGTGGGGCTGGGCTTTAACATGCTGACCATATGGACGGCATGGCACTGGTAGGAAGGTAGGAGAAACCTGATGAAAGCAATCGTGTATACCGAATATGGGTCGCCGGATGTGCTGCATATCGAAGAGGTCGCCAAGCCGACGCCGAAAGACAATGAAATCCTGATCCGGGTGTATGCCACCACCGTGAACTATGGGGATTTGAGCGCGCGGAATTTCAAAAACATCTCGTTCCGCGAGTTCAATATGCCGTCGCTTATTCTGCTGCCCGCGAAGCTGTCGTTTGGATGGCGGAAGCCCAAAAATCAGATTCTGGGGAGCGAGTTTGCCGGGGAAGTTGAAGCGGTGGGGCCGGCGGTCACGCGGTTTAAGGTGGGGGACGCGGTGTTTGGGTATCGCGGGATGGCGATGGGCGCGTATGCTGAATATGTGTGTATGCCGGAAGATGGCGTGGTGACGCACAAACCGGGCAATATGAGCTATGAGGAAGCGGCAACGGTGCCGTATGGGAGCCTGTTCGCGCTGGACCTGCTGCGGAAAGTGGCGATCCAGCCGGGGCAGAAGGTGCTGATCAACGGGGCGTCGGGCGGCATGGGGGCGTATGCGGTGCAGCTTGCCAAACATTACGGGGCGGAGG
>CAYYNB010000230.1:0-8122 GCA_964472565.1 uncultured Anaerolineaceae bacterium
AGACGATCAACGCACATTTGTACTCGGCCCGCGCTCCGTTGCGATTATGGTGGGCCGTTAACAGGAAAGGTACTATGCAAACGATCACATCCCCCCTCGACATCAAAGCCATTCGCGCCGATTTCCCGATCCTCGATCAGGAAGTCCATCCCGGTAAGCGGCTCGTCTTTCTGGACTCAGCGGCCAGCAGCCAGAAACCGCAGCAAGTCATCGACGCCATGAGCCAGTATTACCAGCACGACCACGCCAACATCCATCGCGGCATCCACGTGCTGAGTGAGCGCGCCACCAATGCCTATGAGGCCGCCCGCGACAAGGTCCGCGCCTTCATCAACGCCCAATCGCGCCGCGAGATTATTTATGTCCGCAACGCCACCGAAGGGATCAATCTCGTGGTGGCGACGTGGGGCCGTCAAAATCTGGGGCCGGGTGATGTCGTCGTGCTGACCGAAATGGAACACCACGCCAATATCGTGCCCTGGCAGATTTTGCAGCAGGAGCGCGGCTTCACCATCAAATACATTCCCATCACGGACACAGGCGAACTCGATCTCGACACCTACGCCCGCTATCTGCGTGAGGGCGCGGTCAAAATCGTCAGCGTCGTGCAGGTCAGCAACGTCTTGGGCACGGTCAACCCCGTAGCCGATATGATCCCCCAGGCGCACGCGGCGGGCGCGCTCTTTATGATCGACGGCGCGCAGAGCGTCCCCCATCTATCGGTGGATGTCCAGGCGCTGGATGCCGATTTTCTGACCTTCTCCGCGCACAAAATGGGCGGCCCCACCGGGATCGGCATTCTGTACGGCAAGCGTGCCCTGCTCGAAGCCATGCCCCCCTACCAGGGCGGCGGCGATATGATCAAGCGCGTCACGCTCGAAAAAAGCACCTGGAACGACCTGCCGCACAAATTCGAGGCGGGCACCCCGGCCATTGCCGAAGGTGTCGGGCTGGGCGCGGCGGTAGACTATCTGACCAATCTGGGGATGGATCGCGTCCTGGCTCACGAGCGGATCGTGGTCGATTATGCGCTGGATCGCCTCTCCGAAGTCCCCGGCCTGATCCTCTTCGGCCCCGATCCCGGCAAACGCAACGGGGTAGCGACGTTCGTGCTGCGCGACATCCACGCGCACGATGTCGCCCAACTGCTCGATGCCGAAGGCGTCGCGGTCCGCGCCGGGCATCACTGCGCCATGCCCCTGCACCAGCGGTTAGGCGTTCCGGCTACCGCACGCGCCAGTTTTTATGTTTATAATACGGTGGAAGAGGTAGACGCATTGATCAATGCGCTCTATCATGTGCGTAAAACGTATGGATTGTAAAATCCGGCACACCAAAGGATCAAAATCGGATGGACCTGTACATGGAAAACATTCTGGATCACGGCCAGAACCCGCGTAACTTCGGGGAACCGCTGGACCCAGCCGACATTCACTACCACGACGATAACCCCTTCTGCGGAGATCGTCTCTTTCTGACCGCCCAACTGGACGAGTCGGGCCGGATCAAAGCCGTGCGCTGGCAGGGCGAAGGCTGCACCATCTGCAAAGCGTCCGCTTCGATTCTCGGTGAGGAGATTATCGGCAAGACGCTCGACGAAGTGAAACAGATCGACAAGGACCAGCTTCTCGACCTGCTTGGCATTCACCTCAGCCCGACCCGCCTGAAATGCGCCCTGCTCTCGCTGAAAGTGGTCAAGGCGGGCGCGTATGGCCTCACCGACGAAACCTTTGTGATGGACGAAGACGAGTAAACATGGCAACTCTCAAACGCATGACCGTTGATATTCGCGCCGTGATCGATAACGCCCAGGACGAAGCCGCGCGGCGGCATGGGCATTTTGTCGATGTGGAGCATGTCGCGCTGGGTTTGTTACAGCGCAAAGGCGGCCCGGCCTATGACGCGCTCCGCCAGCAGGCCATCGATCCGCAGACCCTCTACGATGAGATCGCGCAAGCAGTCGGCATGGAACGCTCCAACCCCGTCGCGGCCAAAGATTTCACCAAGGCGGCCAAAGCGCTTTTTGACCGGGCCGCCACCGAAGCAAGCGCCCTCGGTCAGGATAATCTGAACGGCGGTCATGTGCTGTTGGCCCTGCTGACCGAACCCTATGGCAGCGTGCCCGAAGTCCTCAACGCGACGGGGGTCGATGCCGGTGCGGTGCGCGACCATCTGCGCAGCTACGGCGACGTGGCGCAGCCCTTAGCCGTGCCCACCCTGGACCAGCAGCGGACAGCGGCCACCAGCGCCCCGCGCGGCTTTGCGCCCATCCCCCGCGCCCGGACCAGCGGCCCCAAGCCCGGTCAGAAAACCGAGTTTGTGCTGATCCCAACGCGCACCGGGGAAAAACGCAAGCGCGGCACCACCACCCAGCGCCAGGGCAAAAACTGGCCGCTCATTCTGGGGGCGCTGGGGCTGTTTTTGGCTTATCTCGTCGCGGTGCTGCCCGGAAGCGCCCTGTTTACCTTTGTGCTGGTCATCATCGGCTGGGTGTTCTCTGTCTCGCTGCACGAATTTTCGCATGCGCTGGTGGCCTATCTGGGCGGCGATTACACCGTGAAGGACAAAGGCTACCTGACCTTCAACCCGCTCAAATACACCCATCCCATGCTCAGCATCGGTCTGCCGCTGCTCTTTCTGGCGATGGGCGGCATCGGTCTGCCCGGCGGCGCGGTCTACATCGAACGCCACCGCCTGCGCAGCAAATGGTGGGGCGCGGCGGTTTCGGCAGCGGGGCCGCTCTCTAATCTGCTGCTGGCGTTGGTCCTGTCCCTGCCCTTTATCCTGGGGCTGGTCGATGTGAACGTAATCGCCGTGGATCTGCGCTGGGGTCTGCAACCCGAACACCCTACCTTCTGGCAGAACAGCACCCTCTGGACGGCGATGGCTTTTCTGATCATGCTGCAAATCACGGCAGTGGTTTTTAACCTGCTCCCGTTCCCGCCGCTCGATGGTTTTGGGATCATCGAACCGCTGCTCGATGGCCGCACCGCCGCGCAGCTTCGCCAGTTCGGGGGTTATGCGCTGCTGATCATCTTCCTGGTTTTGTGGATGCCGCAGTTGAACGGCCCCTTCTGGGATATGATCTACAGTGTCTGTGCCGATCTGAAAATCCCCGACTGGCTCATCTCGGAAGGCTTCCAGGGCTTCATGTTCTGGCGCACCCCGCAGTAACCGCTCTGGTGCCGTTCTGGTTCTGTAGGGGCAATTCATGAATTGCCCCTACGGATCGATTTTAATTACCCACCAACAGGCTTCACACCATCCACCCCGGCGGCCATTTTTCGCCCGAACGGCTGGATGATTTTCTTAAAAAAGTCGTACCCCATCTGTAGAGGAGGAGAACTACGTGGCTCGTTATGTCACTTTAGCTAAAACGTCCGAAATCGCTCCCGGAGAACGGGCGGTCTTTGACATTGAAGGGTATTATATAGCCCTGTTCAACGTTGGCGGCACCTACTACGCTATCGAAGATGTTTGCACCCACGACGACGGCCCGCTGGCGGAAGGTGAACTGTACGGCTTTGAAATCGAGTGTCCCCGGCATGGCGCGCGCTTCGACATCCGCACTGGAAAAGTTCTGCGCATGCCCGCCGTCACCTCGATCAAAGCCTTCCCGGTTCGCCTGGACGGAGACGCGATTCAAGTAGACATGGATGTGTAATCCGCCGTGCGGATAGTCAAAACAGGGCGCAAGTCGGGCTGTTTATCCGGGTGTATGACCCGGCTGATGATCGTGCTGTTGATCAGCGGGATCATCAGTCTGGTAATTTTTGGATTCATGCTGGCGGATCGGGACGCGATCAACCTGGATCGGATCAACCCGCCGCGCATCGCCAGCGGCCCGCCGCAGCCCGTCCCCACGTCGGTCAGCGAACCCCGCCCCGCCGATCTGTTGATCCGCACCGGGCACCTGGGCGACGACAAGGTCACGCTGAGTCTGCTCGATTACCAGGAGCGTGATCTGCGCTGGAGCGGCCCCAACCTGAACGACAATACGCCCGTCGCGCTGGACAACTCCCAGGTTTATCTGATCACGGATGATCTGAAACTGCGCGCCCTGGCCCTCGAAGACGGTGATCAGCAGTGGGAAACCGAACTGCTCACCGGAATAGCGCCGCTCTGCCGGGGCTGTCTGCTGGCGGCGGGCGAGCATGTGATCGTGCTGAACGCAGCGGGCGCACTCGCCAGCTACGATGCTCTCACCGGGGAACTCGCCTGGAGCACGACGCTGATCACCATCCCCAACCGCCTGCTGCGCATCGGCGATCAGCCCGCCGTGATCGATGCCACCGCGTCCGGCCAGCCCGCCCTGGTTAGCTTCGACGCCGCCACCGGGGATCGCCGGCTGCACATCGAACCCACCTGCCACGCCGAAACCCTCTCGCCCAATTCCCCGGTCTGGTACAGCGCGGGCAACCAATCGCTGTATGTGCTGTTTGGGTATACCGCATACGGCTGCGCCCAGCGCTGGAATCTCGACAGCGGCGAACTCATTTGGGAAACCAGCGTCCAGCTCAGCCAGAGCGCCTGGCCCCGTGACTGGTTCGATGATACGCTGCTCGTCGCGGACGAAACCATGTATTTTAGCGGCGAACAGCTTGACGCCAGCGCCAGCCGCACCGGGGTGATCATCGCCCTCGATCTGCTCGACGGTTCGATCCGCGAAGTATCGCCTCACCCCAACATGCTGCTCAAACCGCTCGCCGTCGAAGACGACACCCTGATCGTCCACGCGATCCCGGCTCCCGGCACGGGGGCCGACGAACTGTGGGCCATCAGCCCCACCGGCGGCGAACGTTATTGGCGCTACCCGTTTGATCCCACCACCAGCAGTTGGACGACCCAACTCACGCCCGCCGGGCTGGTGATTATCCAGTTATTAGCCGGACCGGACCGGATCAAGATCAACATTCTGAACCCCAGTACCGGTGTGTTGCTCGCCGAAACCATCACCACCATCGATAACGCCGTGTGGAGCGGCACCACCTGGACGGATGGCACCGCCTGGCTGACCATCCGTTCCCTCTACGCAGTGGACCTGTCTACCGGGGAAACCTCGCGCTTCTGGCCCCAACCGTAACAAGACAAGAGAGGAAAAAATGATCGTCTTTCGCTATGATTCTGCCTTGCTTCCTGAGTATCCCAACATTCGCGGCGGCATGATCTACGCGCGCGGACTGCGCAACGGCCCCACGCCCGCCCCGCTCGCCGATGCGTTCCGCGCCGAACAGCAGGCCGTGCTCGCCCGCCTCGGCGACACCCCGCTTTCCGATCTGCCCAGTATCGCCGCGTGGCGGCGGGCCTTCAGCGCGTTTGGCGTCAAACCGACTCAATATCGCTGCGCCGCGGAAGCCCTGCTGCGCCGCCTGACCAAACACGGCGACATCCCCAGCCTGAATCTGCTCGTTGATCTCGGCAATCTGGTCAGCATCCGCTACGGTCTGCCCATTGCCGTCTGCGATCAGGTCGAGCGGCACGGCGCGGTGACGGTTTGCCGTGCCGCCGGGGACGAGCGTTTTACCGATCTCGGTACGGATGAAGTCGTGCATCCTGAGCCGGGCGAAGTGATTTTTGTGGATGAATCCAGGCTGGTCAGTGCCCGCCGCTGGTGCTGGCGGCAGAGCGATCAAAGCGCCGCCCGCGACACCACCACCGAAGCCCTGATCACGTGTGAAGGGCACCACGCCGCCGCTGAATCCGACGTGCGCGCTGCCCTCCACGATTTGCAGGAACTCCTGGCGATCTACCAACCCGACGCGGCGCTGCAAGTGACCCTGCTCACGCCGTCCAACCCGGCCTTCGACGTAACCGGCTAGGATGAGGTTCCCCGCTTTTCCTCCCCCTCTTCCAACTCGGTTGGAGAGGGGGAACTGAGGGGGTGAGGTTCGCTTTTCCCCCTGTATAAGATTTCCTTACGGCGCGGGCACGACCTCATCCGGCGCAACCGCCGGTTCGATCCCCTCGACCACCGGCGTATACACCGCCACCTGCTCCGCCTCAACCGCGACATCAATCGTCGCCCCGTCAGGATACGACCCGAACAACTGCGCATCCAGCCCCACACCGGCTATCGACATCACACCTTCAATCGCTATCGGATTATTCTCGGCATCCAGCGTCATACGGAAGGTGTAGCTGTCCGGCGCTTCATCCGTCAACAGCAGATCAAACAGTGCGCTGCTGGCTTCCTGAATTTTCATATACTCCGCGACCCCCGCCGAATCCAGCGTGATCGTGATCACATCCACCGCCGTGCCATCGTCCAGCGTCGTCTGTTCCAGCGTGACATCCGTCGCATACTGCTTGTACATCTCAATCATGGCGTTCAGTTCGTCGAGATCACTTTCCTCGTACAGATCGCCCAGGCCCAGCGCATCCACGGCGGTATAAGCGTCCAGTTCTTCCACACTGTTGATCTGCACCCAACCCTCGGCCAGCGGCGGCAGTTGATCGCTTGGCTCGTCGTACGCCGCGTTCACATACAGCACCCCATCGACGATGATCACTTCCCCGCTGATGGTGTACTCCACGTTCTGCTCCGTGCCATCACTCGCCGTCACCGACGAGATCACCGACGCCGCCACTACCGCCTGCGTATTGTCATTCGGATCGCCGGGGATCACGGTGGCGCTGTGTTCCAGGGCCGATGCGCGAATCGAAGTCTGCTCCGGCTCCACAATCGAATACGCTTGGCTGCCCGCGGCGTCTTCCGTATACGCGGGCCATGCATCGCGTACCATCCGCGCCGCCACGATCCGATCCAACAGCGCGATCTGCTCATCCGTCAGCCCGCCGCCATCCTGCGCCCGCGCCGTCATACGCAGCGGGGCGGCAGCCACCAGCACCAGCACCAGCACCATAACCCATCGTGTTTTCATCAAGTCCTCCTTGAGCTATTCCAGCCGCCAAATCGAGGGAGATCGGCTGTCCTCCCAGATTGTAAGTTAGCAGCCTATTCCGGGGCCACTGCGGGTTCTCCCGCTTCGGCTAGCGGGCTGTAAGTCGCATATTCGCCCAGTTCCATGACCATATCCAGCACCACGCCTTCGGGCAGATTCTCCGAAATGCTGTGCCCATCCAACCCGATACCTTCCAGGTGCAGCATCGAGTCCATTTCATAAATCGTACCATCGGCCAGTAGCCAGAAACTCAGCGTGGCGCTGTTGTTCCCGGTTTCCAATAAGGCGCTGAGAATCACATTATCGCTCACATCCTCGCCCAGAAACTCAGCGATCCCCTCATTGTCAAGCTGCACGGCGATGATCTCAACTGGGCGTCCATCCTCCAGCGTATCCGTCTCCAGCACAACCTCGCTGGCGATAGTCCGCAGTTGTTCCAGGTTCTCCAGTGATTCGTCGAGCGTATCCTTGTCCAGCAAATCATCGATCTGGAACCCCTCAAAGGTCGGGTACAACGCCAGATCGTCTTCACTGCTGATCGTCACCCATTCCTCCGGCACTTCAGGCACATCCGGCGTAGCCTCGTTGTAGGCCGCCTTCACATACACCACCCCATCCACCACGCGCAGTTCGCCGCTGATGTCATACTGTGTGGTGACTGTTTCCTCACCCGTAGTCACATCCTCGTAGCTGTAGACCACGCCCACTTCCGCCTGCACATTATCGCTGGTCTCGCCTATAATCACGCTGGCCGTGCGGGACCAGGAGGTTGTTTCGCTGCGCGAGGTATTGTTTTCCCCCAGCGACATCGTAAACGAACTCATATCCACGCCGCTGGCCTGTTCGCTGTAGCCCGTCCATGTTTCATACTGCATCCGTGCCTCGATCACCCGGTCCAGCAGCGCCAGTTCCTCGTCCGACAATCCGCCCTGCGCCTGCACATTTGCGCCTGCCAGCAGCATTACCACGAGCAGCAGTCCGATCAATCCTCGCTTCATGAGTCTTTCTCCTCTTCAAATTCAAAAAAATCCGTCCCAAGTGTACGCAAAAACCCCAATCAGCGCACCCGCATCTTTGGGGGACCGAATCGAAGCGCACCTGTAGGGGCGTATGGCGCTACGCCCCGCGCTCAATGCCCGCCCTTCGTAGGGGCGTGGGCTTGCCCCGCCCGCTTTTCTCCCCTTTCTCCGCGCGCGGGGAAAGGGGCCGGGGGATAGGGG
>CAYYNB010000231.1:0-8083 GCA_964472565.1 uncultured Anaerolineaceae bacterium
TGGACAACACGGGCGAAGCCATTCAGGAACGTCGCCAGCAGGACAAGCTGTTGAAAGCCATCCGGCAGGCTGGTGCCGGCGGTGCAAATCTGCGCAGCATGTACCGCAGTCTCAGCCTGACTGCCAAGCGTGCCCGGCAGTTGTCGCAAGACCTGGTGCGTGCTGGCCTGGTTGTCGAACGACGAGTAGGTAAAGCGGAATGGTATATCGCTGCCGAATTTGCCGATGATCCCGCCTGAATCTACTGACAATACTGACTCACTGACAACTGACAATTCGAACTGTCAGTTGTCGGTTGTCAGTTTTACTGACAATTCTATGGACAAAAAGGAGAAATCGCGGTGAAACACACCGACAGAGTGGCATTGGTCGCCCGGCAGAAGCGGGCGTTCACCCAGAAGCTGGTCCGCGAAGCAGTCGAGCGCTACTTCGAAGCGCTCGCTGAGGAAATCGCGCAGGGTGAGCAGGTCGAGTTGTATGGGATCGGGAAAATCCAGATCAACCGCGAGGAAGGACACGGCACCCTGCAGGCGATTGGGCCGGGAGGCACACGCATCCCGCGCAAAGCGGGTTGGCGGCTCCGGACACGCATCCGGCTGTTTGAGGCGTTCCGCCAGCGCTGCCACGAGGGACAGCAAACATAAGTAGACCAACATCGAAATCAGGCAGTTCATGGACTACCTGATTTCACTCAATCAGTAGTCGAAGTCCGGATTTTGAGACAGGCATATTTCTTCCACCTGTTCTCACAAAAAACAAAGTGTCTTCGGGGACAGGGCTCGAACCTGCGTCCAGCCGGTTAAGAGCCGGCCGCTCTACCACTGAGCTACCCCGAAGACACTTGTTCACTATGAATCTATGACCCCCAGGGGCAGGGCTCGAACCTGCGTCCAGTCGGATACGAGCCGACCGCTCTACCACTGAGCTACCCTGAAGGTGACCTAATTCTATGTGTCTTCGGATTGGTTTGTCAATCGCTTTTTGTGCTGTGACATAACCTGGTGATGGACCGCACTATCGCCTGGTTGCGGTTCGCGTGTTAACCGCTTGCCAGAGAAAAAACCTGCATCACGCAAGGATTGGGCCAGCCACGGATTCTGCACTGAAACCCCATGAACCAGTTCCGGTGTAGGATGGAATACGGCTACTTTGGTCCGAGGCCGTGGGGCAATCCACCCGGATTTTTCCGGATCGACGTTATGGTTGCGGCATGTGTCCTCAACCAGTGTCAACATGCACGTCGCGTTGCCATTCAGTACTTCCCAGGGTAACGGCAACTCATTCCAAACAAAGGTATTGGGATCAAGGCTGCCACCCGTGCTCAAATGCCACGCGACGACATCCGCTGCCATCAAACGCAGCACCTTGCCGAAACAAATGGTTTGGAGCAACTCCTCCATGCCTAATGCATAGACCAGCGACATCCAGTGATCACGAGCCTTGTTCCAGGCGCTCGCCGTATTGTTCCAGGTCGTGGAGTCGTTCCCGCGCTGCACCACCATGGTTTCGCGCTTGATATTCGACGTCTGCCATATCTCTTCGAGCAGAGCGGCGATATCCTGCAAAATGCTAAACCATTTGCCCAACAACTCCCCTTTTTGTTCATCGCTTAAATGCACCAGCACATCGTCGTGGGGATACACATGGGCGATCGCCCACCAACGTGTAGTAGGCTGTGCTTTGCAACGTTGAAAAAGCATGTCCGCAATCTCATCATAGGGACGCTGTTGGCCGTAAATCGTAAATTCACTACGAAGGTTGCAGCGCGCCGTGTAATACGCGATAAAGCACGCTGTATTGACATCTGCGGAGAAGTCTTCCCAGGTAATTTGATGCGCCAAACCTGATTTCCCAATACGGGTAAACTCGTATTTTTTGATCTCGCGAATCAGGGTTTGTAGTTTGGACTCCATCCGAGTGAGCAAGCGAAACAGCTTGTTATAGCGCCTTCGGGACAGATCCAGCCCTCCCTCACGCCGGGCCGTACGGTTCAAGCGATCGGCCTTGAAATCATTCTGTCCGAATGCTTTGCGAATTTCAGGGCTGATATCGCGAATGAACTTTTCCACTGCATCCGGATCACTGCTAGCCTCTGGGGTGAGGGGGTAGGCTGTCTCAAACAGATCCTGAGCACGCGCAATTTGACGCTGCGCCCCTATTGGACGGGAGAATTCTTGCAGCATTGAAGTATATTTCCACACGCCGCGCCGCAAGGAATGTTTAGCTGCCTTGTCTAGAATTTGTATCTCAGTACGAGACAGACCATCTTGAAGAATCTGAGCCACCATCTCTGCTACATCCTCAGGACGTTTCCGCTCGTTCAGAGATTTGAACAAAGATTGCATTATGACCATAAGTGACCGCTCCAACAAAACCGAAACGCTGCTTCACCACGATGAATAGCATCCGATCTTCTGAGTACAAACGACGTCCTACAAGCTGAAATGTACTCGTTCTGGATGCTTTTACATCCCAACCGGGCACCCATTCTTGAGTTTTCATGATGAGCTGCATGGTCAAGGCGACCATCGGTAGATGCCATTGCTCATCATATCATGTTTTCTATCGCTTGAGGATGGCGGCACCTGTGTGAGGGGCTACCTTTACCCGCAACGCGCCCGCCACGCGGTGATTGTACAGCGCACGGGACCCGCTCCCATCAAGGCACGGCAGGGATACGCTGGCACTACTCTGCGAGCAGGACCAGCGAACCCCTGCCTCTCATGCTCGCGCCCACCGCGAACCACCATCTCGATTTATTCACGCTTTCCGCTTGCCAACTACGGTGAGACATGCGCATGGGCCTTGATGGGCCCCTCCCGGCGCTGTAGCCGCCAGGGTGCGGCGCATTGCCGCCTTTATAAGGCGAGCCGCCCAGGAGGTAGAAGCTCCGGAGCGGCTCTTAGACAAGGAAAGGGCTAACTTCCCATGTCTCACCAACAGTCTATCACCGTTCAGCGCCTCATGCAGCAGTTCGAAGCCCGTCTCAGCGAGATGGAACCGTTTCTCGTCAACTGGGGTAACACGACGTTCTCCCACCTCGATGAAGCCACCCGCGACGAAGCCTTGCAGCGGACTCGCCTCACCCTCTGGACACGCTACCGGGCCAACCCTGCCGAATTCGAGCAGAAGCCGCCCCGACGATACACGCAGTACGCGAAAACTATCTACGCGCACTCGCTCTACGACAAGAAAGAGCGCGTCATTAACCGCCGGTTCATTCAGGCAGGCGACATCGGTGGCGACGATCTGCACGATGGCGACCTCGATCCCCTCGACCTGGTGAGCCTGCCCACCGGCACCCGCCACACCAGACGCGAAACGCGCGATCTGCGCCTGGCGGAAACTCGCATCGATTTACAGCGCGCTATCGCCCAGGGCATGAACACACTCAGCGCGGAAGATCAGGCCGATATGCAGCGGCTGATGACCGGCACGATGGAAGGGTACAGCGTCAAGGAAATGCGGGAAGCGCACGGCTGGACCTGCCGCCGGTATACGCAGCTCAAGACCATCCTGCAAACGACCTTCTACGAAGCGCTCACCGGCGAGACGCGCGCAACCGCGCCCAAACAGACCACTTCCGCAGCCGATCTCGCCGAACTTGCCCGGCTCTACGACCTGGGCCTGAGCGCCTACCGCATCGGCCCGCGCCTGGGGCGTTCGCAGGCCTGGGCGCTGCACCACATCGAACAACTTGTCGAAAAGCGCCGCAAGACAGCTCGCCAATCCTTGCACCGCGCGGTTGATCACCTGGTCGAAGGCATTCATTGGCCTACTGATCGCGGCGAAAACGATCTGGCGGCGGTGCCGGTCGCAGTCTGAACGGCTACGCCGGGCGGTTCTTCGCGAATCGCCCGGTTTTTATTTCGTTGCCAGTTTGGGCCATGTTTTCCCCCGTTAACGCCCTTCGCGCTGTTTCTCCCAGTGTGTCACCAGTGCTATACTACTAACTTATACCTTTCTTGAAACCAGTAGAGATTAGTGGGCTATGGCAGATTACACCCCCCAGCAGTTTACCGAAAAATGGGAACGCGCCGAACTCAAAGAACGCGCCAGTTACCAGGAACATTTCATGGACCTGTGCCACCTGGTGGGACATCCAACACCTGTTGAAATGGACCCCACCGGCGAGTTTTTCTGCTTTGAGGCCGGTGGCAAAACGACCACCGGCGGCCAGGGATTCGCGGACGTCTGGTACAAGGGCCACTTTGCCATCGAGTACAAAGGCAAAGGCAAGTATGAGACGCTCGACGCGGCCTACCAGCAGCTTCTCAAATACCGCGAGTACCTGGGCAATCCGCCGCTGCTGATTGTCTGCGACATCGAGAACTGGGAAATCCACACCAACTTCACCGGCACGGAAAAACGCGTTCACCGCTTTGCCAACCGTGATATTGCTACAACCACGCGCATTCAGCGGATGCTGCGCTGGCTGTTCGATGACCCTCAACAGTTCCACCCGGAACGTACCGCCGAAGAAGTGACTGCCGATGCCGCGGTGGGCTTCAAAGACATCGCGGATAATATGCGCGCCTGGGACGCCGCACCGGAACGCATCGCGCATTTTCTCACCAAGCTGGTATTCTGCCTGTTTGCGGAGGATGTCGGCCTGCTGCCCGCTGGATTGAGCGGCAAAGGGCTGTTTACCGAGATTGTCGAGCAAACGCGCACCAAACCCCGCGACTTTGTGACGTACACCCAGCAGTTGTTCCAGGCGATGGCGCAGGGCGGCAAGGTCCAGTTCCGCGATATTCGCTGGTTTGATGGCATCCTGTTTGATGACGTGGTGGTCGAAGAACTGAGCGCAGAGGCCCTCACTGCGCTTCTAAAAGCGTGCAACGTGGACTGGTCCTCGGTTGAACCGGCCATCTTCGGGACGCTGTTCGAGCGCAGTTTGGACCCATCCAAGCGAGCGCAGTTGGGCGCGCATTACACCAGCCGCAGCGACATTCTGCTGATCGTCGAGCCGGTGCTGATGCAGCCGCTCCGCCGCGAGTGGGAGACAATCCAGGCGGAAGCCGCGCCGGTGCGCGAGAAGTACGACGCCGCGCTGAATGATGGAATACGCGCGACGATCACCCGCTTTGCCAACGAACTGCTGGCGCTGCGTGAGCGCATGTTGGCCCGGCTGCGCTCTGTGACTGTGCTCGATCCGGCATGTGGATCGGGCAATTTCCTGTATGTCGCGCTGCAACTGCTCAAAGACCTGGAAAAAGAAGTAATTCACCATCCTCTGTGGCGCAATCTGCCGCTGGCGATTCCCGAAGTACATCCGCGCCAGTTGTACGGCATTGAGATCAACCCCATCGCGCACGATCTCGCCTCGATTGTGGTTTGGATCGGCTACATCCAGTGGCAGCAGAACAACGGCTATCTATCGTTCAAGGAACCAATTCTGGAACCGCTGCGCAACATCCAGCAGATGGACGCGATCCTGGCATTTGACCAGGACGGAAATCCGGTCGAACCGGAATGGCCGAGCGTGGATGTGATTGTGAGCAATCCGCCGTTTCTAGGCGATAAGAAGATGCGCTCAGAATTGGGTGATCAGTATGTGGATGTTCTGCGCAGCCTCTATGAAGACAAAATACCAGGACAAAGTGACCTTGTCTGCTATTGGTTTGAGCAAGCACGACAAATGATTGAACATGGTCATGTCAAACGCGCCGGGTTGTTATCGACTAACTCCATTAGGAGTGGGTCAAATCGGCGAGTTCTGGATCGCATCAAAGAAACCGGCGATATTTTCATGGCATGGTCGGATCGCGACTGGATTCTTGATGGCGCAGCCGTTCGAGTCTCGATGGTGGGTTTTGATGCAGGGCTGGAAACAAAAAAATACCTTGATAGTGCCCAAGTGACCGAAATTCACCCGAATCTGACAGCCAAGATTGATATCACTATTGCACGCCAATTGGGTGAGAATTCGGGCAGGGGTTTTATTGGCGGGCAAAAAACGGGACCTTTTGAAATTGACGAAGGCCAAGCCCGAATGATGCTGAAAGCTCAAAATCGTTCGGGAGTCGATAATTCGGACGTCTTACGTCCATTTTATGTGGCCCAGGACATTACAGGAAGATGGTCGGGAAGATGGATCGTTGATTTTGGATTTGACACTCCATTGGAACAGGCACAACTTTATGAACTTCCGTTTGCTTTTGTAAAGGAGGCTGTCTATCCGGTTCGTCAGGAAAATCGCCAAGAAGTATTGCGTCAAAACTGGTGGCTCCATGAAAAACCTCGCCCTGCTATGCGCCAAGCCCTAGCTGATTTGGCTTGCTTCATTTGTACGCCACGAGTTGCCAAACACCGCATTTTCGTGTGGCTGCCGATAAACGTATGGCCTGATACTCGCACAGTCGTTATTGCGAGTGATCAGGATTATCATTTTGGTGTTTTGCATTCCCAAATTCACGAAGTATGGTCTTTAGCCACATCCTCTTGGCATGGCAAAGGGAATGATCCAACTTACAATACTACGACCTGCTTCGAAACTTTCCCGTTTCCGTGGTCGCCCGGTCAGGAACCCACCGAGCATCCCGCCTATCTTGCCATCAGCGCCGCCGCGCAGCAGCTTCACGAGGAGCGCGAAGTGTGGCTCAACCCGCCGGGAGCCTCAGAGCGCATTCTCAAGGATCGCACGCTGACCAATCTCTACAATGCGCTGCTGGTGTTTCGTGGCATCTCCGCGCCCGAAGGCAAAAAGCACCCGAAGATCATCGCAGCGGCAGGCGATTTCGCGCCCCGGTTAGACGCGCTGCACCGGGCGCTAGATCGCGCCGTGTGTGAGGCGTATGGCTGGGAGTATGCGGTGTTGGATGATAAGGAAGAGATTCTGCGGCGGCTGCTGGCGCTCAATTTAGAGCGGGCATCTCAGTTAAATGAATATTAACCTGCGATCCTGGGCGACGATCTCACAAATGTTCTCGACCGGTGGCTTGATATGCTCACCTTATTTCAGACAGAAATTGGGCAGCAGCACCTGGAACAGGAAGTCTGACGATATGTCTGCTGCCTCTTTGAATTGAATAGAGTGTATCAGGTGAAACCGCGTATATCACCTACACGGTTTTTTCTCGAGGGGGTTGAAATGACGTCTCTAGTAAGTTTGCTTAGAAAACTGTTGGGTTCCAAACCAGAGACACCTGTCTCTATACCACTTGACATCCCCGACGATCTACAACAGGCGGTTGCCGCATTAATGTACCCCTCTTCTGAGAGTCCACCGGAAGGAGGTCTCCGCGCACACCTCAGCCCCGACCGTGTGAGCGTGCAATATGGAAGACACCTTCTGAAAGGCGAAGGGCTAGCCCCTCAGCACATACTCGCTTGTTGGGTGGCGCGAGAAGGTCGCTGGGAACCCTGTGAGGCAGCAGAGTTTCTGGCACAGCGCGGCACACAAGTTATTTGGCGGACAGAATTTGCCTTGTACTATACGGGCACACAGGCGATCATCGTGCGGCAGAGTCTGGTTCAGGTTACTCCGAACAGGTGCGGTGGCGGCGGTGGAACAACCGTCTTAAAACGCACACCTGATGGCTGGGTCAAATCCGACGAACCTGGCGAGGCATGGATTATCTAACCTGACGGGGCATATTAGGTGTTGATGGATAAACGTTTGGGTGAGGTTGTAAGTGGCCGCGAACTGGCCAGGATTGAATCGGAGCACTCCGAATTAACATGCATGGTGCTAAGCGAGGATAACCGGCTTCTGGCGATGGCTGATGCCGATGGCAAGACGTGCATCTGGAAACTCACATCGGTTGAGTAACGGTCAACCGTGCCGTGTGCTTTGCGAGTGATCGCCAGGCCAAACAGGAGGAAAACATGTCAACCGACGAAGCCGTACAGCGCATTCAAGAAGCGCTCGAACAAGGGGCTACCGAGCTTGATCTTAGCCGGAGCAGTCTCACAACTTTGCCAGAGAGTATTGGTAGTCTTACTCGGTTGGAAAGCCTTATCCTGAGCAACAATAAATTACAGAACCTGCCGGAGAGTATTGGCCACTTCACCCAATTACGAAAACTTTGGCTGGACAGCAACCTGCTGCAAACACTGCCGGAAAGTCTTGGCCAACTCA
>CAYYNB010000232.1:0-7937 GCA_964472565.1 uncultured Anaerolineaceae bacterium
TTCGTCCCGTTGGCTTCTTATAGAAAGTGTTCGCTGAGTTTTTCAACAAAATCCGACAAAGATACACTATCGAGCCGGAGTAGCTTTGCGAGCCTTTGTAACTTGGTGATATAATCGAATTATACTATGGCCTATCATTGTACGTTATAAACGCTGAATTTTCGGGGACAGGCTCATGATTAAGGTGTATATCGACAGTATTCGCGTCAGTTTAATGTCTCAGTTGCGTGTCGTGATCTTAAAAGACCCGAACAGCGGCAGATATCTTCCTATTTTTATTGGGCCATGCGAAGCTGAAGCAATTGCACTTAAATTGCAAAACCAAACTGTGGAACGCCCCTTAACCCATGACCTTTTAAAGTCGGTCATTAGTGAATTGGGCGGACGTGTCAAACACATTGTTGTCAACGATCTCCGGCAAGATACGTTCTTCGCCCAGATTGTCATTGAGTTGAATGGGCAAACCCTTGCTATTGACTCACGCCCCAGTGACTCGATTGCCCTTGCTGTTCGCCTGGAAGTGCCGATCTTCGTCGAAGATGCGGTCATGGATCGGGCCGCGATCATGCCAGATGAAGAAGTCGAAAGCGAAACTGCCCCTGGTGCTGAAGGCGAAGAATCCTCCAAACGTCTGAGTATTTTTGAAGATTTTGTCGAGTCGCTGGATCTCGATGATTTAGACGAGGACGAAGAAGAGTAGTTCCTACCGGTATTTACACGCCAATTGTAAACGGGACCGCCATATCATCAGCGGCCCCGTTTTGCCATCTGTAACCCGATTAACGATGTTGCCAACTGAAGGTTAATAATGAGTCAACAGGAGTCTGCTGTCCTTCCGCCTGATCGAATGGCCCCTCACAGTGTTGAAGCTGAAGAGGCGGTGTTAGGGTCTATCCTGATCAATCCTGAAGCGTTATTTGATGTGGCATCCTTTCTCCAGCCGGATGATTTTTTTATTGTCCGCAACAGTTGGGTGTATGAAGCGATGCTGCATTTGCAACAGCGGGATGAACAAATCGATTATTTGACCGTAGTCGAAGAGCTGCGTAACCAAAGCCAATTGGAGGAGATTGGCGGCGCGGCCTATATCACTTATCTGATCAACCATACGCCGTCGTCTATCTACGCTGAAGCATACGGACGGATTGTTGAGCGAGCCGCGATCCGGCGCAGAATGCTTAACGCAGCCAGTGAAATTGCCCAGTTGGCGCATGAAGAGGGCGCTGACATCAATGAAGTGGTTGATCGGGCAGAAGCGGCGCTGTTTGCGGTCACTGAACGACGGCTGCGCAAAGAGTTGGTGCCGATTGATGTGGCGATCAGCGAATACTTTGATCGCATCGAAATGCTCTATGAGCAGCAAGGCACAGCGCTCGGCGTTCCAACGGGATTTGATGATCTGGATAATCTGCTCGGCGGTCTGCAAAAGTCGGACCTGGTGATTGTGGCTGGACGACCCGGTATGGGCAAAACATCCTGGCTGCTCAGCGCGGCATTAAACGCTGCTCGCCGGAAGTCTCGCGTGGCGATTTTCAGCATGGAAATGAGCAACGAGCAAATCGTGCAGCGCCTGATCTCATCTGAAACGGGGATCAGCACCCACAGCCTACGTATTGGTCAACTGGATGAGCGCGAATGGGCGCTGTTTGTCGAGGCGACGGGCAACCTGAGCAATTTACGGATTTACCTGGATGACACGCCAGCGCTATCACCTTTGCAGATGCGCACTAAATGCCGCCGTCTCTACAGTGAATTTGGGCTAGACCTTGTGCTGGTCGATTATCTGCAACTGATGATTGGCGGGCTAGGGCGCAACGATAATCGTGTGCAGGAAATCAGCTTTATTTCGCGCAATCTGAAACAAGTCGCACGTGAACTGAATGTACCGGTGCTGGCGGCAGCCCAACTCTCACGCGCGGTTGAGCAGCGGCAAGACAAGCGCCCGCAGCTTTCGGACCTGCGCGAGTCGGGATGTCTCGCTGGGGATACACTGGTCCACTTGCCAGACACTGGACGTTCTATTCCTATCCGCGCTTTAGTGGGGCAAACCGGGTTTCGCGTAACGAGTCTCAACCCGGAAAACTGGAAACTGGAAGCGAACTTAGTGACACGCGCATTTTGTACGGGCACGAAGCCTGTTTTTCGCCTTACGACTCAACTTGGACGCACCATTCGAGCAACTGCCAATCACCGCTTTTTAACAATAGATGGCTGGAAACGATTGGATGAATTAACAGTCGGGGAGCATATTGCTCTGCCGCGAAACCTTGTTCCACTTGGAGATCAAACTCTAACTCATAGTGAATTGGGATTATTGGGCCATTTGATTGGCGATGGGTGTACATTAGGCAAGGCCTATTGTGGGACAGCCATTTACAAGCAGAACCTTAGTCGGGTGGCTCAAATAGTTCAATCTGAAGAGCTAGCTAGCTTAGCCAATAGTGATGTGTACTGGGACAAAATCGTGTCTATTGTGCCCGACGGTGAAACAGATGTCTACGATCTAACGGTACCTGGACCGAGTAATTTTGTCGCCAATAATCTCATTGTCCATAACAGCATTGAGCAAGACGCAGACGTTGTTCTGTTTATTTACCGCGACGAGGTTTATAACGAAAATACAGAACGGCCCAACCAGGCTGATATTATCGTGGCAAAACACCGCAATGGGCCAACCGGAAATGTGGCGCTCTACTTCCGCAAGGAACTGACCCAGTTTGCCAATCTACGAAAAACAGACGTTGATCTGGTCGGATATTAGAATGTTCTTACAGTATTTGCGGTTCTCATTCGTTATCATTTAGATCGTCGTCTCAAACTTCGGGTGGTGTGGGATTATGCAAGGATTCAACGGTTTTCCTCCTGGTAAAACACGTACTGTCGCTATTCCAAATCTGTTCTTTAGTGAACTGCTTCCGGCGATTGATGATCCGGTAGAGCTTAAGCTGATCCTCTATGCCTTTTGGGTGCTGACCCAACAGGAGGGCGAGTTTCGATATTTGATTGAGCGTGAAATTCTTGAGGATAAATTATTCTTGAGTGGGATTGATGCGGACCCGGCAAGTGCTGGCGAAAAAGTAAAAAACGCACTCGAAAATGCCACCTCACGCGGCGCGTTGCTGCATGCTTCTGTTGAAGGGACAACAGGGCCAGAAGAGCTTTATTTCCTCAATACGGTTCGCGGGCGAAATGCTTTGCGTGCGATTGAAGACGGGCGCTTCAAATATGGCGGGCGCGATTGTCCGGTGGCGCTTGTCGTGGAACGACCTAACATTTATACCCTGTATGAACAGAATATTGGCCCGCTGACGCCGATGATTGGAGAGCAACTCCGCGAGGCAGAACGCGATTATCCGGCTGCGTGGATCGAAGAAGCGATTCGTTTAGCCGTGGAGCGAAACAAGCGCAACTGGCGCTATGTCATGGCGATTCTGGAACGGTGGCAGAACGAAGGAAAAGATCGTGGACAGCTTAAACAATCAACTAAAGCGGATCGCTATCGGTATGTCCAGGGAGAACTCGCCGATTTCATCGAATACTGAAGCCAAAGAAACCTGTCCGATCTGTGGGGGGATGGGTTTGGTTACGCGCAACGTTCCGGTGGGACATCCCGACTTTGGCAAAGCGTTTGTGTGTGTCTGCCAGCGGGATATTGTGGCGGCACGGCGAGCCAGCCAACTGGTGACGCTGAGCAATCTGGATTCAGTTGCAGATAAAACGTTTGATAATTTTTCACTTGAGCCACCGGGCGGATTGACGCCCGAAGAATTGGGTACTTTGAAGGAAGTCTACCAACAGGTACGCCGCTATGCTGAACAACCGAGTGGATGGCTGTTCTTCCAGGGCAGCTTTGGGAGCGGCAAAACACATCTGGCGGCAGCGGTGGCGAATTACCGGCTAGCACAGGGTGATCATGTTATGTTTGTGACCGCGCCGGATCTGCTCGATCATCTGCGCTCGGCTTATGCGCCGTCATCGGAGATTGAATATGACGAACTGTTTGAGCGGGTGCGGGAAGTGCCGCTGTTGATTCTGGATGATTTGGGTGCGGAAAGCTCAACGCCCTGGGCACAGGAAAAGTTGTACCAACTGATCAACCATCGCTACCAGAATAAGCTGCCCACTGTTCTTACTACGAACCGCGATCCAACGGAGATTGAGCCACGGATTCGCAGCCGGATACTGGATTGGGAACTTACACAAAAGGTAAATTTGTATCTGCCTGATTATCGCCGGGGGAATGTCACCAACGAGTCCAATTCGGCTTCGAATCTCAGCCTGTACGGTGATATGATTTTCGAGTCATTTGAGCCACGTCCCAGTTTGCCGGAAAACGAACAACAAAACCTGCATAATGCATTCCAAACGGCAGTCGCATATGCAAAGTCACCGCAAGGCTGGCTTGCATTTTTGGGGCCTAACGGCTGCGGTAAAACGCACCTGGCGGCGGCGATTGGCAATTACCGACAGCGTCATGGCGATTCGGTGATTTTGATGACGGTGCCTGATCTGCTCGATTATTTGCGGGCAGCTTTTAGCGGTGGAACGGGGATTTCGCTGGATAAGCGGTTCCGCGAACTACAAACAGTTTCGCTGCTGATTCTCGATCAGCTTGATCTGCGCAATGCAACGCCCTGGGCGTTAGAGAAGATTCGCCAGCTTGCGGATCACCGCTACCTGAGCCGACTTCCCACACTATTCACTACCACACAGCACATTGAAGAGATCGATCCAATGCTGCAAAGCCGCCTGTTGGATAAACGAAACTGCCGCGTAATCGGGATTATTGCACCCGATTATCGGGGCGGCGATTCGGGCACACCCGCCAAGCGACAGGGCCGAAATCGCCGCAATCTGCTGGATTAATACCCAACCGCACAGCCATCGGCGCGGCTGTCGCTTCCGGCGATGTAACCGCCAGAGGGAAGCCGCCAGATGGCCTGTCCTCGGCCAAAAATATCTATATCGCTATCGACATCCACTTCGTGGCCGCGTTCCGATAGATTCTGGACCACAGCCGGATCAAGTGTTGGCTCCAGCTTCAGATAACGATCAGCCCACCAGAACCAGCGCGGCGCATCGAGCGCAACCTGTGGATCAAAGCCATAGTCTACGGTATTGACAACGACCTGGACATGACCCTGGGGCTGCATGTGTCCACCCATGACACCAAACGGGCCGATGGGTTCACCCTGTCTGGTCAGAAAACCGGGAATGATGGTGTGGTAAGGCCGTTGGCAGGGCGTCAGGCAGTTGGGATGATTGGGGTCGAGGCTAAAACCGCTACCACGATTCTGAAGCACGATGCCAGTTCCTGGAATGACAAGGCCGGAACCAAAACCGGAAAAAGTCGATTCGATCAGGCTGACCAGCATGCCATCCGAATCGGCTGTGCAGAGGTATGCCGTGTCGCTGTGCAGGGGTGCGCCGGGGGCAGGTATCTGCGCATGTTCGCTAATCAGGCGGCGGCGGGCAGCGGCATAGTTTTTGGAGAGCAAGGCTTCAACGGGCATCGCCATCGAGGCGGGATCGGCAATGTAATGTTGGGCATCCGCATAAGCAAGTTTCATCGCTTCGATTTGGAGATGATAACTTTCCGCCGCAGCACGGGAAGGTAAGTCGAAGCCTTCCAGGATATTGAGGGCCAGAAGCGCGGCCAGCCCTTGTCCGTTAGGTGGGATTTCCCAGACTTCGACACCGCGATAGGTGGTACTGATGGGATCAACCCAAGTACTGGTATGGTGGGCTAAGTCATCCGGGGTAAGGAAACCACCGGTGGCCCGTGAGAAGGCGACCATTAATTCAGCCAGTTCACCCTGGTAGAACGCCTGTGAATTGGTTTCGGCCACGCGGCGCAGACTCTGCGCCATATCAGCGGAATGCCAGCGCTCGCCGACGTGGGGAACCTGTCCAGTTGGGGCAAAAAGCGCGCGACAGGGTTCATATTCCGGGTCGGTTGGAAGTTTGGCAAGACCCCAATGCCAATCGTATTGAGCGACAGGGGCAACGGGAACGCCGCGTTCGGCATAACTAACCGCCGGTTCAAAGAGTTGGGCAAAGGGCAGCCTGCCGAAGCGGGCATGCAGATCCGACCAGGCGGCGGGCGCACCAGGAACTGTAACCGTAGGCCAACCATTATCCGGCATTTCGGTGTGCCCACGCTGGCGTAACAGATCGGCGGTGAGCGCGGCGGGGGAGCGACCTGAACCGTTTAAGCCATGCAGGGTTGTGCCGTCCCAGACCAGGGCAAAAGCATCACCGCCCAGGCTGCATGAGGCGGGTTCGACGACGGTCAGGGTGATAGCGGCAGCAACAGCAGCATCGACAGCGTTACCACCGCGCAGCAACATCGATAACCCGGCCTGGGCGGCTAAGGGTTGGCTGGTAGCAACGATACCATTAGGCGCGTACAGGGGGCGGCGCAAACCACGATAGGGTGGGTAGGGATAGGGTATCATCAGGTTCTCATCTCGGCTAAACAGTAGGGCACGGTCTGCGGTCCTTCGGGAAGCACACAGATACGGGCAGCAGGGCCGTATTGGTTGCGCAGGGTTGCGACTAAAGCTGGGATGTCGCGGCAAGGGAACAAGAGGCATTCCCGAATCTGATCATCAGTAAAATGATCCGAATAGAGATATACATTGGCTTTTAACTGGATGCGACTCTGGATTTGCGCAGCCCATTGATCCTGTAAGGGTTCCGGGAGTTTCATCACATGCTGGAAGAGTTCTGCGGGTGTGTGCGCAGCGTGGAGCATCTCGCCAAATAAACCGTGATCGGGGATGCCTTCGGAACATTCAGCCGCCATGATGATCGAACCGCCGGGACGGACAATCCGCTCGGCAGCACTCAGCCCTTTGCCACACTGGTATAAGTTCATATCGAGGGGATAGCCGGAATTGGTCGTGATCACTATATCAAAAAGATCATCAACCGGAACCAGGGCAGTGTCGCGGACAAAGGCAATTCCGGCGTCGTGGGCGGATTCCAGACTGCCCGCAAAAACGCCTGTGATTTGTTTGGCACGGTTGAGCGTGACATTGAGTAGAAACGTGGGATTGGTTTTGAGCGCGACTTCGCGGGCTTCTTCCCAGATGGGATTGCCCCAGGTGATGCCCCAGGTTGCCTGGGGATTGGCGATCATTCCGGCGTCGTGATTGCCTAAGACAGTTGGCTGGCCTGCCATGCCGGGCATAACCGCTTTGCCGCCACCTGAAAAACCTGCAAAATAGTGCGGTTCAATGAAGCCGGTCAGGATTTTCACATCCGCTTGCATGTAGACGCGATTGATCCAGATGGGATGATTGTGGGACGAGGTTCCCAGATAAAGCTGCGTGGAGGGGTCAAAACAATTATTCTGTTCGATGCGGTAACGCTGAACAATAGCCTTGCCTAAGAGATGTTCCAATTCTGCGCGGGTGTTGGCGCGGTGCGTACCGAGCGAATTACAGAGGACGATGTTTTCAGCGGGCACGTGGGAAAGTTCCGCCAGTACTGCGGGAAGCATGAGGTGATTGGGTGTGGCGCGCGTGATGTCGCTAAAGACAACCGCGACGGTTTGATCGGAACGCACACAATCGGACAAGGATGGTGAATTGATGGGATGGTGGAGCGCATGGCGTAACGCCGTTTGGGGATCGGAAATGGCATCCGTATGGCGCGGATGGATAAGCGTGATGTTGGCGTCATCCGGCAGGGTGATGGGAAGTCCTGTTTGGCCGTAGTCGAGTAAAATGTCCATAAACAGCGCTCACTATCTCTAAATTTCAAAGCTGATCCCCGCCCCCCCCTTTGCGACCCTGTTTGGGGCCATTTGAGGGAGAAATCGCTTACAAAAGGGTCAGATCCTGGCAAGAAGTGGGATATTATGGCAGGAACTGCCCGGTCCCCCGCCCCCCCTATAAACGCAGGCTGAGGGGAAAAAAGGTAAAAAATGC
>CAYYNB010000233.1:0-7926 GCA_964472565.1 uncultured Anaerolineaceae bacterium
CGTTTCGTCTGGCTCATCGGTTGGATCATCCATGCCTGTGAGCGTACTGCTGCCGCTGGTACCGCCGATTGGAATGGTGATCACCGTGTTGGACGCTGTGTAATCAGTGCCCGATGTGGCCGTTCCACTGAATCCCAGATTAACGGTCACAACTTCCCCAATTGGAGTGGGAACGCTGGCAGTAACGGTAGCTGTGCCGCCGTTTTCCGCCAGCGGACTCCCCGTTAGCGCCAGGGTTACCGCAGTTTCGTCGTCATCTTCAAGGGTGATGGTACTTTGCTGCACTCCACTTTCGGTGGCGTTGGTCGCGCCGACAATATCCACGATCACAGTTTTGTCCACTGTATCGACACTGTTATCAATGGCATTAATCGTGATGCTGCCGCTGGAATTGCCGGATGGGATCAGAATCGCGGTACCGGTCGTGTTGTAATCGGTGCCGCTGGCTGCTGTTCCAGTGAAACCCAGGTTGATAGTCGTATCAACCCCGGCCACGCTGGAAAGCGCTGCCGTGACGATTGAGGAGCCGCCATTTTCACTGATGGTGGTGGGGCTGGCGCTGAGAGTCACGCTTGGCATGGGATCGTTATTCGTGATCGTCCCGACGCCCTGACTGTCTGTGATCATCGCCGCGTTGCTTGCACCCGTCAGATTGACAAAAAACGTCTCGTTGATCTCAAAAATATTGTCATTGTTCGTGGTAACGTCAAGCGTCTTAGAGAGTTCGTTCGCCGCAAAATGCACTGTGCCGCTGGCGGCGACGTAGTCACTGCCCGCCACCGCCGTATTATTCGCTGTCGTCCAGGTCACATCAACGGGATACTTATAAGCCGATGACAGCGTGACCGTAAAAGTATAGGTCGTGGTGCCGCTGTCAGTTTCGGTATGGGTCACGTCATTGATGGTAACATTGGGCGCGTAGGTGGGTAGGTTCGAGCACCCAGGATCAAATACGGTGCTGTACATGATCCCGCCGCCACCGACACCAACCTCATAAAATTCGATATAAAAGGGGCGAGCAGTAGGCGTCGCAAGGGCAATTTCAGCAAAAGAATTCAGCGATATCGGTGATCCAATACCGGCCATATAACTCGGCCAATCGTCCAGTTTATTTCCGTTGTAGTCAAACATGCGCATTCCATACAGATCCCAACCGGCGCCATCATCGGCATTTCCAGTAACCGTAATGTTCCAGTCGAAATGAGTGCCAGCCGCACAGTTGGACGAGGTGCTGGTTTGCCAGGAAAAACTGGTAATACTTGTTGCATGGGCGGAGGGTGGTGTCAGGGATAATTGCCATGCGAGGACTAACACGAGTAAACAGGCGCATTTACAAATGCGTGTCATGAGAAGGCCCCCTTGCATATGAGGTTATTGTTTATGAGCCTAGATCAGCCATTGCTTATAATCAAGGGTTCGTCACAAAATTCACGAAAAATTCATGAAGATCATTTGTGCGAGCATAGGTAGTTGAACGCGGGGAAAATGGGAAAGGGGTGCTGTCGCTGTTTTTTGCTGCCCAAACAATCGCTGATATCGATCCAGCAACCCTGTAGGGTTGAAAAAACAATCCAGGTGAGAAAACGAGTCAAGCAGCTTGACGATCGTAGTCATGCAGCAAGCCGCCCAATACGTCCCGGCAATGAATAGCGCCATCCTTGCAGCGTTGCTGATCAGGGATCGGTGTTTGTTGCTCCAGACCTTGATGGGGGCGCGCTTCATTATCAAATGCCACGGACTCGCTCACGACACGATGCCGGTGACGCTCGTTGATGATGAGGAGGCGATCCAGGCACGCCGCGCGGAGAGACCGCACCCACCTCTCTGCGAAGGCATTGGCTTTCGGTGCGCGAGAGGGTGTCAAGACCATCTCGATCCCTTCGGCGAGGAAAATCCGATCAAAAGCGCGCGAGAACTGGGTGTCGCGATCATGAATCAGAAACTTCATCGGTTGCGCTGCGGGAAATCGATCCTGGAGCATCCAGGTCAGTTGACGGGCTTGCTGGGTCACCCCGGCCTGATCGGGATGAGCGGTACAGCCCGCCAAATGGACGCGTCGTGTTCCCACCTCGATCAAAAACAGGATGTAGACTGTGCGCAAGCCGAGGGTTTGACGGTCAAAAAATCACAGGCGAGCATTTGCTGCTGGTAATGATTCAAGAAGGTACGCCAGTTGCTCTTTCCTCGCTGAGGAGCAGGCGGGATGCCCTGCCGTTCCAGGATATGCTTCACGGTAGTCGGGGTGAACGTTATGCCCAGTTTCTGTAGTTCTCCTGCGATCCGGTCATAGCCCCACCGGGAATTGTCCCGCGCCAGCTGGACGACTAAAGCTTCGATGTCCGCCTCCGTCCGGGGGCGACCCGCCGGTCGCTGGTGCTGTTTGAAGGTCCATTTCCGTTTCACCAAGGCGCGATGCCAACCGATGACCGTTTCGGGCTTAAAAAGGATGATACTCTCCGATAGCTGCTGACGAGCGTTCGGGCTTTTGCTTTTGAGGCGCATCGCCAACGCGGCCAATGGCACTTTCTGCCAGCAGGGAATGGATGGACCACGGGGTTGCTTCCGCTCGACGATCCGCAGTTGTTGACGCAGCAGCATGATTTCCAGATCTTTGTCGTCCTCGGTTAATCGGCTGACCGCTGCCACATCCAGGATGAACGACCACAAGCATAAGATCCACCGAAAGATCATTGAACTTCCTTCTCCTCGCCGGGTATGGCAAACCCTCAAGCATACCACCGTTGAGAAGCATTGCTGCTGGTTGCTTTGACCGTTCTGTCATCGGGCAAGCGACTGTGATCAGACTGCACCCCACATCCTTGAGGGGAAAAAGAGGCTCAGATTGAATATTTCAACCATACAGGCCGTGGAGTAGCCGGCAAGCGTATTCAGTGCGCGTGGTGTTCGAGAGATGCCGAGAGCAGGCTAACGATCTGCTCTCGGCATTTTTTGTGATAGCGGCGAGCAATCTTCATAGGGGGCGACACCAATTGATGGCCCGTTACAAGGGGAAATCAGCTATTGCACCAATATTTTGAGACTACGGGCCTCCACCAAGGGCTACCCGCAGCGAAAAATGCGGGCGACAGAAATTATAGTAAGCTGCCGCCAGGGCCACCCGCCAGCGCAAAGTTCGCGCGCTATGCGCCAAGGCCCAGGTCCGTCGCCGCAGAGCAGACACCAGATGGCGAATGGTGAGATTTAGACGTTCCACATAGCTGGTTTGGATCCCCCCACTCAGCCCAATCGACTGGAGCACTGTAAACAGCGTTGACCGTTCACCACACAGCATCTTGGTGTATACGTGCTTGAGCTTGCGGCCCACTTTCAGTTTGCGAAACTGACCATACAACAAGGACGGAAGCACCTGCCAGACGGGTTTACGTTTACCGTCTTCCTCCACCCAATGCCCGTAATGCGCGGTCAAGGCATAGAAATACTGCCGCAGCCCGTCACTGGTAAACGCCGGCACGCAGAGTACAGCCAGAATCTGAGTGACCTGATGCACAATGCGGTGGGCATCCGCCTGGGTACGTCCACCGACATACCACGCCAACCAGGCTTTCGATTGCACGTCTTGGGCGGTCCACACCCAGACGCGCTTGGCCCAGCGTCGGACCTTGGTCACCAGTTCATCCAGTTGAATATGCACGACATTCAGCTCTTTGAAGTACGCGGCGTGGAGTTTTTCACTATGGTCCCCATCCCGTTCCAACCATCGGGCAATGGTACTTGGACTATGTCCCATGATTTCACTGATGTCCGCGATGCTCATGCCCTTCATCGCCATGTGCGTCGCCATCGTCACGCGTTCACGGGTCGTCTTGAGCCGGTACAGCGGGGTACCCAAGCGGGCGGTGTGTTTGCTGCCGCCCGCGCCACACTCCCACTGATCGGTTGCTTCACAGGTATTGCGCTGTCCATCCCAACGCAACGCGTGAAAGGCGGGATCCGTATCCTTATAGTATTCACAGGCGGGATTCAGGCATGCTTGCCCGCTTCTGTCATGTTTTTTGGGTCGTCCGCGCCGACTTTTCACTTCCCGCCAGGCACGTCGTGCTTGGCTTCGACTGGGACCGGTCTCCGCCTCCGCCAAGCGGCAGTCTTGACAGTCATCGGGCGTGCGGGGGCGCATCGTCCGCGTGCGTTTGGGCTTCGCTCGCCAGTTTTTCCACCACCGTTTGATGGTCCGTTGATACCGCTGCCACAGCACCAGCATCAACAACACTACAATCAGGCCGCTTTCTATCAGCAGGACCGCTTTTTGCACTGGTCACCTCGCCGTGTTATTCTTCCAGTTCTCCACTCTACCCTGTTTGATAGTTTTTGACAGCAAAAAAGAGCAAACTGCCTCCAGGTTGAATTTTCCCGCATTTAGCTACGCTATACCGACCCTACGCCAACAAAACATGAGCGCAATCAGGAAATAAGAGCGCGTTATGCAGCCGGATAGCAAGTTAGTTGTCTTACCCAAGTTTTTGGAATGTCCGAGCAACGTGTTTCACAGATTCTACGTGGCAAGCGAAAGTAGAGTTATTGCTTTCTACTTCCATACCTTTAGTTTGATCATGGCGTGTTGACTGGTCCAATCCCAACTTGATTGGAAACTTGTCCATCAGGATTAGTAACCTGCATGGGTTCGCCCGTGTACATATCATGAATGGATAGACTAAACAACCAGCCGCCTGAAATTGGAGGATCACCAAGCGGGATTTGAACAATATCATCAAATACTTGCCCTGATTTCCAGCATGAAGGCGGATAGTTCCAGCCGAGCGGATTCCAGTTTAGGCTGTCGTAGGATGAACCATCAGGTGGGAGTACTACCATAGATAGAACATAGGGTCTGTGGACGGGACTATCTGCGCGCCATAGTAAATGTAGTGTGATCTGATCAAATGCAGTTTCTATACTGACACCTGTTAAGGTAACTTGATCGCTTCCTTGCTGAAAGTGACTATCCATTGGGAACATAGCAGGAGTAGCAGTAGGCGGGGTTGGTGGAACTGTTAAAGAGGTGAAGGTTGCGCGTAAAAAGGCTGCCATGATTAGTAATATTCCCGCCTGGATGATCAATGTCAAAAATCGCTCGTAGGACTTTCGCGTGATTAAGAAATCTGCGGCTAATAGAACCCAAATAGGGGCGAAAAACAACCAAACTCGCCCTGTTTCGCCGCGAGCCGTTCCGCTAAGTACTAGGATAACCAGCGTCAAAAATGCGGCCCCTGCTAATAGATCTCCATTCTTATTTGCGCGGCGTAGCTGCGTAATTCTCCAGATTGCTAAAAAAGCGAGTGGTAGCCCAACGAACAAGAACATGTCGTAGGTGTGAACTACCATCCAAGGAACATAGGGTCGATCCAATTTAGAATGAGCGCTCATGGAATGACGGATTAATGTATCTGGCGCGATTCCTGATAATGCCCAGAAAACTATCCAAGCTGAGACACAACCACCCCCAAAGAAAACAAGGTCGGCAGTAAGTCGCTCCCAGTTGTGCAGTCGAAAGCCGATTATTAACAATCCAGCTAATAAACCAAGTGGCACTAGAGACAAGTTAAAGAACATACCAACAGAGAGTACAAATCCACCTAGCACGATTTTTGCAACTTGGTTTCGCTTCATACCCTCCCATAACAACAATAGCATTACAAGTGTTATGAGAGGGTAGAAAGTGTTGAAACGCGGCGCAAAAATCGAGACACCAGGTACTAGGGGCCACAGAATAACAGCCATCCTTGCTTGTTTCTCGTTAAAGAGTAGCTTGCCTAGTTTGTATAGTGGCGCAACGACAAGCGATGCCCACAATGGCATGAACATTTGAAGCCAAGCGCTAGACATTTCTGCACTAGACCAAGTCATCATGTAAAGATTTTGACATTGCTGTGGACGTACCCATCCGTCAAGTGCATTTGCAACAGGGGGAGTTTGTTCAAGTATAGTTTGGTTTGCCTGATAAAGAGCAAAAATACCAGGAGGATCTAGGGCTACTCCGCTTGGCTGAATATGGACTTGAGCAAGATAATCTTCAGTAAAATCGGGCCATCGGCGAAGATCCCGATTCGAATCGGTGGACATTATCGCCGCGTACTGATAGCCTCCGGTTAATGGCGATGCGGCGCGAGTGAAAAGGATAAATAAGGGGTCGCCATCAAGCGTCATGAGTAACAAAGGGAGTAGGGCTGCACCTAGATATGCCCAGAGAATCAGTCGAACAGGATAGCGCCCATTTTCGGGCCGATGCAGAGCTATCCGCGCACCCACAAGATAAATTCCTACACCGATTAGACATGGAATGAGCCAATTCCAGCGTGGATTACCATACGGCCAAACCCACCCTGTTTTACTTAATAGAGAGGGTATATCACCACGTAGTTGAGGTAGCCAGTCCGCAGCTAGCACGATTCCAAAAACAAGCGTTATTAGCCAGATCGCCTTGAGTCGCATAAAATCCTGTTCCCTGAAATGAAAAGTCTAGTACTACAGCCGCAGATAGTATGTAAAACAGCCTGTCGGTGACGATAATGACAATGTTTGGCACGCGCCTGATGTCGTCGCCGCCAGACGGACCAGGCTAAGATGAACTCTACCGAGCGTGCCATGTTCCATACAAGACGCCCAATGAGGCGACGGATTTCCGAGACAGTCAAGGGCAACAGGTCAGGCTCCGGCAGCGACTTGTTTTTTTGTACTGTCCATCGGAAGGGCTTGACATCGCGTCACGGTCAGGAAAGCTAAGGCCAGCATCGACAGGGTGATATGACGATACCAGCCCGGCCAATGACGCACTTCATACTCGTCCAGACCCGTTTCGCTTTTGCCGACTTCAAAACACTCTTCAATCGTCCAGCGCATTGACCAAGGTTTGAAGGGAAGTGTCCGCCGGTGCAAAGACCACAAAATAGGCGAGTTCACGGCCGCTCAAACTGCGCCGGACCAGTAAGGCATGGAGCACGTTATCGGACTGTCCCCAGCGTGACAAGAGCAACAGCGCCCAGTCATACACACGCGGCCCTTTGGCTCCCGCGCCACAACTCAGGTGCTGCCAGGCATCCGAGGGCAGCGCGGCGGCACGTTCATCCGCGCGTTGCTGATAAAACTCATTCCACAGCGGTTCGTCTTTCTTGATCCCCAGCACAAACCACCGTTGCTGTTCTTCCAACCACACCCGGAGGCGGCGATCACCCCCATAGATACTGTCATCGGTGACCCACTGGGCAGGAATCTGGGCTGCGAAAGCCCGTTCCAGCATTTGCCGCCCCAACGCCGGTTTGGTGGCGAAGGTTATCTCCTCAGGCACTTTCGCTTCCTGGCGACGCACCTGATCGGTCACCCACTCCTGGGGGAGATACAATACCCGGTCAATCAATGCCTGGCCTTTCTCGCTCGCATACCCCAGAAACACCCCGATTTGACAGTTTTCCACCCGCCCGGCGGTGCCGCTGTATTGTCGCTTCACGCCTACCGAATGCGTGCCTTTCTTCAAAAAGCCGCTCTCATCCAGCACCAATACCCCCTGCTCATGGCCTAACGTTTCCAGCACATACTCACGCAGGTCATCGCGTACCCCGTCCACATCCCACACGGCGGTACTCAGCAAGCGTTGCATCCCATCCGGCGTTGCTTTGCCTGCCTCTTCCACTAATTGCCACCCATTTTCCCGTTGGATATCGCTCATCAATCCGCGCAAGTACGCCAGCGCGCGTTGGCGCGGTTCCACCCGCTCAAAGCGTTGCCCAATCCGGCTTCCTAGAACTCTTAGTGCTCCCGCCCATCTTTCTTTCTACCGTTTCTGCTTCCACCATTTTTTCGCTCCCGTTCCACCCTACGGACGTGAGCTTTCATTCTATCGCGTTATCTGCGGCTGTAGTACTAGTGGGTCAAGTGGCACGCGTATCGCCATAGGGGATGAAAAGGCGTAAAATG
>CAYYNB010000234.1:0-7868 GCA_964472565.1 uncultured Anaerolineaceae bacterium
TTTTCGGCGCATGGTATCCTCGCTTTTCTTTGCAGATGACGAGTTTACCATGCGTTTCTTTTCTTAGCTTAATGCGTATGCCCCCTTGCCCCTTCCCTCAGGAAAGGGGAGTCAAACCCACAGAATGTGGGGAATTATTTTCCTGGAGCAGCCTAAGCTAATCCTGACTGCGCCTAATGGAGATCGGGTGGGCGGGTGTGCCAGTCGGTGCGCTGCTGGTAGGCATGGGCGGCGCGCAGCACGGTTGATTCGTTGAAGGCCGCCCCCATAATTTGCAGGCCGATGGGCAAACCGGACGCATCAAAGCCGCACGGAATATTGGCCCCGGCAATTCCCCCCAGGCTGGCGGGCAGGGTGAAAACATCGGACAGGTACATTTGCAGCGGGTCATCCGCTTTTTCACCGATACGGAAGGCTGTTGTGGGTGAAGTTGGCGACAGGATCACATCAACCTGCTCGAACGCCCGATCAAAGTCCTGCTTGATCAGGGTGCGGACTTTTTGAGCTTTCAGATAATAGGCGTCGTAGTAACCGGCTGACAGGGCGTAGGTGCCCAACATGATACGGCGTTTGACTTCGGGGCCAAAGCCCTGGCCGCGCGTGGTTTTGTAGGTAGGCCACATGGCTCCCTGCGAATGGCGCGGGCCGTAGCGCACGCCATCGAAGCGAGCGAGATTGGCCGAGGCTTCGGCAGGGGCGATGAGGTAGTATACGGGCAACCCATAATCGGTGTGAGGCAGGCTGATCTCGCGGATGTCGGCCCCCAACTGGACAAATTCGGCAATGGCCGCGCGAACGGCCTGTTCAACTTCCGGCTGCATGCCCTCGATGAAGTATTCTTTCGGAACACCGACCCGCAAGCCATGCACATCGGCGTTTA
Organism: uncultured Anaerolineaceae bacterium; assembly: GCA_964472565.1. Lineage (GTDB taxonomy): Bacteria > Chloroflexota > Anaerolineae > Aggregatilineales > Aggregatilineaceae > DATAMF01. The sequence goes on from CAYYNB010000234.1 coordinate 881, forward strand.
ATGCGGCAGTATAGTCGGGCACGGGGACCGGCATACTGGTGCTGTCGTGGGGATCGTGGCCCGCGATGACGCTCAACAGCAGGGCCATATCTTCAGCAGAACGGGCAAACACACCGATTTGATCCAGGGAGGACGCGAACGCGATCAGGCCGTAACGTGAGACACGGCCATAGGAGGGCTTGAGGGCACAGATGCCGCAAAAAGACGCGGGCTGGCGCACGCTGCCGCCGGTATCCGTCCCCAAACCGCCTAACGCCATACGAGAGGCAACCGCCGCCGCACTGCCGCCGCTGCTGCCGCCGGGAACACGCGCTAAATCCCAGGGGTTATGGGTGGTGAAATAGCCGGAATTCTCCGTCGAAGACCCCATCGCAAATTCGTCGGTGTTGGTTTTACCGAGCATAACCGCACCCGCATCGAACAGACGCTGGACGGCAGTTCCGGTATACGGAGGGACAAAGCCTTCCAGGATGCGTGAGCCGCAGGTAGTGGGCACATCTTTGGTGGTCAGCACGTCCTTGATCGCCAATGGGATACCGAGCAGGGGCGCGTCATCACCATTCGCCAGACGCCTGTCGGCCTGCTGCGCCAGATCGAGCGCCAGGTCATCTGTCACGGTCAAAAAGGCCTTAATCCGGGGATCAAGGGATTTGATCCGATCCAGATGGGCTTGTGTGAGTTCAACCGCAGTGATTTTGCCAGCACGCAGTTGAGCGCGAGCTTCCGTAAGCGTGAGATCTGTTAGCATGATGGTCCGTCCCTTGGATGGTGTTGGGGAAAGTATACCACGTTCAGGGGCGAACAGATTTGGTCCATTCGCCCAAGCAAACTTAGGCTACGCCAATATTTTCTTTACCCCATCCCCCTTGCCCCTTCCCTCAGGGAAGGGGAGTCAAACCTGAAGAATGGAATAATTATTTTCTTGGAACGGCCTTACTTATGCACCGGATAGGGTGCTTCGACTTCGACGGCTTTCAGCGTCATCAACGGTTCAGTACGTTCTTCGGGCGTACCGGGATTCAGCAAAAGATGGCCGCGCTCGGCATCCGCGAAATTGTAACTGGTTTTGATGCGCTCGGTAAATGTCTTCTGGAGAAAAGCGATAAAACCCTGAAGATCTGAGCTAAAGGTGAGGATGACAAAATGGCCCTCTTCGGGCGTGCCAATAAAATCGTTCGGCGTGCCGCAAGTACCTACTGTTTCGTTCAAAACCTGGGCGGTTAAACCAAGCGACTCGTCGGCAGCAATAAAACTATAAACTTCGCGGAAAGTGCTGAGGCCAACGAGAGAAATATCGAGATAATGCCAGCCTTCCTGCCCAAACAACCGATTAATTTCGGCTTGAATCAGGGGACCAGACGGCAGCCCGGTCCGCGTTTCGTGGAGGTGGTCCCGCGTGGCGCGGCGGATCGATCCCTGGATGCGCAGGCGAAGTTCATCAATATCAAAGGGTTTGGTCACATAATCGTCCGCGCCGAGTTCCAAACCGGCGACTTTATCGGCACGGGCATCGCGCTGGGTAAGAAAAGTAATAGGAATATATTTGGTGAGGGTCGTGGTGCGAAGCGCCCGGCACACATCAAAGCCATCCATGTCCGGCAGCATCACATCTAATAAAATCAGGTTGGGAAATTTGGCCCGGCTGAGGGCAATACCTTCAGAGCCTTCTTCAGCGTGGAACACTTCGTACCCCTGGCTTTGGAAATAGGCCATGAGCATTTCAGACACATCGACATCATCTTCAATAATCAGCAGCCGTTTTTGGGACATAATGGCCCTCCACCCACGAAAAATATACCTAAGTGTACCAAAAAACCTACTCTTGTCGAAAGATACCTTTATGCACATTTTGTCCAATAAAAAACGGCATCCTAGTGAAGGATGCCGCCGGAGATCGGGAAGCGTAAAATTTTAGCGCAGGGTTTCGCCTTCGAGCATCGATGTGTGGACGTTGAAGGCCGGCGGATTTTCGAGATGTTTTTTGACGGCGCAAAGCTGCGCGGAACGCACAACGGCTTCTTTGTATTGTTCGGGAAAGCCCGCCGGAAGCTGAATGTCGAGTTCAATGTTATCAATCAGATGCGTAGCGGGATTAAAGTTGTTGTGTTGAATGATGCGCAGGCCCTCGGTGGGCAGGCCGCGCTGTTGGCAGAAGCCTAAGACATAAATCCCGGCACAGGTGCCAATCGCAGCCAAAAAGGTGTTAAACGGCGACGGATCAGTTCCATCCTGATTTGTGCGGATCACCAAACCATCGGGCATAACCGCATCGACACGCGCACCACCGGGGAAAACGATTTCCATTTCCATGCTCATCCATCCTGTTGAAGTAGTTGACACTTCGCTTAGATGCGACAAAAGCGGCGCGGTTGCATCTGTAGTGCGACATTCGCATTAATTCCGTGTAATAAGGTTTGACAACCAGGCATGAATCAGCGACAATTTGCTTTCAGTGATTTCCCCTGACGGAACATTGCCTGGAGTGGGAATTATGATAAAAGATGTTTTGAAAGACACAGAAGACCGCATGAAAAATACCCTGGCGGTGCTCGAAGAAGATTTAGTTGCCATCCGCACGGGGCGCGCGTCTACGGGCCTGGTGGAGAAGATGCCGGTTGAATATTATGGAACACCGACGCCGCTGTACCAACTGGCGACGATCTCGGTTCCTGAACCGCAGATGATCACCATCCGCCCGTTTGACAAAACGACGCTCAAAGCCATTGAGAAAGCGATTCAAGCTTCGGAACTGGGTTTAACGCCGAATAATGACGGGACGATGATCCGTCTGAACATTCCGGCGCTGACCCAGGAACGCCGCAATGAACTACGCAAAATTGTTCATAAGCGGATCGAAGAAGCGCGGGTCGCGGTGCGCAATGTGCGGCGAGGCGCGATTGATGATTTGCGCGAGTTTGAAAAAGAAAAAATGATTTCTGAAGACGACAGCGAAAAAGCACAGGAAGATGTCCAAAAGTTGACGGACAAATATGTGCATGAAGTCGAAGAAGCAGGCAAGCGCAAAGAAGCAGAAATAATGGAAGTCTAGGATAAGGGCGACTGGTTTAGTCGCCCTGTTCGCATGGAGAGCAGTAAGCATTATGGCCGATGAGCCACTTGGGCTGCCAGAGCGCGTCCCCTTTCATCTCGCGATTATTATGGATGGCAACGGACGGTGGGCGAAAGCGCGCGGGCTGCCGCGTATTGCCGGACACCGGGCGGGAGTCGAAAATCTGCGGCGCGTTTTGCGGGCATGCAGCGAATTGGGCATCAAAATTCTGACGATTTACGCCTTTTCGACAGAAAATTGGGGACGCCCCGAAGCCGAAGTGCGCGGTCTGATGAATATTCTGGAAGCGGTCATCGACCGGGAGTTGAACCAGCTCCACGCGAACGGAGTCCAACTGCGGCATATTGGCGAGTTGGATGGCCTATCGGATATGCTGCAACGGAAAGTGAAACAGGCGGTTGAGCTGACCCGGAACAACGACCAGCTTATTTTAAACATTGCGTTTAACTATGGCGGACGACATGATCTGGTGCAGGCTTTCCGGCGCATCGTAGAAGATGGCGTGCCGCCGAACGAAATTGATGAGAAGCTGATCGATTATTACCTGTATACAGCCGGACAGCCGGACCCGGACCTGGTGGTGCGGACGGCGGGCGAGATGCGGTTGAGCAACTTTTTGCTCTGGCAAGCCTCATATGCCGAATTTTATGCCACGCCGACTTACTGGCCGGATTTTGATCGGAATGAACTGATCAAAGCAGTTCAATATTTTAACCGCCGCGAACGACGTTTCGGCCTGGTGTTGCAACCCTAACCTATGCTCAAAACTCGTATTCTTGTTGCCGTTGTTGCGCTCCCCCTGCTGGTTGCGATTATTCTGGTGGGCGACTGGGCGTTCGCCCTACTCGTGATCGGAGCGCTGCTGCTGGCGGCGGATGAATACTTCCGCCTGTTCAAAAAAGCCGATATGCGTCCGCCGGAATGGCTGACATTTGCGTTTGTGCTGCTGGCGGTAGGCGCGGTGTGGTTTGAACATGATGACTGGCGCGAACCGGGTATGATGGCGCTGATCATCATCGGGCTGATTTATGCGATCTGGCAGATGGAGCACCGCGATACCCAGCCTATCACCGACCTGGCGCTGGCGGTGTTTGGCGGTGTATATCTGGGGTGGCTGGGCAGCACACTGCTGGCCGTGCGGATGCTGGATGATGGGGCCTATCTGACGCTGTTTTTGTATGGCTGCGTCATCGTCTCAGACAGCGCGGCGTATTTTGTGGGGCGGCAGTGGGGCAAACACCGCTTGTCGCCGCATGTCAGCCCGAAGAAGTCGTGGGAAGGATATATCGGGAGCGTGATCGGCGGGCTGATTTTTGGTGCGCTGGGAACGCTCGTGCAGCCTGATACGCTGGCGCTGGGGCATGGAGCCATGATTGGGCTGCTGATTGGCACCCTGGGAACCGCGGGCGACCTGGGCGAGTCGGTGATCAAGCGGCAGGTGGGCGCGAAGGACTCCGGGCATCTCATTCCGGGGCATGGCGGCATTCTGGACCGGCTGGATTCCGTATTGGTGAGTGCCGCAATCGGGTACTATTATCTCGTGTGGTTTGTCGTATAAAAAGCTACCCATAAAATTGAGTTTGACCAGGCGTACACAATATGCTATATTGTCAGTAAGTAAATATCTGAAATGACTCACTCCTGTCTGTGCGCCCACAATTCATTAAGCATTTAAAAAATCCTGATTGAAAGTTCGCGGTGTGAATCGCTCGTGCGAGATTCCCCCGATCACTCTGTTCTAATATCGTCCATCAACGTGCGCGAAAGGATGCACACATTAGGGGGCAATGCTTGCCCTGACCTCGTTTGGAGACTCCTCAAATGGATATTGTAGAACTTGAAGCACAAACGTTAGAAAACTTGCGCAGTTTGGCGCGTGAGGCCGAGATTGCCGGGTTCAGCCGGTTGAAAAAACAAGACCTCATTTTGCGGCTGCTGCGGCATAAAGCCGAACAGCAAGGCCATCAATTACGCGGGGGGATCCTCGATGTGATTGATGATGGAATCGGCTTTTTGCGGTCTGATCATTATTTACCGGGGCCGGATGACATTTATGTCAGCCAGACGCAGATTCGGCGGTTTGGCCTGCGCACCGGGGATATGGTGATCGGGCAGGTACGACCACCGAAGGATTCGGAAAAATATTTCGGGCTGTTACGGGTCGAAGCCGTCAATGGATTGGACCCGGAAGCCGCAAAACGCCGCCCTCGGTTTGATGAACTCACCGCTATTTTCCCAGAAGAACGCTACAACCTAGAAACCAGTTCCCGAATTCTTTCGACGCGGATGCTGAATCTCATCGCGCCGGTGGGACGTGGGCAGCGTGGTCTGATTGTCAGCCCGCCGAAAGCGGGTAAAACAACCGTGCTGAAGGAAGTAGCAAACGCGATCAGCCATAACTATCCAGACGTGCATCTGATGGTGGTGCTGATCGGCGAGCGTCCTGAAGAAGTGACCGACATGGATCGCTCGGTGGATGCGGAAGTGATCAGCAGCACCTTCGATGAACCCGTCACCTTCCATGTGCGCGTGGCCGAAATGGCGCTGGAACGGGCCAAACGGCTGGTCGAGTCACAGAAGCACGTGGTCATTCTGCTGGACAGTATCACCCGGCTGGCACGGGCGTATAACCTCGTGGTTCCGCCGAGTGGCCGCACGCTGACCGGTGGTTTGGACCCGTCGGCCTTGTATCCACCCAAACGCTTCTTTGGGGCGGCGCGTAATGTGGAAGAGGGCGGAAGCCTGACCATTGTGGCAACGTGCCTGGTCAAAACCGGGTCACGCATGGACGATGTGATTTACGAAGAATTCAAGGGTACGGGAAACATGGAACTTCACCTGTCACGCGAGCTGCAAGAACGCCGCGTGTTCCCGGCCTTCGACATTCTCCAGTCGTCTACACGCCGCGAAGAACTGCTGCTTGGGCCGGATATTCTCCAGCGTGTGTGGACGATGCGCCGGATGCTGGTTCAGATGACGCAGCCGCCCGCTAACTTTGACAATATCAGTGCTACCGAAGCGCTGATCAATCAAATACGACACACGGAAAACAACGAGGAATTCCTCGAAACGTTAACCAAAGGCGGCTAAACGTTTCCCCGCAGGTGAGGATGTTCTCCATGATGGGGGGCCTGGTTCGCTCCCCTTTTTGTGTTATGCGCGGTTGAGTCGGTTGAAATAGAAAAAGACGCGAAACGAGGTTAAGGTTTTGTTGTGAATAAAAACAAAACCAAGGATCGCGTCATGATAAGCATAGAGAAGTCGCTCAAAAGTTTCAACACGTTTATCGCCGCTTTGCAAGTAGCGTTAGCCGCGCGGGTCAAGCAGCAAATCGAAAAGCAGTTGGAAGCGGATGTCGCGGCATGCAATTGGTCATTCACGATGGCGGTGCGGGTCTCCTTGAATTTGCTCGATCCGTTGCTTCCTCACCAACGCTGTTTGTTTCACAAATTGCGTAATCTCCGGTCAGCCATCCAACCTGCCCCCCACATGACACGGGATGAGCTCCGCCCCTTTAAACACGACCTGATGCAGCACCTCCCAACCATTTTTGCCGCGCCTTCGCCGCAAGCCATGAAACGGCAACGGGACGATTTTGTTCGGCATTGGCCAACTCAACAACCGGCGTTAGCCGCAACTTTATGCCGCGATTGGGCTGAAACCGTCGCTTTCTTTCGCGTACTCGCTCGTTTTCCGAACTGGTCCCGTTCATTCTTGCGCACGACCCGTTGGCTTGAACGTGTCAATCGTATGATCCGCCGCCTTTTTCGCGCAGCCGGTGCTTTTCATTCGCCGACAGGGTTGCTGGCTGCCGCCACTCGCGGGCTTGAACCCTATCGGCTAACTTGAATTTCAACCGACAAGATTTTGTTGAAAAACTCAGCGAACACTTTCTATAAGAAGCCAACGGGACGAAAA
>CAYYNB010000235.1:0-7844 GCA_964472565.1 uncultured Anaerolineaceae bacterium
CGCTGCCCCCGCCCACCGGCACAAAAATCACATCCAGATCGGGCACATCTTCTAGCATTTCAAGCTGAATCGTGCCCACCCCGGCGATCAGGTGCGGTTCGTTCCCCGGATGGACATGCCGGTAGCCGTGTTCGCGGCCCAGCGCTTCGGCCTGCTGGCGCGCCGTGTCAAAGCGTTCGCCGTGAAAGATCACTTCTGCGCCCATGCCGCGTATCGCCGCCACCTTACCCGGATTCGCGCCTTCGGGCACCACAATCCGCACGGACACGCCGAACAAGCGCCCCGCGTAGGCCACCGACTGCCCATGATTGCCCGTCGAAGCGGTAATCAGGCCGCACGCGCGCTCATCGGCTGTCATCTGCGACACCAGGTTGATCCCGCCGCGCACTTTAAACGCCCCGACGGGCTGGTAATTTTCATGTTTGATAAACACGTCCGTCCCAATCAGCGAATTGATCGCCGGGTAGGTATGCAGCGGCGTGCGAGCAAGGTATGGGGCAATACGATGTTTCGCTTTGACAACATCGTGAAACGTGGGTCTGTCCATGACTCACTCCGTTCATTCAAGCGCCGTGCGGATCGCTTTGTACGCCGTCGCCAGCGCAATACCTTCCGCACAGCCATCGGTCAGTGGGTTAAAACCGGCTAACATATGTCCGACCACATACACGTTGTCCAGAACAACCTCACCCGAAGGATTCAGGGGTCGCATCTGCTTATTCACGCGAATCCCGCTGTGCCGGTGAACCGGGTGCCCGCGCGGCAGCAGCAGTTGATCATGATACCAGCCGGTGCGCCCTTCTTCAGACGGTTTTTCGACAGGCAGATCAAAAATCGCTTCCCACAGCCGCCCGCCGGCATCGCTCTGGATGCCGCCGTTATACAGGCCCCCCGTCGCCAGCACAAAATGATCGGCGTAAAACGTGTTATGATGCCCCAGCGCTTCCACTTCGACGCCAGTGCAGTGGTTGCCCTCCACGATGCCGCGCACCACCGGGTGCCCGATCTGGACACGCACGCGGTGCTGCAACAACCACCGCCGGAAGCGTTTGCTCAGGCGCGTTCCGGCGCTGTTGGGCGGCAGTGTCGGAATCTCGAATACAGGATAGCCCAACCCCTGGCTCAGTTCATCCAACGCTTCCATGTGTTTATCCATGCCCAGCACCGCCGCAAAGCCGATGCTCTGCATCCCCTGGACATGGCTTTTCATCTGCCGGATCACAGCCTGCCGCACATGCGCCAGATCGAACTGGTTCGCCAGGTCGTTCGGCCACATATCCCAGTAGTGCTGCACTTCCGGCAGTTCAATCGAACACACTCGCGCATCAATGCCCTGTGCCTTCAAATTTCCGGCGGCCAGCGTGGGGTTAAAGTCGCGCCACCCCTGAAAACCTACCAGCAGCACCGGCTCTTTGATGTCGGTCAGGTCGCCGTTGGCGATGGCCTGCGGCGCGAGCATCGCATGCTGGATCGCGCCCATCATCGTCGGCAGATACATGTTATGCCCATCTTTGCGCCGCCCGGTGTACGGTAAGCCCATCTCCGCCGTCACGCGGCGGAACCCCTCAATGCCGCACACAAACGCGTCATCTTCCGCCAGCGCATACGGATGATCCGGGTGCAGCGCCGCATACCCGCGCACCTCCGCGATCACGTCATCATCCGCGCGATCACACACGCTGATCCACCCCGGCGTGACCATTTGCTGGCCCCACCCCTGCGCGATCAGCCGGACACGTGCCCCGGCCCGCACCGCATGCACCGCCGCCATCAGCCCGGCCAATCCCGCGCCGATCACGATTACATCACTGCCCGCTGCACTGCGCCCGTTGGTACAAGGCGACTCAGTCATCGCTCCGCCCCTCCTGCTGCATCAGTAAATCGAGGCCCAATGTGCGGCGGTAAATCAACTCATCCAGATAAAACTGGCGCAGTTGGTGGCCCCACAACAAAGGCCGTACCCCTTTGAACCGCTCGTTCACAAACGCCGCCAGCGCGTCGGTAGCTTGCTGGCTGGTCTGTCCTTGCACTTCCCGCAGAATCCCCGCCGCCCGGATGGCGCAGAATCCGCCCTGGCATGGCCCCATCCCCAACCGCAGATCGCGCCGCAGATCGTCCAGCGCGACAGGCTGATCGCCGTAGGCCGCAATCGCCGCCTCAAGCTGCGTCCGCGTAACGAGTTCGCATTCGCAGATCAATTCGGACGGCAGTTCGCCGTGTTCCAGCTTTTGCCAGCGGTGCGTCAGATGATGATAGCGCTTTTCATGGGTGCCGGGCAGCACCTCATCCGCTGTCGTACACACTTTGGAAATGCCCAACTGCTGGCAGGTCACATCCACCGCTTTTTCAGCCATCAGCCGGCAGGTCGTCAGCTTGCCGCCGACCACCGTGACCAGACCGCGCACCCCGTCGCGCGCCGCATGATCGATCACCGAAAAGGTGCGTTTGACCTCGCGCCCCAGCGCATCCCCGTTCCCGGTTTCGGGCGGCTCATACAGCGGGCGCACCCCGGCCCAGGCCCGTAACGCGCGGCCATATTTGATCCCCGGCACGACGACATCCGTCTCATTCAGAATTTTTTCCACTTCCCAGCTTTCGATGCGGAAATCGTCAGGATGATCGGTGATCACCGAGGTGGTGCCCAGCGCGCAGATCGTGCCCACCGGCACCAGAATATCGCCATCCGACGCCGGGCGCAGCCGGTTGACCACCATATTCACCCAGCGCATATTCATAGCGACCATCGCGCCCCGGTCAAATTTAACGGTCACATCCAGCCCGGCCAGTTTCGCCACCTCACCAGACCACGCCCCCGCCGCGTTGATCACACACGCCGCTTCCACCAGGCGTTCTTCCCCGCTGCGGTGATCCACCAGCCGCGCCCCCACGACCTGATCGCCCTCGCGTACCAGTTCCACCACGCGCTGGTAGATCAACCCGTCGCCGCCCAACTGCCGCGTGGCTTCCACCAGGCTGTGAATCAGATCCCAGGAGTCGCACGATCCATCGGGGACACGGTAAGCCGCCGTGATTCGGGGTGTCAGCGCGGGGACCAGTTCGCGCGCCTCGGCAGGCGACAGCGCATCCGCCGTAATGCCGGCCAGGGTGCAGCCGCGCCGCCATTGATCGGGGAAATCCGCCGGATCGTCCGGCGTCGCCACAAACAGCCCGCCCAAATCCTCAATCGTAAACGGGGCAATGCGGCGGAGAATCTGGTTTTCGGCGATACACTCTGCCGCCGTTTCCGGGTCGCGCACCGCATACCGCGCGCCGGAGTGCAGCAGCCCATGATACCGACCGGATGTGCCTGTTGACAGATCGTTCTGCTCTACCAGCAGCACACGCACACCGCGCCGCGCCAGGTCATATGCAGCGGCGGCCCCGGTCGCACCCCCACCAATAACCAGCACGTCACACGAAAGTTTATTCACCCTAAAAAACTCCTGACCTTTGTTTTTTTCAATTAGAACATTAACTGGGGACACACAGATAGTAACAACTATCACGAGTTAGTAAGCCAAGTTAAATGCCGTTAGGTTAGCGTAGGTCAGGAGTGTGGAACGCCGCGCTGCGAGTCTGGCTCTTATTTTATAGAAATCCGCACGATCACAATGGAGGGCCTATCCCATGCGTTACATCAAACTGTTTTTGCTGACGATCCTCTTGCTCATCCTGTGGAGTCCGGCGGTGCGTTCCGCCCAGGCCGCCTACTATCCCCCCTGCGGTGATCTCCAGCCGCCCGATTCGTCATCCATTTGCCGTCCCATGTTCATGCTGGGCCAGGAAATCCAGGTCAAGCCCGAAATTCCCTTTGTCTGGCTGCGCAGCGCGGCGGGCAGTCCGATCATCATGGCAACCGTCTGGCCGGGAAGCGGCCCCACCATGAAGATCATCAACACCTCGGACTACTGGGACGGCTACCAGCGCTGGTGGTATGTCAGCCTGTATCCGGTCAACCAGCACATCGCCGGCTGGGTCGAACAGTCATCCCTGCGGTCTTATGTGACCCTGCCCACCAACGATCCCACCATCCAGGCAAACTGGATCACGCCGCTGGCGGCCTGGGTCAAGCCGGGAGTGCCCTTCCTCTGGATGCGCAGCACGCCCGCCTCGGCCAACAACATCACGGGGACCATCCCCGCTAATGGACAGGTGAAAGTCCTCGGCAGTCCATCCTATGACAGCGTGCAGTGGTGGTGGTTCGTCGAATATAAAGCCGGGCGGAACTACTACTACGGTTATGTGGAACAGGGGCTGCTTGTTGCCCCGGCGTAATATAAAAACAGCCGGAAGCATCATCACTTCCGGCTGTCCATCGTTTCTTCCGAGGTTTAGATCACTAACCGCATCGGGTGTTCGATCAAGTCCTTGAACGCCTTCATAAAGTCGGCGGCTTCCGCGCCATCACTCACGCGGTGATCCACGCTGATCGTCGCCTTCATGCGCATACTCACGCCCAGTGTGCCATCGTCCAGCACCACCGGCACCTTTTTCGCCGCACCTATCGCGATGATCCCCGCTTCCGGCGGGTTGATGATCGCCGCGAAGAAGTCCACATCATACGGCCCCAGGTTGCTCACGGTGAACGTGCCGCCTTCGACATCTTCGGGTTTCACTTTGCCATCGCGCGCACGGGTGATCATCTCGCGGTTTTGCACCGCCATCGTACCGAGTGACGTTTTATCGGCGTCCTTCGCCACGACATTCATCAGCCCGCCGCCGATCAGCGCCACCGCCATCCCAATGTGAATCCGCTTGTGCCGTACCAGCTTATCGCCGTAGTAATGCGTATTCAGGTTCGGGAACTGGCGCAGCGTCAGCGCGGTGGCTTTGACGATCAGATCGTTCACGCTGATCTTGGCGTTGTCGTCGGTTATCGTCGCGTTCAACTGCTTGCGCAAATCCAGCAGCGCCGACACGTCCATATCCATCGTGACGTAAAAATGCGGCACCTGCTGCTGGCTCTCCACCATCCGCTGCGCGATCCGGCGGCGCAGTTTGCTGATTTCGATCACCTCAACATCCGAACCGCCCGGCACGTCGCCCAGGCTTGGCGCGGGCAGCGGCGCAGCGGCAGGTTGTCCAGCCGGACGCGCCGCCGGCTGCTGGATCGGGGCGGCGGGCGCTTCGTCCACGGGGAAGTCTTCGACATCTTTTTTAACGATCCGTCCGCCGGGGCCGCTGCCCTGAAGCTGGCTCAGATCAATGCCTTTTTCTTCCGCGATCCGCCGCGCAATCGGGCTGGCTTTGAGTCCACCGGGCAGCCCACCGTTGCCGCTCACCACTTCAGGAGCCTTCGGCGCGGCAACACTCGGTTCGGACGGTTTGCTTTCAGCCGCCTGAGCTTGAGGCGCTGCCGCTTTGGATGGCGCGACGGTTTCACCTTCCGCCCCCACGACGGCAATCGCCGCCCCCACCGGGACCACATCGCCCGGCTGGACCAGAAATTCGAGCAGTTTACCGCCCGTTTGAGCTTCAATTTCAATCGTTGCTTTGTCGGTTTCGATGTCCGCGATCACGTCGCCCTTATTGACCATCTCACCGATCTGTTTTTTCCAGGAGATCAGCGTCCCCTCGGCCATGTCGAAGCCCAGTTTGGGCATCGTGAGATTCTCAGCCACCCATAACCTCCTTCACGGCTTTGACGACCTTTTCCGCGCTGGGCAGCGCCGCCAGTTCGATCTCGCGCGAGTATGGCAGCGGAATATCCATCGCGCTGACCCGCTTCACCGGCGCGTCCATATAATCAAACATCTGATCCTGAATCTGCGCCGAAATTTCCGCGCCTACGTTGAAATAGGGCAGGCTTTCTTCGACCACCACGCAGCGGTTGGTCTTCTTAAAGCTTTCGAATACCGGCTCCAGATCGAGCGGGCGCAGCCAGCGCAGGTCTACGATTTCCGCTTCGATGCCGTCTTTGGCGAGCATATCCGCCGCCCCCAGCGACCATTCCAGGCCCTTGCCATAGGTCACAAGCGTCACATCATCGCCCTTGCGCTTGACATCGCTTTTGCCAATCGGCAGCACAAACTCGGTATCATCCGGCACATTACTGCGCCGCTGAAGCATCGTGCTGTGTTCGACAAACAGCACCGGGTTATCATCCCGGATCGCCGCCTTCAGCATGCCCTTCGCATCATACGCCGTGCCCGGCACCGCTACATACAGGCCGGGGAAATGCGCAAAGATCACTTCCGGCGCGTGCGAATGGGTCGCCCCCAACTGTTTGCCGCCGCCCGTCGTGGTGCGCACCACCAGCGGCACGGTGAACTGCCCGTTGAACATATAGCGCACTTTAGCCGCGTGGTTGACAATCGCATCCAGCGCCAGGAACGCAAAGTTAATCGTCATGATTTCCGCAATCGGGCGCAGCCCGGCCATCGCCGCGCCGACTGCCGCGCCCGCGATCACCATTTCAGCAATCGGCGTATCGCGCACCCGCTTTTCACCGAATTCATCGATGAACCCGCGTGTCACGGCATACGTGCCGCCCCAGACGCCGACTTCCTCACCCATAATGAACACGCGCTCATCCCGCTGCATTTCCTCGCGTAAGGCTGCGCTCAACGCCTCACGAATGGTAATTGGTTTATCTGCCATGCTTGCGCCCCTCAGTCAACGTACACGTGGCTGACCAAATCTTCATAGGTCGGGTCGGGGCTGTTCTTGGCGAACTCCACCGCTTCATCGACCTTGTCCAGCACTTCTTTGTCAATCGCATCGAGCTTCGACCCGATGCCCTTATATTTGTCCGTCAGCAGATCGCGGAACCGTCCAATCGGGCCTTTCGCCGAATACGATTCCACCTCGTCTTTGGTGCGGTAGCGCTGCGGATCGCCCATACTGTGCCCTTCCAGGCGGTACGTCAGCGACTCGACCAGAATCGGGCCGTTCTTGCGGGCATATTCCACCGCTTCGCTAATGCCCTCATACACTTCCATCACGTTCATACCGTCCAGGCGCGGGCCTTCCTTCATGCCCCGCCCGTCAGGACCGCAGCAGTACGCCATCGCCTTCTGGACGATCTCCACTGCGCCGCTGGCCCGTGCGACGGCGGTGCCCATGCCGTACTGGTTGTTTTCGACCAGCCATACCACCGGCAGCCCCCACACCGCGCTCAGATTCAGCGCTTCGTGGAAGTACCCAATATTCGTCGCGCCGTCGCCCATCAAGCACAACACCACTTCATCGCGGTTTTCGTACTGCGACGCCAGCGCAATGCCGGCTGCCAGCGGCAGATGTCCGCCCACAATGCCGTACCCGCCCCACATATGCAGGTCTTTATCGGCGAGGTGCATCGAGCCGCCTTTACCGCCGCTCACCCCCGTGCGCTTTCCCAGCATTTCGGCCATCACGGCGTTCGGGTCCAGGCCGCGCGCCAGGGCGATACCATGATCACGATACGCGGTGATCACATGATCCCGTTCCTGTAACGCTGCGACGGCTCCGACGCCAGTTGCTTCCTGCCCAATATACAGGTGCAGAAAACCGCCGATCAATCCTTGTTGGTACAGTTCCGCGCAGCGCTCCTCGAACCGCCGGATAAGAACCATCTGGCGGTACCAATCGAGCAGTGTGTCTTTATTCGGTGCCATTTCTTCGTGCTTCCTTCGAGCAGCATGAAAATAGGCGTCTACTACAACGCCCAGGATTCAAAGGTGAACAAGTTAGAGGCATAGGAAGATTGTACTCAGTAAGCTGGCAGATGGCAAGGGAATTAAGCCGATCTTCATGATTATAAAAACCCTCATTTATAAAAATATTACAAAATTCACAAAATTTTCAAAAAGTAATAGACTTTATCGGCAATAACGAAATAGCGAAGGGTAGACGCGCATCCCCTA
>CAYYNB010000236.1:0-7791 GCA_964472565.1 uncultured Anaerolineaceae bacterium
CCTCTCCGGCGTGTGAGGAGCCAGGTTTTACCTGGCGACCCCCTCCGGGCAGACAACGGCAGTCGTGCATCGCCCAAACCGGCGCGCACTCCGCTGTCTTGCATGCTGCGTAATACGCCCGGATGGGGGTCGGTGGGCGCGTGCGCCCACTGGGACGCGCTGCGAGGCGCGTCCAATCGCACACAAGCACATCGACCAGCCAGGCTGATAGGTCGAACCATCCCCTACCGCTCCTCAAAGTGCAGTTGGTCACCCAACCGCAAGGACACCCACGAGCGTGTTATGTGTGTGAGGTGAAGTGTTGGATCATCTGTTGTGCATCGTCGAGAACAGCTTCCTTCAACTCAACAGGGGCGATCACCTCCGCCGAAGTGCCCAGCCCAAACACCAGCATCTTCGCCAGCAGCAATGAGTCCATCATCAGCCGCAGTGTGATCCATTCCGCTTCGTTTGTTTCTTCGAGAACTTCCCACCGTCCCGGCGTCAACGATTTGACGAAGGCAACCCGCTCCGGATGTACGCGCAGCGTGCAGTGGTATTCAGAAAAGCTGTTGATGAATTCCTGCAGATGTTCCTGCCAGTAACGCTGAAGGTCAAAGTCAGGATGGCGCATGAAGTGGCAATCCAGCCTATGGACCTCATGGAACCGTGTCACCCGGTAAGTGCGAAACTCATCGTTTCTCCACGCCACCAGATACCATTGGCCGGACTTATTGATCAAACTGTATGGTTCCAATACCCGTTCAACGACATCCCCCTGATACCGCTCATAGAGGGCATGCACCGAATAATCCTCGTATACGGCCCGCTGAAGATCATCCCAGAACACGGGCATTTTGTCGTCGTGCCACCACCAGGTTGAGTCGATCATCAACCGCTGCCGGATATGTTCAACCGTGAGGGAATGGGCGGTGGGCAGCGCAGCCAGCAGCTTGAGTGCTAACTGTTCGGCGGCATCATGCAAGCCAACGTCACGCAGCACGGCTTGATTGTTGGCCACAAAAAGGGCTTGCACTTCCGGTGTGTGTAGTCCTGTCAGCCGGGTACGATAGCGCTCATCCAGTGCAATCCCCCCACCGTGACCGCCTTCGGTGTAGATCGGCACTCCCGCTAGCGACAGCGCATCAACGTCGCGCAGGATCGTTCGACGTGACACGTCCAGCTCTTTTGCCAGCGTTTCCGCTGTCAATTTGCCGCGTGTTTGCAGCAGCAGCATCAATGCCAACAGCCGATCAGCGCGCATGATAATTCTCAGCCATCCCATTCTGTTTTTGGGTGACATGAGGTGTCACCCAAGATCATGTATCATAAAGATATACTCAGAAAACAAGGAGACACAACATGACTCACACCCTACGCGGCCACCTCGATCTCGGTGATGGCACACTGTACTACGAAACTGCCGGAACCGGAGAGCCACTGGTTCTCTCCCATGCTGCCTTCCTGGACAGCCGCATGTTTGATGCTCAGTGGGAGCTGTTGGCGCAGCAGTTCCAGGTAGTCCGCTATGATATGCGGGGATACGGGCAATCCAGTGCAGCACAAGGGCCTCTCTGCCGCAGGACCGACCTCAGCCGGTTGCTCAACCATCTCACCATTGAGCAGGCCCACTTCGTTGGGTGTTCGAATGGCGGTGAGCTTGTGCTTGACCTCGCTTTGGAACAACCCGATCGGGCGCTTTCGCTCACCCTGGTCGGTTCGACGCCAAGCGGATTTGAAATGAAGGGAGAACCGCCGCGGTATATTCTGGAGATGGTTGAGGCAGCCCAACGCGGCGATATCGAACGAGTGAATGAGCTCCAAATTCGTATCTATTTGGATGGCTCGTTCCGTGAACCAGATGCAGTTAATTCTGATCTGCGTGCCAAGGCGCTGGCGATGAATCGTATTCCGGTCGAGCGTCAAACGTTTTTTGTCGCCGACATGCAGCCGGGGTGTCCCCTGAATCCACCGGCGATTACACGCCTGCATGAGGTTCGAGTCCCGGTGTTGGTGGTCGCTGGCGCACTGGATCATTCAGAGGTTCTGCGAGCCGCCGATATTTTGGCCAGCGGTATTCCCAATGCCCGCAAGGTCATCATCGAGTCAGCTGGCCATGTCCCAAGTTTTGAGAGACACGATGTGTTTAATCCGCTTCTAACAGGGTTTCTGCAAGATCCACAGCGAGTTCTTCAGCGTTAGCCTGTAAAAAGCGCGACCGGCTGAAAAATCGGGATAGGGGGACGCTCAAGCGCCCCCCTCCCACACCACCGGACATGCGGGTCCGCATCCGGCGGTTCGGTCAAGTCGAACGAAAAGATTGGTAACGATTGAAGAAACCCACTAAACCCAACTCTTCCCAGAAGGCATTGTTCAGCGCCCTCTGGAGCGGAGGTGAAGCAGCTAATCGCCAGTGACCTTTCGCTGTACCTCCGGCGCGCTTGGCCCAAAACTCGGACACTCCACGCGCACGCAAGTTACAATAGCGATTGGCAGGCGTTTTCCATTGCACCCAGACCAGTTGACGTAAGCGACGACGGAGATGTTGGTCCAGTTGCATCATGTGCGTTTTCGCGTCAGCAAGACGGAAATAGCCTACCCAGCCCGTGATGTAGCAGTTGAGTCGGTCAATCACGGCTTCAACCGCCTGCCCACCACTACGGCGTGTCATTTGGCGTAGTCTGCGCTTCACTCGGTCCAGACTGCGGCGAGCCAGGCCGATGCCCACCTCACCGCTTTTCCTTCAATGGAAGCTGAAGCCCAGGAACTGGCGTTTCGTCGCCTCGTCCACCGCGCTTTTCGCCTCATTGATTTTCAGTCGCATCCGTCCTTCGATGAACCGCTGCGTACTGCCCATCACCCGTTCGGCGGCTGACCGACTGCGCACATAGATGTTGCAGTCGTCCGCGTACCGTACAAAGTGATGACCACGTTCTTCCAGTTTGCGATCCAATTCGGTCAACACAATATTGGACAGGAGCGGTGACAACGGGCCACCTTGCGGTGTGCCCTCACTTGTCTCCACCACCACCCCATTCACCATCACGCCCGCTTTCAGGTACGCATTCACCAACCGTAACACACGTTTGTCTGTGACGGTCTGTTTCATCCGTTCCATCAGTCGGTCATGATGGACTGTGTCGAAGAACTGCGCCAGATCAATGTCCACCACCCAGGTATAGCCTTCTTCGATATAACTGCGCGCCGCTTGCACGGCTTGATGTGCGCTTCGATTGGGGCGAAACCCGTAGCTGTGGTCACTGAAGGTTGGCTCGAAGACGTCACTGAGTACCTGTGATATCGCTTGTTGGATGAAACGGTCTAGCACCGTGGGTATCCCCAACTGGCGCTTTCCACCGCCATCCTTTGGTATCATCGTGCGCTTGACCGGACTGGGTTGGTAGACCTCCGCGTCCAGTCGCGCGCGGATACTCAGCCAATGCTCGCGCAGATGGTCGGCCAATGCTTCGGTCGTCATCCCATCCACGCCTGGCGCACCGCCGTTGCGTTCTACTCGCTTCAGCGCCGCTAACAGATTCTTTCGACTGAAAATCCGTTCCCATAGCTCTTCGTGTTGAGTGCGTTCGTCTTCCATTTGACCCGATAACGGCCTCTCGCCCCAAACCCTTCTCCCCGGCCTTCAGCCTTCCTTCCGCGTTTGGTCTGGCCTTGCCAGCTTCGGCTGTCCGCGCCGCTACCTTTCTCCTTTCCTCTCAACTCCCTGTCCGTTTGGCCCTTGGCCCTGTAAACGGCTTTCGCCGTTCGCCCTGGATGGTCGTTACTCCATCGACTACTATGGCCGCTGCTGACGCCTGCAAAAAAAACGCAGGCCTCCCCGGATAAGGTGCGATTACTTTCCCCCAAGCCCTGCCGCGTTTACATCGAGCCGCTTTGGTCCTCTTTGGGCGTCACTGTCCTGTGCCAGCTCACCCCACGCTCCATGCCTCTTACGCGGTTCTTGTTCATCAGGTCCAGGGTTTGCTCTCCGGCTTCCTTCCCACGCCTGCTCACGCTCGACACAGTTGCCTTCGGCTCGTGGTTCGTCGGACCAACGTCCACAGCGGTCTTGCACCGCCTAGTTATCGCCCATGCCGGGCGTACACAGAAACGGCACGTGAGAACGTGCCGCTCTGTGTGGGGTGATGTCGGGCGGGCTAGTTCGCCGCATCCGTGTCGGTGTCGGCAGTCTGCCCGCGTTTGGTGATGATGAAATCGACGCGGTGGGCAGTCACTTCCAACTGCCCCTGCGGGGCCTTGTCTTGTGAATTCCAGTGTAACTTGAGAAGAAAATCGCCCGTATCACGGGAAACAAGATCAATCGCCGGCACGAATCCCGTGAGAAAAATCCAGCATAACTTGAGAAAAAGTCCCAAATTCCAGCGTAACTTGAGAAAACCTCTCCAATGTTCACCAGGGCTACCCACAGGTGGTCCGGTTCAATCAAAGGAGAAGTAGCTGATGGGACTCAAACGTAAACCACCTCTAGATAACCTTCGTCGCGTGCGAAGCACCGGGCAACACCTGTGCAGAGTTATCACCAATAAAGCAGGTCATCCCGTTAGAACACCGTTGGCCCCCATACTGTTTTGCCTTTTCGCAGTCAATTCGACGAAAGTCCAGTGGGTAATAGTATAATTCCAAAAAATACAACAGTGGAGCACACCAACTCTAATGGCAAAGAAAATAGAAGGCCTATGGTTCTTAAGGTTCGTCGCCGGAATGATGATACTCTGGGGATTGGGCTGCGCGGGCTTCCTAATCATCTGTGCTGGCTACCTCACACATCCGTTCGAAATCAGGCGAAAAGAATGCTATTGGTTTGAACACACGCACGCACACGAATTAGCAAGGATCCACGACATGCAATAGACTAGGTTCTGTTGACATTTCATCGTAACCAAATCAGCGCACTGGCAAACTGCAAAAAGCCCAGGAAACGGCTGGCAAGCTTGTCAAAGCGTGAGAAGAGATGACGAAACTGCTTAATCTTATTGAAAAAACACTCGACCAAAGCCCGTTCGCGGTAGCGCCAAGTGTCGTACGCACGCGGTTGCTTCCGGTTTTTGCGCGACGGAATGACTGGGATCGCCCCCCGGTCAATGATAAAGGCGATGAGGTCATCACTATCAAAGGCGCGATCGCCCAGGACATATTCCCCGACCTGCTCGCCCAGCAGGGCTTGGCCTTGGGTACTCTCATGGCATTCACCACCGGTCAAAATGAACCGCAAGGGATTGCCCAACCCATCGACTTTGGCATGGATTTTAGTGCTAAAGCCGCCCCGACTCCGCCCCAACGCTTGCGCGTCCTGTCCACCGTTTTTTTGACGCCCCTGCAGCGCACGGGTGGGCACGCACAATGGTTCCATCCAGCATCACATTTTCCAGATCGGGATCGTTAGCGAAATGGGCTAGCATGGCTTCCCAGACCCCATGGTCACACCAGCGGGCAAAGCGTTTGTAGACGCTGTTCCATTTCCCGTTTTCCGCGGGCAGCAGTCGCCATTGGGCGCCACTGCGCAGCATCCATCATCCGGCTTCCACAAAGCGCCGGCACTTGGCTTCGTTCCCGACATAGGCCCGGGGACACGCCCGGAGAAACTCCAGGATTTTCGTCCATTGATCGTCACGTAGGGTTGTAGTTGTCATGAGGCGTAATTCTCCGCCTCTTGCATCAAATGTCAACAGAACCTAGCCCAGCTCGTGACCGGGTTTTGTCTTGAAAGGAATTGTGATGCTGCGCCTCAGCAGCCGTGTGCTCTGGATGCTCATGTATCCGATTTTGAAACTACTGGCACCAGCTATTCAGCGCTGGGTTAAACCAACCCATCAGTCGCTGGTACGGGGCGCAGTGGCCGACCTGACACGGAGACATTCCGAGTTGGTGTTGGAGAATGCGTTCTTGAGACAGCAGGTAATCGTCTTGAGTCGAGAGAAGAAACGGCCACCGCTCACGAATCAGGATCGGCGGTTGTTGGTCTTGTTGGTGCGTTTGTTGCCTTCTTGGAAAAATGCCTTGCACATCGTCCAACCGGATACCTTGATCCGTTGGCATCACGAGTTGTTCAAGGTAGTATGGCGGCACAAATCGACAGCCAACCCCAAACCTCATCCGGCCACACTTTCCATCACGACGATTCGCTTGATTTGGCAGTTGGCCACCGAGAACCGATTATGGGGCGCTGAACGCATTCGGGGCGAGCTGTTGAAATTGGATATCCAGGTGAGCAAGCGCACGATCCAGAAGGATCTGGAGCGTATGCCACGCTTGCGTCCTAGCGGACAAACCTGGTCCACCTTCGTGCGTCATCACGCGGCAGACATCTGGGTCTGTGATTTTGTGCAGACCTATGATGTGTTCTTCCGCACCGTCTTCATGTTTGTGATCATCGAATTGGAGTCGCGACGGGTGGTCCATGTCAACGTGACGCGGCACCCCACGGACGCCGGGGTCGCCCAACAACTGCGGGAGGCCACGCCCTTTGGGGAGCAACCCGTCTACCTGATCCGGGATAATGACCGGAAATTCGGCGAACACGTCGCGAACGTAGCCGCTGAGATCGAGGTGCTGCGCACCCCGCTACGCGCCCCACGCGCCAATGCGTACTGCGAGCGCTTCATCGGCAGTTTACGGCGTGACTGTCTCGACCACAGCCTGGTTCTCAGTGAGAAGCAATTACGTCGCCTGGTGAACGACTATGTGCAGTACTTCAACGACGATCGTCCTCATCAAGGTATTCACCAGTGTATTCCAGCTCAGCTTGAAGCATCACGACCGGATGAGGGTGAAATCGTGGCGCGTCCGGTCCTGGGTGGTCTCCACCAGGCGTATCATCGTCAGGCCGCTTGAACCATGAATCTCCTCTCAATTCCGAACGGATGTGTGAGGTAGCCAGCACACCGATATGTCTTCGCTGCAGGTCTGGCGCTGCCAGGCGCGGGAAAAATCGAAAAAGGGCTGCAAAGCCCTTTTTAGCTGTCAAAAACTATCGGGTGGGGTAAAGTGGGAAGTCGACCCAGCATAACCAGGAGGGCAGGATGATGCAAAAAGTAGTGTGGAGTGTGGGGTGCTTCATTGGGGAATGTAAGTTAATTCAAAGTGGGCACTACAAAGTGCCAAGAGACCACACATATTGGCAGACTTACACCAAAACAAGGGCACAAAAATGGCTAGGCGTAGCAAACTTTGAGGGGTTGTTTCCCCTCATTTCCACCCCCTCGCAATTATCTAACAGCTTGGATACTGTTGGCAATCTAACCGGTTACCTGGATTTTACATCTTAGGTTTTCTTGCGAACTCGACTTTATCCATTTCAAGCTGCGTAACATAAAAGTTCGATGAACCCATGCAATATATCGGTAGAAATAAGATCGGGGCCGATTTGACCCTGGGTTGTACAAGTTCAGTATGAATCCCTCTTTGTGATAATTGAGGTCAGCTTATCTTATCCTCCGTTGTTTGTCTAGCAAGTGGATAAAGTCGAGTATAATGGAACTTGGGTTTATCCACGCAAAAGATCAGGGCTATGACACAATCAAACTCTGCTGTACCATCGGCGTTGTTGATCAACTATTTGCCAGAAGAGCGCGAATGGGTTGAATGGCTGAACGCGCAGTTTGACCACACAGCCTATAGATGCTGGTTGACATTCCGGCATTATCCAGATGACGCGCGATGGCCTCTTGAACTTGAAGCGGGTCTTCGCCGGACATTGGCTGTATTGGACCTCCAGACGCCGCAATCGACGGGGGTTGATGCCGCATCACTAACTCGACGTGTGCGCGACGTTGCACGCGAAAAACGAGTCCCGAT
>CAYYNB010000237.1:0-7683 GCA_964472565.1 uncultured Anaerolineaceae bacterium
GCACGAATGTTCGAATTTGTCATCACCATCGGATGACTAACTTGGATGGTTAACTCGGATGGTGAATAGTGGGGGTGTTACAGGCGGGGGTCCGCCGCTTGTCTCAAATGTCCCTAGTAGGGCAGCTCTTCTTCATCGCCTGTGAGGTGGTCATGGATGACCGCCGCTTCCTCAATCTGGTGCGTGGAACAGGCGGTTTCCAGTTGGCGTTTTCGCTTGGATTTTTCATTGGAAAGCCAATAGCTAATCGGAGATTTGGCGCAAGCCTGAACCAGGTACAGGAACGCCACCGATCCCGCCATCACGCCGGCACGGATGGGAAAGCTCGCGCCCGCCAGTTGCACATCCACACTCCCGCCCAGGGCTACTGCCCAGCACACGTATTCCAGATGACCACCTTGCCAGGATGTTTTAAAGACCATTACTCCGATCAGCAGCGTACATCCGGTCCATACGACGTGCAGCAGGTCGAACTCCCAGTAGAACATGCCCGCTATCGCCGCAACGCCAAAAACGCCTGCCACTGCGCGCGGACGGTCCGCAGTGCCATTGACCAACCAGAGGTAGAACATACCCAGCGCGACGCACACGCCGATGCCGAGACAGACAACTCCTAATCCCGCCCGCTTCGCCAAGCAGCACCTGGAAGATACAAAAAGCGGTAAGGCCACACAACAGGGCGCTGCACCCCACTGCGCCGAGAGTTTTATCTTGCATGGCGCTTGTGTCTCCACCACAACCATATCGTGCTGCCACCAGTATACTATTGGCCGGTGTATGCTCCCAAATGAAGTGCGACACGAAATGATGGGCAGGCTGCGCCACGATTTTCTTTACCCCTTCCCTCAGCTAATCATTACCCATAGGTGGGGATGAGGGAAAAGCGCGGGGCGTAGGGCCATACGCCCCCCGTTGATCTGCGCCTCACAAGATGTGGGATAGCCTGACGTGGAAAACAGGCAAAAACTGTGCTATGCTTGAGGCACATCGAATTCATCTCCTCCCTCTTGCATCCGCGAGCTGTGAGAGGGCAGGGGATGGAACTGTCAGGAAATAATAACAACGCCGCCCTGCAACGCTTTAGCTATCCCCGCTCCGTTTTGTGATATACTAACTCCCGACATAACCATTTTGCTGCAAAAGAGGGATTCGACGTGAAACACTTTTTAGATCTGGCGGATTGGTCGCGCGCCGATTTGCAGGCGATGCTTGATTATGCCGTTGCGCTCAAAAAAGCATACAAGGATGGGGGCAACGATCCGATTCTGGCGGGCCAATCGCTCGCGCTGGTGTTCCAAAAGCCGTCGCTGCGGACGCGCGTCAGCTTTGAGATGGGCATGGTTCACCTGGGTGGTTACGCCTTTTATCTCAGCCCGCAAGAGATCGGGCTGGGCAAACGCGAAAGTATTGCCGATATTGCGCGGGTGCTGGGCGGCTATGTTACTGGGGTGATGGCCCGCGTGTTTGATCACCAGCATGTGCTCGACCTGGCGCGGTGGAGTCCGGTGCCGATCATCAACGGCTTGTCCGATTACAACCACCCCTGCCAGGGGATGGCCGATCTGCTGACGATTTACGAGGAATATGGCAAGCTGGAAGGGCTGAAGCTGGTCTATGTGGGCGACAGCAACAACGTCTGCAATACGCTGATTGTGGGCGCGGCGATCTTCGGGATGAAGATGGCGGTTGCCAGCCCGGACGGGTTCCAGCCGAAGCAGGCGGTGATCGACCAGGCGCGGCGGCTCAACAGCGCGTTTGAGATCAGCGTGGGCACCGACCCCGCCGCAGCGGTTCAGGGCGCGGACGTGATCTACACCGATACATGGACAAGCATGGGGCAGGAAGAAGAAGCCGAACAGCGGCGGAAAGTCTTCCCGCCGTATCAGGTGAATGAGGCGCTGGTTGGACAGGCGAAACCGGACGTGATTGTGATGCACTGCCTGCCCGCGCATCGCGGCGAAGAGATCACCGATGCGGTGGCGGACGGATCGCACTCGCGGCTGTTCCCGCAGGCTGAAAATCGTCTGCACGCACAAAAAGCGATCCTGGTGTGTCTGCTCGCGCCGGACACCTTTGAAAAATGGCAGAAGAAGCAGAGTAAAAAGAAATAGCGACCCGGCCTCGACGAAAACTGGTGTCGAGCAGTATCTTATAGAATTTATGAGGGCAAGATGGCGGGGAACCGGCAAATCTACGAACAAGCGATGAACATGGGTCACGGTGCGGCCTGGGACGGCGACTGGGACAAAGCAATTGTGTATTATGGGCGCGCTATTCAAGAATTACCCGAAGACCCCGCCGCCCACAACAGCCTGGGGCTGGCACTGCTCCAGGCGCGACGGCTGGAAGATGCGCTGAAAGTGTATACCCGCGCGCACCAACTCGCACCGGATGACCCGATTCCGCTGGAAAAGAGCGCGGATGTGTTGGAACGGCTGGGCCGGCTCAAAGAAGCGGCGCAGCAGTATATTAACGTGGCGGAAATTTACCTGGCGCAGCGCGACCTGGAAAAAGCGATTGGCAACTGGGAACGCGCCACCCGGTTGACATCGGGGCTGGTGCAGATTCACCAGCGGCTGGCGCTGTCGTATGAGCGGACAGGCCAGCGTAAAAGCGCGATCCGGGAATATCTGACGCTGGCCTTCAACTTTCAGCACGCGAACCGGACCGATATCGCGCTGCAAGCGGTGGAGCGGGCGCTGCGGATCGAGCCGAACAACCCGCAAGCGCTGAATACCAAACAGGCGCTGCAAACCGGGGCGTTGATTTCGCCGGATATTATCGCTATTGAGGACGAAGTCACCGAAAAACCGCGCGACCGGGCTTTTGGCAGCGATGAACCGTTGGCCGAAGAAGATACCCGTAACGTAGGCGAGTCGGACCCACGCGGGCCGATTGGCGAGACGATGGAAACGGCCTTAGCGCAACTGGCGACCTATGTCTTCGAGTCGGGCGCGCTGGATGGGGCCGGACTGCAAGCGATCCAGGGGATTGAAATGCAGCGGCAGGGCGATATGGTCGCGGAGACAATCGGATCGTATGAACGCGCGCTGGCGGGCGGGCTGCGTCACTCGGCGGTGTACTTCAACCTGGGCGCGCTGCAACTCGAAATGGAACAGTGGAAGGACGCGCTGCGCAGCCTGGAAATTTCGGCGCACGAACCCACGCTGGCGGCAGGCTCGGCGCATGGGATGAGCATCGCCTATATGGCGCTGAAGAATCCCCGCGCGGCGGCTTTTAATCTGATCCAGACGCTGCGCCTGGTGGATGTCGGGCTGGCGATCAGTGAAGACGAAGCCAGCCAACTCGCCGCGATTTATGACCGGTTGACGGGCAGCATTTCTGAGGCGGATGAGATGCAGCTCAAGAGCATGAATGAGCAGTTTCTCACGCTGCTAACCGGGGCGGATTGGAAAGTGCGCGTGGCGAAGACGCGCCGCCAATTGGAAGAAGGCCTGACGCTGGATGATGGAAAATCGGTGATTGATGCGGTGATCCATATCGACAAACGGATCACCGAAGGGCTGACGCTGGTTGACCGGTATATCCGCGAGGGGCTGTATACACTGGCGATGGATCAGGCGCATTATATGCTCGAATCCGCGCCGGATTTGCTGGATATTCATTACCGGATCGGGCAGATTCTGTTAGAGCGCAACCAGTCGCAGGTCGCGATCCAGAAATTCAATCTGGTGGCGCAAACGTACATGATGCGGAACGACATGGAGCGCGCGGCGCAACTGTTGCAGGAATCGCTCAAGATCGCGCCGATGGATACAAGCCTGCATCTGAGCCTGATCGAACTGCTTGAAAAAGAGGAAAAGTGGGATCAGGTGCTGAACCAGTATATCGATCTGGCGGATGCGTATTATCAACTGGCGGACCTGGACTCGGCACGCAGCACGTACCAGGCGGCGATCCAACTGGCACAGCGCTCTGAATCGGCTGAAGCAGCGAAGGGGCACGTGGTCCATATTCTGCACCGGCTGGGGGATATTGATGTCAGCCGGTTGGATTTGCGGCAGGCGATGCGAACCTACGAGCAGATTCGCAAGCTGGATCCCACCGATGAGCGGGCGCGGCGGGCGCTGGTGGATTTGAATTACCGGCTGAACGATACGGTAGCGGCGGTGAACGAACTGGATGGCCTGCTGCGGGTGTATGCCAAAGCGCGTAAAGCCGGGCAGATTCTTCAGGTGTTGGAAGAGATGGTCACGCGCTATCCGAAGGATATGGGCTTGCGGTCGCGGTTGGGTGCGGTGTTTCAGCAGACAGGGAACCCCGCCAAAGCGATTGAACAGTATGATGCACTGGCCGAGCTTCAGCTTGAGGCCGGGCT
Organism: uncultured Anaerolineaceae bacterium; assembly: GCA_964472565.1. Taxonomy (GTDB): domain Bacteria; phylum Chloroflexota; class Anaerolineae; order Aggregatilineales; family Aggregatilineaceae; genus DATAMF01. The sequence continues at coordinate 4,340 of CAYYNB010000237.1, forward strand.
GCATGCCGATGCGCTGGTGACGATCCGGCGGATTGTGGCGCTCAACCCACCGCAGGTGGACGATTACAAGCGGCTGTTGCAGCAGTTGAGCGGGTAGCAGGTTGTCCTTGTTCGGTTCCATTTTGCGCGACAACTTTGGACCGGAAAAACAGCCGATTTTTTGATATGCGGGACGATATTAAATAGGGATGTCTGATTGCGTAGGAGCAGGTTGGCCAACCTGCCCCTACAACCGCCCAACTCGACGGCAAGCGGTTTATATAACAGGGATGTATTGGTAGTTGTGCTATGAGACTGATCTGGACTCTCGAAACCTTTCGCTGGAGTGATGTACCGGATGTGTTAGTCGTCGCGGCGATTATCTTCGCGGCGAGTTTTCTGATGCGCGGCACGCAGGCAGTCCCGCTGCTGCGCGGCACGATTGTCGTGGTGTTGATCACGGGCTTTTTTGCGTCGGTGCTGGATTGGATCGCGTTCCGGTGGCTGCTCAACAATGTGATCACGGCTACCGCTGTGGCGATCCCGGTGATCTTCCAGCCGGAACTGCGGCGGGCGCTGGAACGGTTGGGGCGAACGCGGCTTAGCCAGATTCTCAGCCGGACGCCGAACTTTACGCAGGATGAGCAGGTGATCGAGGCGATCTGTGCGGCGGCGGCCCGGTTATCGGAGCGGCGGCACGGGGCGCTGATCGTGCTGGAACGCAACGACTCGCTGGAAGAGTATATCAAAACCGGCGTCCCCCTCGATTCTCAGGTCAGCCCTCAATTATTCCTGACGGTCTTTTGGCCGAAAACCGAACTGCATGACGGGGCGGTGATCATCCGTAATGGGCGGGTGGCAAGCGCGGCTTCAGTGCTGCCGCTGTCGTCGGGCCGCAACCTGACGGATCGCAAACTGGGCACCCGGCACCGCGCCGGGCTGGGCATCAGCGAAGTGTCGGACGGGCTGTGTGTGATCGTGTCGGAAGAAACCGGGCGGATCTCGGTGGCGAACCGGGGGCGTATGATCCGGCGGCTGGACGCGAACCGGCTGCGTACGATTTTGAGCGCGTTTTATACGAGTGACCGCGCGGAAGGTGAGTCGCCCTGGCTGGCGTGGCTGGCCCGGTGGCGGAACGGCGGCGGTAGTGACGGCACCCGGCGGGCGGCCTAGCAGGATGCGCGAAAACGGTGTCACTCGATTTGTATGGCAGAACCTGGGCTGGATCGCGGGATCGGTGTTTATGGCCCTGGTGGTGTGGATCGCCGCGAACATGGCGAATAATCCCGTTGAACAGCGGGAGATGCAGAATATTGTGGTGGAAGTCAAACTGCCGGATGGGTATGTGCTGACGCGGCCCAACACGGTGCAGCGGGCGACGGTGATTGTCCGCGCGCCGAAAGACGATTGGGCGTTGCTGCTGGCCGAAGACATTCACCTCACCGCCGATCTGAGCGCGATCCGCCGCCCGGATGAGTATGAGATCCAACTGCAAGCCGATATTGCCGATCCGCTGCATGGCAAAATTGTCGCCATCCGGCCTAATACGATGACGTTTACGATTGACCAGGAAGCGGAAAAACGCGTCCCGGTGAACGTGGTGGTGAGCAACGAGCCGCCGCTGGGATACACCTACCCCGACATCATCTGTGATCCGACTGAGGTTGTGGTAAACGGCAGCGCCGAACGCGTGAATCAGGTGGTGCAGGCCGAGGCGCGGCTGAACCTGAGCGACGAACGTAATCCCATTCTGGGACGGACCTACAGCCTGACGCCGGTAGATGACAAGGGGCGCACCGTGACCAGTATTAACCTGGACCCGGCGAATGTCTCGTGTTCGGTGGACATCCAACCCCGCACCGATGTGATCCAGATGCGGGTGCTGCCCGCGATTGTGGGCGATCCGCCCAGCGGCTATATTTTTGAAGGCTATATTGCCACGCCCGAATCGGTGGGCGTGACCGGGGACCGCAGCGCGATCAGCAATATGGCCGGGCTGGTGTATACCGAGCCGATTGATCTGTCGGGCCAGACGCAGACCTATACCGCCGACGTGCAGCTTGAACTGCCCGACGGGGTGCAGTTGGTGCCCGAAAACCAGTTGATCAGCGTGACGGTGACGATCTCGCCGGTGCGCAGCAGCCGCCAATTCCAGGAAGTGCCGGTTGAACTCACCGGACTCGATCCGACGGTGTTCCGGGCGAGCGTGCTGCCGAACGCCGTGACCGTGTTGGTGGTGGGGCCAGAGGCGCTGCTGCCGGTGCGGGATGATGTGCGGGTGACGGTAGACCTTACTGGACTCGCGAGCGGGAATCATCTGGTGACGCCGCAGGGCGTGATCGTGGATCAGCCGATGCCGGACGGCATGGTGATCAGCGTGCGGCCCGAACAGCTCAGTGTGACGATTGAGGCGCTTGATCCCACGCCGCAGCCGACGCCGACGATCACACCGACGCCCACGACCGAGGGGGATCGTCCTATGTCCAATGCGACGCCCGATGCTTTGACCCCCACGCCGGGATCGGTGGGGTGGTTCGAGCCGTGGCGGACGCCGGTTTTGAGTATCCAACAGGGACAGGGTGGTGACCAATGAATGATGCGCCGACGCTGGAACAGATTATCGCCTGGATCATTATCGGAACGATTGCAGGGGCGCTGGCCGGGGCTTTAGTCCGGCGGGGCCTCACCTTTGGCGAGATGCTGGTCACGGGGTTGATCGGGGCGTTTCTGGGTGGCTTTATCATGAATGCGCTGGCGATTGAACTGCCGGAAGACATCGAACTGACATTCACGCTGGCCGATTTGATCCGGGCGTTTGTCGGGGCCTCCGTGCTGATTATCTTTGCGGAGATCATCATCGGGCGGCGGCGCGGGCGAGACCGGGAGTAGGGCAAAGGCGCATCCGTTAGAAAATTTCTACATCTTTTTTATGCGCTGTTAATTTCGGTATGTTACTTTATAGGTAAGCAAGTTCGCTTGCGTTAACAAATGGTATTTCCAGAGCACCGCATACCCGTATGCTCCCCACCTCTACCTGACCCACCTCTTGCGCTGCTCTGAAGATACATAGGGAAGGAAGCCCCCGCCACCTTCCCTCTTTTTTTGCCTGTGATACAATCAATTTTATAAAACAAAGAGGACGATGACGGAGGGACAGGTGGTTCACATTACGATTGGGAACCTGTCGCCGGAAGAAATCGAAACGCGGCTGCGTGCTGCCGGGCTGTTGATGGACGTGAGCGATATAGAGGAGGGGGTAGAGTTGACTCCGGCGGAGCGGGATCGTATCGGGCGGTTATTTGCCGGTGAGCGGCCTTCCGAAGCGTTGATCGACGAGGATCGGAGCAGGGCTTAGCGGTAGAACC
>CAYYNB010000238.1:0-7632 GCA_964472565.1 uncultured Anaerolineaceae bacterium
AGCGCTATCGCAAGCTGCGAGCTGTCCGGCGACCACACCGGATAATGTTGTGGAATCCCGCGCGGGCTGAGGGATGAAATATCAAACAACCGGAAACTCAACCCTAAGTCCAGGTTGAGCAAATACAGTCCTCCAATGCGTGTGCCGTCCGGTTTCAGACTGGGTTCCAGAAAATAAGCGGCCTTCCGTCCATCCGGTGCCCAGTAAATTCGATCCGCTGTCGTAGCGGGCACATCCATAATTTCGACATTCTGCCCATTCGACGGATCGATCAGATACAGCGTCTCAACGCCCGATCCCGTAGGCACCGGCGTTTGTTCCGCTTCAGGTCGGTCCGCTGTATCCTCATTGACGCTGACAATAGCGAACCAGGGGTTGCTCATCCCGCTCCGAATCGCCGACGGAACTTCAATCGGAGTCCACTGATCGTTCGCAAAACTCACCGGAGTCAAAGGCGTGGCGGTGGGATACGGCGTGTTGCTGGGGGTTGCCGTAATCGTAGGTGACGGTGTAATCGAGGCGGTGGGTGTCAGCGTGGCCGTCTTGGTGATCGTCGGGGTTGCCGTTTTAGTCGCCGTCGCCGAAGCGGTAGCCGTCATGGTGGGGGTGAGTGTTGTCGTCGGGTCGGGCGTTTCCAGTGCCATATTGCAGCCCGCCAGCGCCACAACACAGCCGAGTAGCAGTAAAAGTTGGGTCCGTTTCATTTAACTATTCCATATCCAGCCGGTCACGCCTGAGCATAATCCAATAAAATTCGCTTTTCAAACACCGATTTCCCACCGCTCAGGATTGTCGCTTCAAAACATAGTACGATCCGCGTTTCTCGCCCATCTTCAGCAAAATATTTCGTGATACGAGGTCCGCGAAATCGCGCCGGATCGTTTCCGCATGCACATCGGGGAAAAGTTCTTGCAGGTCTTTATTCGTAATTCGTGGATTCTTTTGGTTAATCAGGTAATCAAGCGCATATTCTTGCCGCTGATTCACCGGTTCCCCGCGGAACACGCCCCCAAACAGTTTGGGTTCGTTGTCTTCCTCACTCGGCTGCTGGTTATACAAGGTGACTCGAAAACCGCCCGATGTCTCTGTGAATCGCGGCCCCGGCAGATCCGATTCCCGCATCAGCGCCATCACGCGATCCACCCCATACCCCAGCCGCTCGATAAAGCCCAGGTCCGACAGCACCTGCACAATCGCCGAATTTCTTGAAAAACGTTCATCAACAATATTATCCACCGTCACCGGGCCGGGTAAATTGCCGGGGCTGGTAATTTCCAACCGGTCACTAAACATATACAATCGAATCCCGTCGCCCTGGATGCTGTAATCGCGGTGCGCAACGGCATTGACCACCAGTTCGCGGACGGCTTGGCGTGGGTATTCAAATAATTCGGTACGCGCCATATTCTCGCCCAGCAGCACACCTTTCCGCAGGTTATCCATCAAAAACGTCTCAACCCGCCGAATCTGCTGTGGCAGCGTGCCCACAATATCCTGCCGTGTAAACACATCGCCCATCTCTTTTCCGGCAAATCGGGCGGCGGTAATATCCGACCCCCGCACAAAGCGCTGCGGGTCTTTTCCAAACAGTAGAATCCCGGCATTGGTGGGCCGCAGCTCCCCATCCAGCGGCACCAGGCACCCCCGTTTGAGCAGCACCTGTTCCGCCGACAGTCCGCTCATCCCGCTCAGACTGCTTACATAATTCCGCACTTGCTCCCAGTCTAGATCATCTTTGACCGCATAATGGGCGGGTTCGGAATCGAACGACACATCCCCCCGTTCGAGCATCAATCGTCGAAGTTGCGCCGACGACAACGGCTGATTATGTTCGCCTTGCCGTGTCAGAAATCGCCCATCGACAGCATACACATACGGCATGCCGCGCGGCACTTGCACAACCACCATGATGCTGTTTTCAATCGGCAGCATTTGCGGCAGCGGGATGATCAGAGGCGGATCGATCATCAGCGCGGCTTCGAGCACCCGGTTGATCGTGCCTTCCGGGTCTTCAACCCCCACCGGCTTATTCGTTCTGGGGGCTACTCCCAGCAGCACGACTCCGCCGCGTGTGTTTGCCATTGCCGCCAGCGTTTGGGCGATCTCGGCAGTAGGTGTCCGTCCGGGCAGGCCCTCTACCATCTCCGACCGCCCATTGTCCAACAATGCCAGGATGTCCTTTTCTTCCATACCTCGCCCCCTAACTGGTTGTGCCAGTCGGAACAAATGCGTGTTGGATCACCTCATCCATATGGCTGACCAGCACAATTGTCATCCCCTTCACCAATCGTTTTGGAACTTCCGCCAAATCCTTTTCGTTGCGCTTCGGCAGGAGCACACTCTTCACGCCAGATCGATGTGCCGCCAGCAGTTTTTCGCGCACGCCCCCAATCGGCAGCACCCGCCCACGCAGCGTAATTTCTCCTGTCATCGCCACGTCCCGCCGCACTTTTTGCTGTGTCAGCGCCGAGATCATCGCGGTTGCCAGCGTAATGCCCGCCGAAGGCCCATCTTTCGGAATCGCGCCCTCTGGCAGATGAACATGAATATCCAGCCGTTCAAATTCATCGGGATCAATATGGAACTGGACCGCGCGTGAGCGGATATAACTCAGTGCCGCCTGAGCCGACTCTTGCATCACATCGCCCAATTGCCCGGTCAGGGTCAGCATCCCCTTTCCCGGCATTAATTGGACTTCGATTGCCATAATATCGCCGCCCGCTTCCGTCCACGCCAATCCGGTTGCCACACCGATCTCATCCTCTTCTTCGGTCAGTGTGGAAATAAACTGCGGAGGCCCCAGGTATTTATCCAGGCTCTCAGCCGTAATACGTTTGGGGATCGGTTTTTCTTCGGCCACGCGCCGCGCCAGTTTCCGGCAGATCTTGGCGATCTCCCGTTCCAGGTTTCGCACCCCCGCCTCATATGTATATTCTCGACTGATCAGGCGGATCGTTTCTTCATCAAACCGAATCTTCTGCCCCTCCAGCCCGTGCTGTTCAAGTTCTCTGGGGATCAGAAATTCTTCAGCGATGCTGAGTTTTTCTTCTTCCACATACCCCGGAAACTCGATCACTTCCATCCGATCCAGCAGCGCGGGCGGAATCGGATCGAGATAGTTGGCCGTCGTGATAAAAAACACCCGCGACAGGTCATACCCCGTATCAAGATAATGATCGGAATACGCGAAGTTTTGCTCTGGGTCCAACACTTCAAGCAGGGCCGCCGATGGATCGCCGCGAAAATCTATGCCCAGTTTATCGATCTCATCCAGCATAAACACCGGATTCACCGTTCCGGCGCGTCGCATCGTCTGGATCACTCGCCCCGGCATCGCCCCGATATAAGTGCGGCGGTGCCCGCGAATTTCCGCCTCATCCCGCACCCCGCCCAGGCTCACCCGCACAAATTCTCGTCCGAGCGCTTTGGCGATACTTTTTCCAAGCGACGTTTTCCCGGTTCCCGGCGGTCCCACAAAACACAAAATGGGACTTTTCATTTTGTCCGGCGCAAGTTTGCGCACTGCGATATGTTCCAGAATACGTTCTTTGGCCTTTGGCAGTCCGAAATGTTCTTCGTCGAGCACCTTAGCCGCATTGATAAGATCAAGATTGTCAGTCGTCGTCTTCTGCCAGGGTAAATCCAGCATCCAATCCAGATACGTCCGAATAATGCCCACTTCAGGAGCCATCGGCGGAATCATGGCGAGGCGTCCCAATTCCTTAAACGCCTTTTCTCGCACATCATCCGGCATATCCGCATCCGTTATCCGCGCATGCAGTTCCGTTAGTTCCTGTTGAAATATATCCGTTTCGCCCAATTCGTGTTGGATCACCCGCATCTGTTCGCGCAGAAACAGTTCGCGCTGCCCGCGATCCACTTCCTGCCGTACTTGCGAGTGAATGCTTTCTTCCAGTTCCAGCACTTCGAGTTCCCGCCCCAACAGTGCGCTCACCCGCCGCAGTCGTTCTGCTGGGTCTACGAGTTCCAGCAGTTCTTGCCGTTCGGCCAGCGTCAAATTCAGAATCGACGCCGATAAATCAGCCAGCCACCCCGGCTCATCCACGTTTAAAGCATACACATACGCTTCTTCAGGAAGCTGAGGGTTGAGTTCGACGCATTTCTGAAACAGGCTGAGTGCCGCCCGCATCAAAGCTGTAACCTCGCGTGACTGCGGAACAGTTTCAACCATCGGGCGCGCTTTCACGCGGTAAATAGGCGTCGTCTGGATAAATTCGACAATCTCCACGCGGCGTCGGCCTTGCGCCAGGGCCGTAGTTCCGCCTTCCGGCAAATGCATCAGCCGTCCCAATGCCATTTCCGTCCCCACTTGGAACAGGTCTTCCGGCTTGGGCGTCGCCAGGCTGGCATCTCGTTGCGCCACGCCCAACACGGTATGCTGTCGGCTTTGCGCTTCTGTAACTGCCAGCACATCCTGTTCCCGGCGCAGAATCAGCGGCGTAACCATATTCGGGTATACCACCATATCGGCCAGCGGAATCAGGATAATTTCGATTAACCCCTCGGCATCAGGTGCCGCATCATGAATGTTATAGAAATCGTTCAGGCTGTGCCCAATCAAATCATTTTCTCCGCGTTGTTGTTGCCAGAACGTGCCCCACCGGAAGTCCACATACCGTCCGCATTTCCCCCACAATAAAGAGCGATCCTGTCGCACATACCAATCCCTCTGGCCCGACCAGCTCTTCTGCTCGTGCCAGTGCATCCGCGGTGTGTTCTGCCAGTTCGACTCTTCCGGTGAACCCCATCGCCTCTGCTGCTTGGGCGATCTCTTCGGGAGCCACCGCGCGCGGATGATCCGCTTTAGTCGCGATCAGATAATCTACAGCGGGCAAAAGGGCATCCAGAATAGCCGTCACATCCTTATCCGCCGACACGCCAAAAATAAGCGCCAGGGGGCGCTGTGTGAATATCTCCGCTAATGCCTCACCGAGCCGGAAAGCCGACGCGCCATTATGCGCTCCATCCAACACCACCAGCGGGCGGCGTTCCACAACTTCCAACCGTCCCGGCCAGTCTACATTATGTAATCCTTGCTGGACGCTTCTTTCATCAATCGGCCATCCCATCAGCGCGGTTGCGGTATCGATGGCTGCCAGTGCAACGGTTGCATTTAATGCCTGGTGTTCTCCAGCCAACGCCGTAAGATATTCCTGTGGGACTTCTTCCGCCCGCCCCGCCGTGAAATATTGCCCTTCCCAGGTGCATTCCCCCGGCGTGTACAGCCAGTCATGCCCAACCAGCCTCAGCGGTGCTTCTCGTTCTGCCGCCACCTGCATCAGCACCTCAAGTGCTTCGGGCGCTTGCGGCGCGCTGACCACCGGCACCCCTGTCTTGATAATGCCTGCCTTTTCGTGTGCAATCGACGCCAGCGAATGTCCCAGCAGCGCCACATGATCGTAACTGATGCTGGTAATGACCGTCACCAGCGGATCCACCACGTTCGTCGCGTCCAGCCGTCCGCCCAGCCCCACTTCGATCACCGCGACATCCACCTGCTCATCCGCGAAATATTGGAAGGCCAGTGCCGTGATCGCTTCAAACCATGTCAAATCAGGCACGCTGTCCAAAATCGGCTTCATCCGGCTGATCAACGCTGTGAGCTGTTCCTCACGGATCAGTTCATTATTCACCCGAAACCGCTCGCGGAAGTCCTGCAAATGCGGCGATGAAAATAGCCCGGTCCGCAGCCCTGCCGCCTGGCAAATCGAGGCACACATCGCGGCCACCGAACCTTTGCCTTTTGTTCCGGTCAAGTGAATCACGGGATACCGTGTCTGGGGGTGCTCCAGCGCTTCCAGAACCCTCAGCGGGCGCTCAAACGCCATCGCCTCGCTGTCATATCGCATATGGCGTTGTGCTTCCCAGTTGATGAACCCGTACAGATAATCTAACGCGTCTGCGTAGGAGAACATTGAACCTCGTCCAAAATAAGGAAAAGGCGCTTACCGCGCCCGCTAATTATCCCACATATCCCACATACTACCGCTTAAAATCCCACCTTACAAGGGTTAATTGGGCGATTGCCTGACAACCCTGGTACGAGACGCCAAGCCGTGTCATAATCGCCCCGACTTGGGAGGATACTGGAATGACAAAGTTGATAACGGCGCTGGTAGCCGTACTTGCTGCGCTGATCGTAGGCGTGCTCGGATACGTTTTCCTGCGCCCACCTGTGGCGCTGCTCTCACAGGCGGAGTTTGTAGACCCGCAAATCTCGCCCAACGCGGATGGTGACAACGATCTGACCACCATCCGTTATTCACTCGCGCGCTCGGCTAAAGTAACCATTTTTCTCGAAAATACCGAGGGCCAGACCTTCTATTTCCGCCAGGATGAACCCCGCGTCAAAGGGGATTACAGCGTCTTGTTCAGCGGCGTAGTGGATGGTTATCAACTCCCCGACGATCCCGCCGTTGTCGGCACTGTCGAACGCCGTCTGATGCCCAACGGTCACTACACCTGGACCATCCAGGCGGTGGGTGACGATGAAACCGAGCGCCAAACCGGCACGCTGGATATTGTGAATGCCGATGTTGCCCTGCCAACCATCTCCATTTTTGACATCCATCCCGAAACCTTCACCCCCAACCAGGATGGGATTGATGATCGGGTGCGCATCAACATCTATCTCGACAAACCCGCCCAGCTTTCCGTCTATCTCCAGGACTCCGCCGGCCAGCGTTATTATCTATCCGAACGGGAACAGAAGCGCGACCCCGGCGAAATGGGCAGCCATGACTTTGACTACGACGGCGGCGTGGACCAGCACATGGAACCCCCCGCCGACGGCACTTATGATGTTTTTGCCATCGTGCAGGATGCCGAAGGTCAGCGGCTGGTACGTCAGAGCCAGCTTACCATCAAGGACGGCGGCATACCCCAAATGGAATTCGCCCCCCAAACAACCGGTGGCGCGGTCTATTATGAAACCATCCCCTACCGCGACGAGTACCATACCACCAGCGCCCAAACGGGTGAACTCCTGGAAAAACCGGAAGGTGTTATCTCCGACCTTTCCACGCTCACCGTCATCCAGGGCGATCTGCTGGTTTTCAAGCTGACCGTGACCAACTATGGCCGCACCCCGGTGCGCACCGCCGGACCATTCCCCGGCACGGTCTACGACTTCAACCAGAACTTCGCCACGCTGGGAGCCTATGAAGAGGCGGGCGGCTGGCGTGTCGGCATCAAATGTGATACTTCACTCAGCGACTACCCCTGGCGCTGGGCCATCGCGCCCCTCGCTGAACTGGAACAGGTTTACAACGAAGCCGAAGATCAGACCTACTATTATCTGATGCCCGGTGAACGATCCGAAGTTTGGGGCGCGGTGCGTTTGACCGAAATCGTCGCAGCCCAGAATCCCCAGGACTGCTGGGCCGCTTTGATCCACGAGCAGGTCGAAATTCCCGAAAACCAGGGCAACTTTGGCCCCCGTGAGATCAAAATCGTCCCGCCCGCCGAAGACTAAGGTCGCTGCGGCGTTTTTTTGTAGATACCGCCTTAACTGGGCTGGCTATACCATACGCCCCGCGCTTTCCGCCTCGCTCACGACGCGCCATGGGTCGGGGCGTCGGCTTGCCGCGCCCTGCCCCTCCTTTCTCCGCG
>CAYYNB010000239.1:0-7578 GCA_964472565.1 uncultured Anaerolineaceae bacterium
TGTACAAACAACCAGTCTTTAGGTGGACCACACACAAAATTTAGGTCCACCTAAAAACGCAAAAACCGAATGTTATATTTTCCGCGCCAGAATCGCCACCCAATCACCCTGGATCATGCGCTCGTACGGCTCGAATCCGGTTTGGCGCAGCGCCACCTCGACATCATCCGCCTGATCGACAATGATCCCGCTGAAGACCGCTTTACCGCCCGAACGCACCACCTCGCCCAGTCCTTGCCCACACAGCTCGATGATCGTCTTGGCGAGAATATTCGCCAGCAGCAGATCGAAGTGTCGCGGACTGCTCTTTAACACATCCAGACTGCCCTGCTGCGCGGTGATCCGGTCCTGAAGGTCGTTGTAGCCCGCGTTCTGCATCGTCGATACAACAGCAATATCATCCGTATCCAGTCCCAGCACATGCCGCGCGCCGAGCTTCAGCGCCGCCAGACCGAGAATCCCCGATCCGCAGCCCAGGTCCAGCACATCGATTCCCGGCCAATCCGCCATCAGGTCTTCCGTCGCCATGAGGCAAAGCTGCGTCGTCGGATGCGTGCCCGTCCCAAACGCCATTCCGGGATCCATCGTCAGCACAATATCATCCGGCTTCTGATCGGCGAGTTGTGTCCATTCCGGGCGAATATACAACCGTCGGCCCACGCGCAGCGGCTGGTAATGTTTTTTCCAGGCCTCAGCCCAGTCTTCCTCTTTGACGATGTTGAACGTCGGCTCCGGCATCGGATACAGCTTGCCCATGTAGTACAGCGCTTCGCGGAGCTTCTGCTTGGACTCTTCCGCTTCTTCATTCTCCGGGAAGTACGCGCGTACAATCAGCCGGTCTGCGGGCGGAATTTCGTCCGGCCACACTTCCATCGGAAACCCGGCCTGCTCGATGGCAACGCCCTGGTGCCCGTAGCGCTGAAACACATCGGCCACCGCTTCCGCGGCTTCGCCATCGACTTCGACCATCACTTCGATCCAGTTCATGCAGTCATCCTCTCAGGAAATTTTGAACAGACGCTTATCGCCTGATTTTACGATTTTCATAAATAAAGAATCTGAAGTTATAAGATTTCGTAATTTTTTATAAAAATAATTGACTAATTCAGCCACTTATGCTAAATTTGAGTTTGACGGGGTCCTCATTGACGCGTGCTGAACCTGTTATCGTAGCCCCATCGTGACCAAACAGGCCCCGTCCTCCTCCTCAAAGTGATACGCGCAAGGGAAATGGGCAGTCTCCACTGCTCATTTCTCGTTTTACACAAAAAGAGCAGCCGGTCTACGACTGCTCTTCAGAGTTCAACGCCGATGTCGTTCACTCGCCGCCGAAGAAATCCGCCACCCGATCCAGGAACCCGCGTCCCGCCTTCTGCGGCGTCACGTCGCGGCCCATCGTGCGGCTCAATTCTTCGAACAGGCGGCGCTGCTCTTTGCTGAGTTTCGTCGGCGTCTCCACCGTAATCACCAGCAGTTGATCCCCTCGCCCAGACGATGATCCATCCCGGCGCAGTTTCGGAACACCCTTGCCGCGCATCCGGACAATTTTGCCCGACTGCGTGCCTGCCGGAACCGTGACTTCCTCATCGCCATCCACCGTCGGAATTTTGATCACATCGCCCAGCGCGGCCTGCGCCACGTTAACCGAGACTTCCAGAATAATATCGCTGTCGCGGCGCTTAAAATAGTCGTGCGGCGTCACATGCAACACCACATACAGATCGCCCGGCGGACCACCGCGTTGGCCGGGTTCGCCTTCGCCGCTGAGCCGAATCTGCGTGCCGTCATCAACACCCGCAAACACCTTCACGTTGAGTGTGCGCGTTTTGACAACCTGCCCCTGTCCGTGACATTCCTTGCATGGGCTGTCTACGATCTCGCCCAGACCATGACAGCGCGGGCAGTCCACAATATTGACCACGTTGCCCATCAAAAAGGTCTGCTTGACCTGCCGGACCTGGCCTTCGCCGTTGCATTCGGGGCAGCGGTGCGCGGTTGTGCCCGGTTCCGCGCGTGAACCCTGGCAAGCCGGACAGGTTTCGCTGCGTTTGACCTCAATATCAACTTCCGCGCCAAACACCGCCTGCAAAAAGTCGATGGTCATGTCATACCGCAGATCACGCCCCTGCACAGGTCCGCGACGGCGGCGGCGGCTCTGTGCGCCGGAAAAACCGCTGAAAAATTCCTCGAAGATTTCCTCAAACCCAGGAAAGCCGCCGCCGCTAAAGCCGCTAAAACCGCCGCCCGCGCCGCCGTTCACACCCGCATGACCAAACCGGTCATACGCCGCGCGTTTCTGGTCGTCGGATAGAATCGTATACGCTTCATTGATTTCCTTGAAGCGATCCTCAGCCCCTGGCTCTTTGTTCACATCGGGATGATATTGTCGCGCCAATGCACGAAAGGCACGTTTGATGTCGTCTTTATTTGCGCTGCGGGGCACACCCAGAATCTCGTAGTAATCTCTCGGCATAGTCGCGTCCATATTCGATCCTTATCCCTGTGATTCTATCGTCGTTTAGCGAGTCTTTAAAGGGCCAAGTCTTCAGGTAATCGTAGCCTAATCGCCCTCTTCCCGTCCGACATCTCCCGCCCAAACCGGATACAGTCCAGTTATCACGCGAGGAGATGCCATCATGATCCAGTCCCGGAACCCAGTCTTTCAGGCGGAACGCACCTACCTGCGCCAATTTCGCCTGCTGCGCTGGAAATATTGGCCTTACCATTTATTGTTCGTGCTCGGCCTGTTTTCGGCGCTGCTGCCTTTCTGGTTTTACATCACCATCGACTATACGCGCCTGCTGGCTGCGCTCACCATCAGTATTTTCAGCGTCCATTTTATCATCAGCCTCCGCACGCTGGTGATTGCCGCCCGCAGCATTACGCACAATTGGGAAGCAACAATCGCTTCGGGAGCCGACGCACAGCAGATTGTGCGCGGTAAATGGTGGGCAACGGTGCATTATGTCTGGCGCTGGCATCTTTTCGCCGCCCTGCTCAAAATCGGATTGGGGCTGGCAGTCGCCCAACATGTCTACGACGGTGCATACCACGACATCTATTCCGATCTGTTCGCCCTGCTCGACTATCCCAACCTTGGTTTTATCCACGAGTCTGACGTACAGCCCGCGTTATACCAGTTTGCCATCGTGCTGGTCGTCGCGCTGATCTTGGGACTGCTGCAAGCCCTGCTGCTGCCCGCGCTCGGCATGCTGTGCGGTCTGATTGCCCGCCGCCACGTCGCACCCGCCTTTATCGCGATTACAGTTTATCTGCTGCTGCAAGGCTTTGTGTTTGCCCTCGCCGTCGATTGCAATCAATCCACCTACTACGCCAAGATGTACAACACCGCGAATTACCTCAGCACGAGCTACCGCCTGCTCAAGGTATCCGGCGCACTGACTATAGGCGATGGCGGAACGCTCGTTCTGGCCGATCTTCTCCGCCCGATCCAGCATCACATACACCTGCTGCGCTGTTCAGGCAGCGTTGCCCTCGGCATCCTGCTGCACCTCGTGGGCCTGTTGCTGTTCCTGTGGGCAGCCCGCATACTTGCCGTGCGCATGGGCGCGCCCGCACCGGTTCCCGTTATCCCCAGGCTCAAAGCATGTTTCGTGCGGTGGACTCACACACCCATCATACGCTTTCAGATGCAGCTTTTTCGCCAAAACCAGCGTGAACACCCCTGGCTACGCATCGGATTGCTGGCGCTACTGGTGCTGGCGCTGGCGGTTGCCTGGATTCCGCGCTGGCAGCTTATTGACTGCACACGCGGCGGAACACTGCGGATCATCATCGGTGCGGCCTATGCCGCGCATTTTGTCGTCGTTCTGCAAACCTTATTCTTCGCCATACACACCCTGCACCGCGAAAATCAGGCCGAAAGCTGGGATGTGCTGGTCCTCACGGGGATCAGCGCCCGGCAGCTTGTGTTCGGCAAATGGTGGGCGGTGCTGCGTATCACCTGGCCCTACCATGCCTTCACCGCCATCATCAAACTGGGACTGGTCTGGGGACTGGTTCAATATCTCTATTCGCTTGATATCACGCCGCCTTACACCAGCACCGAGCGTTTTTTCGCTTATATCAGCGGACATTTTGCCTCAGCAGGCAACTGCAATTATCCTTATCGCGGCCCTGTCACGTATTTGTTAGACCAGTCCTACTTACGGTCTTTCCGTATCGGAGCGATTCTGATCGGCTTCAGTTTTCTCGAAGCTGCCCTATCCGCTGCTATCGGCATTCTCAGCGCGGTGACGATCCGAAAACACACCCTGTTTCGATTAGGGACAGCCCTTTTTCTCCGGCTCACGCCGATCCTGCTGGCGTTTGTGTTCCTGTACAGCTACACCACGCTCAAAGCACCGCCCAGCTACAATGGTTATGCACAGTACTGGGCAGACACTAAAAACAGGCACACCAATGATTTAATCGACACGTTGCAAGTGGCCGCCTCGACCCAGATGGACGGTGGCATTGCAGCCCTGAACCTGACAAACACCTATTCTTATGCCAGGAACCGCCAGTATGCCGCGCTGTTCCTCGGCGCGCTGTCGTATGTCGCGCTGATCGTTGGTGCGCTGTGGGCCGCCGAACGAATAACAATCCGGCGCGGGATGCTGCCGCACAAACACTGGCATCCCCAATAAAAACAGCGCACAGATTCTTGTTTTTCCGCACGCTGTACACAAATGTAGGGGCAATTTATGAATTGCCCCTACGCTAACTGCTGTTTACGACTCGGTGAAATCGCCTTCGATCACGTCTTCATCGGTGGGTTCGCCATAGCCGCTGCCATCGCTGCCGGGCTGACCGCCCATACCCGGCTGTCCACCCATGCCGGGCTGCTCATACATCGCCGCGCCGATCTGCTGGATCGCCACACCAAGTTCATCCGAGGCGTGTTTGATGCGTTCCAGATCGTTGCTCTCAACGGCCTTGCGGGTGGCGTCGATCTTCTCTTCGATGCCTTTGCGTGTGGCGTCGGGAATCTGCTGAGCATAGTCGCGCAGTGCTTTTTCCGCCGTGAAGATCATGCTGTCGGCGCGATTCTTCACTTCGACTTCTTCGCGCTTGCGGGCGTCTTCGCTGGCATGATGCTCGGCTTCCTTCACCATACGGTCAATTTCGTTGTCGTTCAAGCCGCTGCTGGCCGTGATCGTGATCTTCTGTTCGCGTCCGGTAGCCTTGTCTTTCGCGGACACGTTCAGGATACCGTTGGCGTCGATGTCGAAGGTTACTTCGATCTGCGGGATGCCGCGCGGCGCGGGTGGAATGCCGTCCAGAATGAAGCGGCCCAGCGTCTTGTTGTCGCTCGCCATCGGGCGCTCACCCTGCGTCACGTGGATTTCCACCTGAGTCTGGCCGTCCGATGCCGTGCTGAAAATCTGGCTCTTTTTGGTCGGGATGGTCGTATTACGCTCGATGATCGGTGTCGCCACGCCGCCCAGCGTTTCGATGGCGAGAGTCAGCGGGGTCACGTCGAGCAGCAGCACTTCCTTGACTTCGCCGCCCAACACACCGGCCTGAATCGCCGCGCCCACTGCCACGACTTCATCAGGGTTCACGCTCTTGTTCGGCTCTTTGCCGAAGAATTTACGCACTGCTTCCTGCACGGCGGGCATACGGGTCATCCCACCGACGAGCAGCACTTCATCGACCTGCCCGGTTTTCAGGCTGGCGTCGTCCAACGCGCGGCGGCAGGGCGTAATCGACTTGTCGATCAGATCGCCGACCAGACTTTCGAGCTTGGCGCGCGTCAGGGTGATGTTCAGGTGCTTGGGACCGCTGGCATCGGCGGTAATGAAGGGCAGATTAACTTCCGCCGTCGCCGTGCTGGACAGTTCTTTTTTGGCGTTTTCAGAGGCTTCTTTCAAGCGCTGGAGCGCCTGACGATCACTGCGCAGATCAATGCCCTGTTCGCGCTTGAACTCGTCCGCGATCCAGGTGATGATCCGCTGGTCGAAGTCGTCACCGCCGAGGAACGTATCACCGTTGGTCGAACGAACCTCGATCAAGCCCTCGCTGACGTCGAGGATGGAAATGTCGAACGTGCCACCACCGAGGTCATAAACCGCCAGGGTTTCGTCGTTCTTCTTATCCATGCCATACGATAACGCAGCGGCGGTTGGCTCGTTGATGATACGCAGCACTTCCAGACCGGCAATACGCCCGGAGTCTTTGGTCGCCTGACGCTGGCTGTCATTGAAATATGCCGGGACGGTGATCACCGCCTGGGATACTTCTTCGCCGACATACGCTTCGGCATCAGCTTTCATCTTTTGCAGAATCATAGCCGAAATTTCGGGCGGGCTGTACGCTTTTTCGCCCATATGAACGCGCACATCACCATTGGGCGCAGCGCTCACTTTATAGGGAACCAGACCAATTGCCTTTTGTACTTCGGCGTCTTCAAACTTGCGACCCATAAACCGCTTGATCGAAAAGATGGTATTCTCAGGATTCATGACTGCCTGACGACGGGCTAACTGCCCAACCAAACGTTCGCCCTGCTTGTTCACCGCAACCACCGATGGAACCAAACGTCCACCTTCGGATGAGGGAATAACTGTCGGTTCGCCGCCTTCCATCACAGCGACGACTGAGTTTGTTGTCCCCAGGTCAATACCTACTATACGTGCCATACTTCCACCTCATTTGATTTTGAATATTGTCGAGATAATGACTGTTCAGTTATGAGTATTGAGTTCTGAGTCAAACCGAAGATTTTGCGCAGAACTCACAACTCAAAACCCTGGATTATGTTTAACTGGCCACTTTGACCATCGCGGGGCGCAGCACGCGGTCGCCTAATAAATAACCGCGCAACAACACCTCGGTGATTGTGCCGCTCTCGGCCTCAGATTCCTGATCCATGCCAACGACTTCATGAAAATTAGGATCGAAGGGTTGGCCCAACGCTTCAATTTCGGTTACGCCTTCGTCCTGCAAAAAACGCTCAAACTTGCGCAGGATCAAGCCGACACCTTCAAACCACTGATCGCGTGATTCGGCGGGAACGGCATTCAGGGCGCGGTAAAAATCGTCCAAAACAGGCAGCAGTTTGGTCATGACATTTCCGGCGGCGGCGCGGCTCTGTTCGGCCTTTTCACGCTCGACGCGGCGTTTGTAGTTCTGGAATGACGCCCGTTCGCGCTGCAAACTTTCCAGATATTCATTGGCGCGCGTTTCGGCGCTGGTTAATTGTTCCGCCAAATCAATTTCACCTTCCTGATCGGTCGCTGTGCCTGCGCCATCATTGGACGCCGACACCGCATCAACATTCACGTCTTCCATATTCACTTCGGGTTCCAAGTTCTGATCGTCCATCGTCACAGAAAATTCTCCGGGCATCAGATTCAAAAAAGCGCCGTCCATCTATCAACGGCGCTCACAGTGTACCGGATGAATAATAGAAATTCGTTAGCAAAACGAAGGAATAATTATAGAAAGTTCAGTCCGGGGTCAACCACGCCGCACAAACGATAGGGATGGTAATTTTTAAGATAAGCGTCTTATCAATTTCGTGAAATGTTTTCGAGAACAACCGCCCGCCCCCGCCCTGGGGGGGCGGGAGGG
>CAYYNB010000240.1:0-7489 GCA_964472565.1 uncultured Anaerolineaceae bacterium
CGCCACACGGCGACGGTCTTGCCGCCGAAGGGCCGCGTAAACTGGAAGGCCAGCGTCCACGTCGTGCCGGAGAGCGTGGGCGGCTGATCGAGCGGGACGAGATCGGGATAGTCGGTCAGAAAATAGGTGTAACCCCACTGCCCCACCTGATCCACCAGCGGCCACCACGCAGCGGGATCGGTGGGCAGATGGCTGTCCGCGAATTTGAACGGGCTGATACACGCCCATTCGATAGCGTCCGTCAGGTAAATTTCGGTGTGCGAACAGGCGGCGAGCATCGCGCTCACCGGGATCGTGCCGTCCGTGCGCTGACCGTGCGCCAGAATATAGGCGATACTCTCGCGCGTGCCCCAGCCGTTGAAGGCTCCCCAGAAATAGTTATAGCGATCCGTTTCCGGCAGCGTCAGCTTGACCGGATCGTTCTGGGCCTTATCCGCGAACGGCAGCGCGAATCCGACTGCCCAGACGAGAATCACAGTGGCGATCAGGGCGTTGAGGATCGGTTGTTTCTGCGGTACGCGGCGCGCCCCGATCCAATCGGCCAGCACGGCCATCCCGCCGCCGAAGATCACCGCGACGGCAGGCATCGCCACCATCAGATAGCGGGACTGCACGGTGCGCGCGATGAAAATATTGGGGAACCAGAGCAGCACCAGCCAGATCAGCGCATAGCTACCCTGGCGCAGTTTGCGCCCCAGCAGCACGCCGATCAGCGCCAGCAGCATGAGCGACAGCGGCGCGGAGATCAGCAGATCGCCGCGATCCACGACATCTTTCAGCTTATCCACCATGCGCGACGCGCCCGCCTCGGATTCGATCAGATGGGTGTCGAGCAGTGACGGAATCTGCCCGGCCAAACGGTTCAGCATGGCTGCCAGCAGCACGAGACTCCACAGCATGACAAAGACTACGCCCGCTGTGATCCAGGCGCGGCGGTAGCGTTTCCAGAGGGCTTGCGCGCGGCGTTCCGGAGCAAACAGTAACGCGGCGACCAGCGGCAGACTGACGATCAAGCCAGTGGTGAGCTTACCCAGCGTCGCACAGGTGATCAACAGTCCGGCCAGCGCGCCGTTGCGCGGGGTGGGCTGTTTCGTCAGCCGCAGACTGGCCCAGACGGCCAGCGCCGCCAATGCCCCGGCGAACGGATCGGCTAACGCCATGCGCTCGAAAAACAATCCAAACGGGACGAGCGCCGCAAACGCGACGGTCGGCAGCACCGCCCGCCGCCCGAAGAGTTCCCGCGCGACGGCTGCGCTGCCCGCCGCGCCGAGCATGGCGATCAGCGCCACCGACCAGCGCGCCAATGGGATCGCCGCTTCGCCTGCGGGGTTGAAGATGCCCATCCAGAAATAGAGCAGCAGCTTGCCGTGACTCGTCTGGACGGGATTCGTATCAAAGTCGTAGACTTTCTGCGCGCGCGAAATGTGGCTGTATTCGTCAATGAAGATCGGCTGGGTGGTGATGTGATGGATGCGCAGCGCGAAATGCACCAGCAACAAAAACACCACGCCCCATAGAATTTTCCGGTTCATGGCCGTCACCGCATCACCCGCCAGACCGTCACCGGCTGATCCACCGGATTCTGATAGGGGCGCGGATAGCTCTTGAACAGCGTCCAGTGTGCATCCGGCGCGGGATCAGGCGGCAGATAGTCGGTGATCACATAGACAATCGGCGCATCGTCGCGCAACGGCCACGTGGTGACATCACGCGGGACTTTCTGATCCGTAAAGTCAATCGATCCGATGCAGTCCCAGTCGATAGCGTCCTGCATAAACAACTCGTGGACCGCGCAGACGCGCATCACGCCAAACACCGGAATTTCGCCGTTGACGCGATCCGCTGCGGGTACGTCGGCGGACAGATCGATAAAAGCGCGGCTCGATCCCCAGGTGGTGAACAGGCCGGAGAGATAATTCGTGGTGTCCTTTTTCGGCAGTTCGAGCTGATCCGGGTGCGTGGTCGCCGTGTCGATAAACGGCAGGGCGAATCCGGCCAGCCAGACGATCAGCGCCGCCGCCGCGATCCCCGCGCCGATCTCCGCGCGCGCCTGCGGACGTTTGAGCCGGTCCGCGATCCAATCACCCGCGAGCACCGTTCCGCCACCGAAGATCACCGCCAGCGCGAAAGTGCTCGCCATCAGGTAGCGGGATTGCAGTTCCCACACGAACAGCGTGATCGGTGCCCAGACCGCCAGCAGCCATGCCGCCGCCATGAGTCCCGCTTTGGGACGTTTCCACACCACGATCAGCAGCAGCGCCGCCAGCAGGATTGTCATCGGATGCCACAACAGCAGGCCCGTTTTGGTCACAAAGGTATCTTCGAGCCGCCCGAATACGCTGCTGATGTTGGTCTCGTCATCGAACAGATAGGTATCCAGCAGAATCACCTGCCGGTCCTCGACCAGTTGAATATAGGCGGTTGCCAGCAGCACGATGATCCAGGGAATCGCCATCACGATCAGCAGCGTAATCAGCGCGGGGCGGTACGTCCGCCACAGATCGCGCGCGTAGGTTTTGATCGCGGGCCAGCGCAGCGCGGGCAGCGGCAGATCGCCCCACAACACCAGCGCCACCGGGACCATGCCGATCACGCCGGACGCGGTGAGTTTGGCCATTGTCATCATGGCCGCCAGCAGCCCGACCACCGCGCCCTGTTGGCGCGAGGGATGCCGCGCCAGGATCATGCTGCGCCAGACCAGCAGCCCGCCCAGCGCCGCCGCGAACGGATCGGCGAAGGCCATGCGCTCGAAGAGCAGCGCATAGGGCAAAACGGCGTAAAAGGCCAGTGCCGGAAGCATCGCGCGCCGTCCGAACAGCCATTTGACCACCGCCAGCATCGCCGCGCTGCCGATCAGCGAAAAGAGCGCCACCGCCAGCCGCGCCACGACCAGCGCCGCCTGATGTTCGGCGGGACGGAACAGCCCGATCCAGAAATAGAGCAGCAGCTTACCATGACTCGATTCGACGGAAAGCTGATCGTAGATCGTTCTGGCACGCGTGATATGGCTGTTTTCGTCCCAGAACGCGCCCATGACCAGCGGGTGATGGACGCGAATAAACAGTTGGACGATCAGCAGCAGCGCGATTCCAAGCAGAAGCAGCGGGCGGGGCCGGACCATAGAATCCCTCGTGAACGGTGATAAAATCGGGGTAAAGGATAACAGTCATGCCGCAAAGGAACAAACTGTGAACCACAAACCGCTCAAAATTGAAACAACCGCATCCGGTTCGGAACGCTGGCTGTCCCCGGCGACGGTCAACCTGTGCATCGAAAACGCCATTACATGGTGCTGGAATCTGCTCCCCGCCGATGCACGCACACCGGAACGGGTCGAAGCGGAAATTCGAGCGCGCGTCGAACGTGCTCTGGACGATTTCGAGCACGATTGGGCGACATTTGCACCGGAGGAAGCATGAAACGGCATCCGACAGACATCACCGCCGTAACCACCAACATTCAGAACGCGATTATCCAATGCTGGCAGCTTCTGCCCGATCATGAGCGCACCATCGAGAATCTCAGGCGGATGATCGGGGCGATGGTCGAACAGAATTTGAAGAATTTCCGCGACGATCCGCAGACTTTCGCCGCGTGGCCGGACGCCGATTAGAGATACACCCGGCAGCCGCGCGCTTCCAACTGCCGCACCCACCCCGGCACGGTGGTGATCGGATTCCAGCGGGCGTCTAATTTTTGCAGGTGTTCCAGGTCGCCCAGAGACACGGGCAGTGTGGTGAGCAGGTTGCCACGCACATCCAGCACGCGGAGATTGTGAAGGTTCCCAAGTGTGTCGGGGAGCGCGGTCAGGCGGTTGTTGCGCACGCTCAGATCGGTGAGTCTCGCCAGACCGCCCAGCGCGGCGGGGAGCGTCGTGATCTGGCAGTCCATCAGGTGCAGTTCGCGCAGATTCCGCAGTTGGCCGAGCGCGTCCGGCACGGTGGGCAGCGGATTGTTATACAGACGCAGTTCTTCGAGCCGCCCCAGATCACCGATCCACGCGGGGATCACGGTCAGGTGGTTGTGCGTCAGGTTGAGATAGCGCAGCTTTGCAAGGTGTTGGATCGGCGCGGAAAAAGTCGAAATGCGGCAGTGGCTGGCATACAAAAATTCGAGTCTGACCAGCCGCGCGATGGAATCCGGCAGGCCCGCCAGTTGGTTCACGCTCAGGTCCAGCACGATCAGATCGGTCAGCGCGCCGATAGCATCCGGCAGCGCGATCAGGCGGTTGCTGTGGGCGTAGAGTTCGGTGAGATGATCCAGCGCGGCGATCTGTTCCGAGATGGCGGACAGTTGATTTTCGCCCACCGACAGCAGGCGCAGATCGCGCAGCCGCCACAGCGAGTCATGCAGATCGGTCAGGTCGCGGCGGATGATCGACAGGCCGACCACCGCCCCGTTTTCGGCATAAAAAGCGGAGTCCTTGAGAACGGCCCGCATGGACTCCGCTTCGATCAACGGCTGGAACGCGCTGAGATCATCCATGCCCACTGCACCTATCTAACCTATTCGTAGGGGCAATTCATGAATTACCCCTACATGACACCGCAAAATTGAATTGCGCGGATAGGGGTTACTAACTCCCGCCGCCGATATACGTCTTCAGTTTGCTGGCGAGATTGCTCAACGGCATGGTTTGCAGCCAGACACGCCCCGGCCCGACCAGCGTCGCCAGGAACAAGCCCTCACCGCCGCCGATCCAGTTCATGATGCCCTTGACCATCTCGACATCATAGCTGCATGTCGGCTCGTACATGGCGATATGGCCCGGATCGATCTTCAGCTTTTCGCCCGCTTGCAGTTCGACCATCTGCACTTCGCCCGCGATCTCGACAAACGCCACACCCGGCCCGGTCAGCTTTTGCAGCACAAAGCCTTCGCCGCCGAACAGCCCGGTGCCGATCTTGCGGCGGAAATGCATCGCCATTTCAACGGTTTCCTCGGCGCACATAAACGCGTCTTTTTGCGCGATCATGCTGTGGCCAGCCTTCAGAGTCAGCGGGATCACCTTGCCGGGGCTTTCGGGCGTAAAGGTAATCGATCCCGTTGGCGCGAGGCAGGTATAGGTGGTCATGAACATGCTCTCCCCCGCCAGCTTGCGCCCGATCATCTTGCCGATGCCGCCCTTGCCGCTGGTTTTCATGTCGATCCCATCCGTCATCCAGGCCATACCGCCGGATTCGGTGTAGATCGATTCGCCCTGCTTGAGCGTGACTTCCAACGCTTGCATCACGGTTCCGTGAATCTTGTACTCCATAAACGCATCACTCCTTGTTTTAATCGCGCGCTACTCATTGTAGCACGATTCGCTTGCCGAAGCGTTCATTCAGCCGGTTGCGCCAGTGCGCCCGGTTGATCTGCCGCCACTTTTTATTGCCGGATGATTTATCCAGGCGCGGATCGATCTGGCCGGTTTTGAGCATATACACAAACGACGGCGTGTACCATTCGCCCTCGTTTTCAATAAATTCGCGCATCATCGGGCTGGTTTCCGCGATCCCCACCATATAATCGATCCACCCGATGCGCTGGAACGGCGGCATCAGATCGAACTGCATATAGGTACACTCCATAAAATCCACCATCAGCTCGATTGCCGCAATGACCCGTTCGTACTCCACACTGCCCTTATCGACATCGTCCGGCAGCGTTTTGTTGTTGTACAGATAGGGCCGCAGATCGGCGTTGTCGATGAAAAACTTATCCAGATCGAGCATCATCTCATAAATCCGGTAATCCGTCTCGCGGTCTACGATCTTACGCGCATTGCGGATTTCGTTCGCCGCGAACAGGATGCCCAGCAGACTCGCCACCGATCCGATCCCGCCGAGAATGGAGCCAATCGCCCCCAGTTGTTCGTAATTCAAATCCATCGTACTACCCCAATCCTGCTACAATGTCTTCGCCTAATGGATTGCCGGGATAAAACATATCGAACGTATCGCGCACAAAAGCGGCGACTTCGGCCCTGGTCGGCGGAGTCGTCCGTCCGCGCAGAGGGAGCCACATCAGCCGCAGGGGAATAATCCCCTCCCCCGATTCGTCCGGCATGGCATAATTTTCGGCTATTCTGATAATTTCCGCGCCGTGCCGTTCATAAAACCGGATGCGGCGGTTATGCAAATGCATCGGATCGTCCGGTTCGGGCGCTTCGACTTCCCAGATCAGAATATCCGTGTCGAAATGTTCGGCCCCAAACCGCACCATCTGATCAAACAGTTCCCCGCCGATGCCCTGGTTATGGCGATCCTGATCGGTTGCCAGATAGACCAGATAGAGGATCGGGGCGCGGGTGAGCAAAACCAGTGTCGCCATCCCGACGATCTCGCCCGCATCGCGCATCACAAGCAGGGCCACCGATCCGTTACGGCTGCCCGCTTCGATCTGGACGAAGGGCTTTTTCATCACGGGCGGGAAATTCGACTGGAAGATCGTCTTAATGCGTTCGAGTTCGGCGTCGGTGGGTGCGGTGAGGTGTTCAAAGGTGAGCGGCATTGTTTTTTCTCCTGAATATGCCGGATTATACTGTATGTATGTCTTCAGACCGAGTTGGACTCGCTACAAGCGAAGCATGGGCCGATTCTATTCGGCTCCTAGCGTGTCCTCAAGCGGCTGGCGATGCGCAAGAAAAAGTCTCTTCGTTTGGGACTGCTTGCGTCCGAAAGGTTTTGAATATATACACCTAATTCAACCCGACTTATCGAACCTTGATCAAGTTTATGAAAATTTAGCAGAAGTTCTTGAGAAAACTGGAAGATTAGGACAATGAATCAACAGCAATCTATTGATCTCGCGCTTGAGCGAATTAGTGCTATTCGCTGGCATATCAATGGACTACGTGCAAAATCAAATACAGCGCTCATGCAAGAATATTTTCGGCGTGCCGCCTCATGGGGCAAAATAATGGGCATGAATAACCTAACTCTTTGGCCTTTTTTTGACATACCGCGTCACTTTTTTAACTCACTACAACTTGATGAAGATAAGATGCAGTTTCTTAATTCAAAACTCGGGAACAAAACTAACTATTTGGGTCGAAAAGTTTGTGAACTCTTCTTGAAATGGGTTGTAATACAAGACACCCCCCAAATAACCCAGTATGCTTTACTTGCCCCCTATGAACCGCTAATCCGAATTTTTGAACGAGGTGGTATATTCAGACGCGAAAGCTCCTGTATCGTATTTGAAGGTGGTGATATGGTATTAATACCTCGAGGAGAGGAGCATTTTAGGACTTTACTCCGCTACCCACCACTTACGGAGTTAGACGATGCTTCACTCGATCAAATTGATAAGTAATAGTTATACAACTTGATATTTATAGTTTTAATTATGATAGATAGCAGGAGATGATAAGCTATGCCACTTGAGACCGAAAACACTTCTTGAGAGGCAGCACTTGCGCACTGCCCCTATACGTCTTCTAGACTCGCTAATCGAGGATTGTGCTCGTTTTCCTCTCGCCTTATGCCAGCCCTTTTAGCCATTA
>CAYYNB010000241.1:0-7470 GCA_964472565.1 uncultured Anaerolineaceae bacterium
GCGCCCGCTTTGCTCCCCTTTCTCCGCGCGCGGGGAAAGGGGCCGGGGGATAGGGGTGAACCACCTACTGCGCCAGAATCCCCACCGGAACGCTGAGCACGCCCTGCCCATTTTCGTACAGTTTCGCCGCCGCTTTCAGTGTCCCATAGGTCCCAGCCGGAACCGTCCACGTCAGGTTGGCGTCGTTATCCGAAAAATCGAAATCCGTGCCAATCACCACCGGCGCGCCGCCGTCGGGTTCGTAGATAAACTCCACCTTGCCGATCTGGTTGAAGGGCGCTTCTTTCCACGACAAGGTGACCACCGCCCCCGCCGTAACCGTGTATGTCGTCCCGTCGAACGCGTCTGCCGGACTCACCCGCACCGTGCCCAACTCCTGCGGAGTGGGTTTGTTCCCCTCGATTCCGATCCCATTCGAGGTGATGCTCGCCTTAATCTGGCCCGGATAAAACCCGTTGGCGATGATCTGCCCCTCCGTTCCCACCGGAACGCGCCACGTGATCGCCGCCCCATCCGCCATATTATTGTCCGTCCCCAACACTTGATACTGGTTCGTGCCGGGAAAATAGATCAGGAATTGCACCTGTGCCAGCGGGAATTGGCTCGCCGCCGCCCAACTCAATGTGATTGTGGTATCTTCCACCACCACATACTGATCCCCCGCCACCGACTGGTACGGCTGCACCTCGACTTTACCCTGTGGAGTGGGCATATCCGGGTAGCCGGTCAGCACCACCACATAATTCGACTCGACAAAGGCTTGTGCCTGTCCCGCCAGCCGCCCCGACGCATACACCCGCCCCGTGATCGGCGCGGGCACCTTCCACGCGACTGCTGCGCCATCCGCCATATTCGTATCCAACCCAATCTGAACACCGTAACTCGCGCCATCCGGCACGAACACAAACTCGACCACTTGCGCGCCGGTTCCTGGGGCATCCGGCCACGTGACAGCAACGCCGCTGTCGGTCTGAAGCGTATAGATGCCGTTGCTCAAGGTGATATACGGGTTAATCTGAACATACCCCCGCCGCTGGATGCCCGCCGGAGTCCATGTCGGCACTGGGCCGGGCAGATACGGCACGCGGACGCCCTGCCCCACCGTGATCAGATTCGGGTTGCTGAGGCAGCTCGCGGTGGCGAGTTGCGCGGCAGTCGTGCCGGTGCGCTGCGCAATCGAGTTCAGCGTATCGCCCTTCACCACCGTATAAATGATCCAATCCGTGCGCGGCGTGCAGTTGACCACCGGGGCCGACGATCCCGCTGTGGTGTATTTAGTCGCCGTTGGCGCGGGCGTTTGTGTCGGCGCGGCGGTTTGCGTCGGCAGCACATTGGTAACAGGCACAACCGCCAGGCTGTAAGACGTTGCAGACGGCAGCGGGGTAGGGTCGGCCCCCGTCCAATCCAGCGAACACGCCAGGGTAGACAACAATACGAGGAGCAGAACAGCAGCAGCACGCGACATGACACACATCCTTCCTGTGATGAGGTGGTTTTCTACCAACTAAGACACCCCACACCGGAAGCCTGTTCCTACGCTGGCCTGACGCCAACCCTACGCCCGCGCTACTGCCCCCTCATTTCTCCCCTACTCCACTGTCACCATCCCCGCCGCCATCGCATGATCCGCGTACAAAAACAAAACCGTATACACCACTGTGGCTTCCGACGGCGCGACATAAATATCCCACACCCCGCCGCCTTGATCCTCGGCCCACAGCGCCCAGATCGTCCCCGTACACGGCCACTGCCACGTGATCGTGGAATTATCCCCCATCAGCACAATCTGGCTGACCTCCCGGTTCGGGTCCACGCCGCTCACGCGAAAATGATAATCCACCACCTCGCCGCGATAATCGTTCCCCGGACACCCGCTCCCGATCAATTTTGCGCCGTCCTGCCCTTCATACGTCAGCCCCAGCCGCTGCACGATGATCTGAACCGGCGGCGCGGACTCCACCCGGCTCCCGACGCGCGCCAGGCTCACCTGCCGCACCACCAGCGGAAACGGCTTCCCGGCGCGGTCCCGCAGGGCTTCGCTGCGATTGCACAGCGTGATCGTGTTCATCTGGTTGGCAACCATCAGATCGGTGATGTCGAAAACGTAATGATACGCCGCGCCCTCCAGCACCTGATAGCCAGAACCGGGCAGATTATTCGCCTCAAAATCCGGGCTGTAAAACACCTGCCAGCCGCCCGACGCCTGCGTATACGCATACTGCCGCCCATCCGCCAGCGTGAACGTAATGGCTTTGTTGACCAGCGCAAATTGACCGATAGGCTGGCCGTTAACCTCCAACCACATCACGGGCGCGCTGCCCGCCAGATTCGCCCAATCGATCCGCGCGTCCAGCGCCAGCAGTGCCGTCCGTTGTGTTTCCGACCACACCTGCCACGCCACCATTTCCCCGGCTTGCAGCGTGGCGGGTCCGGTCAGCAGCATTTGAAAATTCGGCTCCGATGTGGGCGTGGGCGACATACTGTGGACCGGGGACAGAAAAACCAGGCTAAGCAGAGTACTCAACAGAATCAGAATTGCAGCAAAATAGCGCATGTCAGTTCCTCCTCGTTTTTTCCTCATTATAGAGTGGCTTTCGCTCAACCTCACCAAACGTCAGGCAAGAGCCGAGTGAGCGTGGCATGCTGAATTGTTTTACGCGTTTTTTCAGAAAGAGCGATTGTTGCTCGTGTTACGGCATGGCAGCGTGCGGTATACAAGGAGCAGAGTCGCAGCGGCTCTGCTCCTATCAGAGGGTCACTCCCACTGGACATCAATAACGGTCTTCGTCCCCCCTTGATCCAGACGTTTCACGTCCTTATCGTACTGAACGGTGAACCGTGTCCCCGCTGGTAAAAAACGTTTGGCAAATCCATAGACGACCCCATACTCCAGATCGTCCGGATACACGCCCCCATCCAGGGTAAGGGTATAATGTTTTTCGTCTATTTTTTGGGCAATTTTGCGCCCAATGTTCCCATAACGATGATTAATCTGATAGTGATTGTTCCAGCCTTCCAGCATCTGTTCAAACGTCGGCTGGCTCAGGGAGTCCGGCATGAGTGCCACGTCAGCAATCGACATACCAATTGCGACAAAACTGGGGACCGAACGACTGCTGTACAAATCATTAAGCAAGTCGAGTAGATTTTGTAGGAGATACCATCCCTCAGGATGAATATTAACCAGTTGATACTTACTGAGATGCGGTGCGATTTGGTCAGCGACCAGATTTTCAACGAGCGAAAGCAGCGTTGCTCCACTTATTTCAGTACCCGGTTCACATGTAAGCTTTCTCATAATCTCTCCTTATTACAACTAGAATCACGCTGTCCGTCTGGTTATTCTTTTAGCGCTACAGTTCGTTAGATATATCATACTTTATACTTCATAAAAATGAAATTAAAATGTAATATGTATTATCGGTCAAAATAAGAAGCTCTAGACACGAGTCTAGAGTCAAGTATGGTGTTTTTCCACTCTGCCCTGCTGGGGGGATAACACCGGCGATTCCATTCACGAATTGCCCCGCTCATTCTGGCACAAGTGATTGCAAGCGCGGCTCTCGGTCGCTATGATTAACCGATCTGATTGTTCCACATTCGCATGAGGCTTACGTTGAAGACCATTGATCCTTCTTCATCGCAGCGGCATGATCCCTATGCCGCGCTGCGTTTTCGTGATTTTCGGCTGTTGTTCTTC
The DNA here is from genome assembly GCA_964472565.1 of uncultured Anaerolineaceae bacterium. Classification (GTDB taxonomy): domain Bacteria; phylum Chloroflexota; class Anaerolineae; order Aggregatilineales; family Aggregatilineaceae; genus DATAMF01. Next base: position 3,701 of record CAYYNB010000241.1, read on the forward strand.
GGGCGGTTTATCGCTTCGTTTGGCGAGCAGATGGTATCCTTTGCCATCGGCTGGGAACTGTGGCTGCGCACCCACAATGAACTGGCGCTCGGTTTGGTCGGTCTGGTCCAGGTGATCCCGGTCATCGTCTTTTCACTCCCGGCGGGCCACGTCGCCGACCAGCACAACCGCAAGCGGATCGTCCTGATCACCCAGTGTGTCTTCACCACCTGCACCCTGACGTTGGCGCTGCTCTCCTGGAAACAAGGCCCCCTGCCCCTGATCTACCTCTGCCTGTTCGGGATCGGCCTGGCCCGTGCCTTCAACAGCCCCGCCGCCTCGACTCTGCTTCCCCAGACGGTCCCGCCGGAGCATTTCACCAGCGCCGCCACCTGGAGCAGCAGCGCCTGGCAGCTTGCCGCCGTCCTTGGCCCCGCCTTTGCGGGTTTACTCGTCGCCCTCTTGGATCGCGCCACGCTCATCTATGTGCTGGACGCGCTGGGCGGCATGACGTTTCTGGTGATGGTCTTTATGATTCGCGGGCGGCAGTTAGCCCTGTCCCGCAAAGCCGCCACCCTGGATTCGCTGCTCGAAGGCATTCAATTTATCCGCCGCTCCAAAGTGATTCTATCCGCCATCACGCTTGATATGTTCGCCGTGCTGCTCGGCGGCGCGGTGACGCTGCTGCCCGTCTACGCCACCGATATACTCCACGTCGATTCCGTCGGGCTGGGCATCATGCGCGCGGCCCCCTCCATCGGTGCGGTGCTCATGGCGATCACGCTGGCCCATCTGCCGCCCTTCCAGCACGCAGGCCGGACGCTGCTCTGGGCTGTCGCGGGCTTCGGGCTGGCGACGATCATTTTCGGCATCTCGACGTGGTTCTGGCTGTCCCTGCTGATGCTGCTCATCCTCGGCGCGCTCGATAATATCAGCGTCGTGATCCGCGCCTCCCTGCTGCTGACTCACACCCCGGACGAAATGCGCGGGCGGGTGTCCTCCGTCAACAGCATTTTTATCAGTGCCTCGAATGAATTGGGGGGCTTTGAATCGGGAGCCGTTGCCGCGCTGGTCGGCCCCGTTCTGACCGTCATCGGCGGGGGCATCGGGACGATCCTGGTGGTGTTGGCGGTCGCGCGCCGGTGGCCCGAAATGCGCCGCCTCCGCACGCTTGACGCGCCCGTAACGGTGCCCGCCGCCGCCGACTAAACAAAAAAATCCCCTCTTCACGGTTTTGGAGAGGGGATCCGCCGCACTTACTGCTTGGAAAATCGTGGGAACAAATACTGCTCAACCGCAAACTTAGAATTCGGCGCAAACTTCAGCCGCCGCAGGTCGTCATGCGTCGCCCATTGATACTGCCGGTGTTCCTCACTCAGCCGGATACTGCCGCCGATACGCTGGCACTGGAACACCAGCCCGATGATTTTCGCGTCCAACTCGCGCCCATCGCGCACGCGGAACCCCATTTCTGAAAAGTCCCACGCCGCAATCAGTTGTTCCACCGCGACCATCAGGCCGGTTTCCTCGCGGACTTCGCGCACCAGCCCAGAGGGAAGCGTCTCATCGAATTCGAGGAGGCCGCCGGGGAGTTCCCAGTAGGGGGCCGAGGCGCTTTGCAAAACGAGGAGTTTATCCGCGTCTGTCACAAGCGCCTTTTGGGTCACGAGAAACGTTTGGTGAATACTCAGGTTGTATAAGTTCATCGTCCTCATCCAAATTTTCGGGTAACTATTATATGTACGTATCATGCACCAAAAAAGCTTATTTGTTGACTGTCTTTTTGAACAAACCGCCACACACCCCCTAAAAATTGGGGGTCTGTACTGAACAAATTGGATGTATCGTTTGTTCAATCTTGACTGAACAAACTGTACACGCTATAATAAAAACCATCTGCAAATGTGTACAGGAGAACCTGTGTTGGATGATATAGACGGTAAACGTCACTATGCGGAGGAAGTCGCACTTTTGATGGAGGCTGAAGGCATGCCCCGCATGGCAGGCCGCATCCTCGGTTGGCTGTTGGTCAGCGATCCCGCCCACCGGACCCTCAACGAACTGGCGGACGATCTCCAGGCCAGTAAGGGATCAATCAGCAGCATGACACGCTATTTAGAAGGTTTAGGGCTGATCGAACAATTCAGTCTGCCCGGCATTCGCCCCGACTACTACCGGCTCGACCCGGATAACTGGCTCGGAGCGCTGAAGCAAAATATCGGGCGTGTGATCGCTTTCCGCGAATTGATGGAACAGGGGATCGAACTCGTCAAAAATGATCCCCCGGAGGCGGAAGCGCGGCTGGCCGACTTGCGCGATATGTATGTTTTTTTTGAGCGCGAACTGACGGCTTTGATCGTGCGGTGGGAAGAAGAGCGGAAAGCCAAACGCGCCGGGTAACATATCGACTGCGGCTGCGTCTACACGTAAGTTTTTTGAGAAGTTTGTAGGTCGTGCAGTTTTTCGATTTTACGCCTATCCCCCAAGGATTTAACACCTGATCTTGATGTCTATAGGGGGTAGTTTTTATTTGCTCGTTGACATTTTTAGGTAAACCTAAATATAATATACTGGTGAGCCTAAACCTATCGTCAGTTCATTAGGGAAAGGGGTCTGCTATGGCGACCATCATCCAAACTCATAACCTCACCCATCGTTACGGCTCGTTCACGGCGATCAAAGACGTGAACCTGGAAGTAATCCAGGGGGAAATCTTCGGCTTTTTAGGTCCCAACGGGGCGGGCAAAACCACCACGATCCGTACCCTGCTCGACTTCATCCGCCCATCATCGGGATCAGCGGAACTCTTCGGCCTGGACTCGCGGCGCGACAGCGTAGCGATCCGCCAGCGCCTGGGTTATCTGCCTTCCGAGTTGAAATTGTGGGAAAACTGGACCGGTGAACAGTACATCCGCTGGCTGGAAGGGCTGCGCCAGCAAGCCTTCATCGAAGAAGCGCGGCGTCTGGCGAGTAAGCTGGACTACGATTTAGCCCGCTCGCTGAAAGGCATGTCCACCGGCATGAAGCGCAAAATGGGCCTGATCGCGGCGCTGGCCCACAAACCCGACCTGCTGATTCTGGACGAGCCGACCACCGGCCTCGACCCGCTGATGCAGCAGGTATTCCACGAACTGATGCGCGAAATTCGGGCCGAAGGGCGCACCGTGTTTCTCTCGTCGCACAACCTGCCCGAAGTCGAACAGATTTGTGATCGCGTGGCGATCATCCGCGCCGGAGAGATCGAAGCAGTGCAGACCATCGCCGATCTGACACGTGTCTCCTTCCGCTGGCTCACCCTGACAATGGCGACCCCCGCCGCCGTCGATGGCTTCAGTGCGATTCGCGGTGTGAGCGATCTGTCAGCCGAGGATCACGATCTGAAGATGCGCATCAGCGGCGACACCGATATTAACGCGGTCATCAAACAGGCCGCCCGGTATGACATTCGTGATATTCATCTCTTCCAGCCGACGTTGGAAGAAATCTTCCTGACCTACTACGGCCAGAAGGAGGCGTAACATGTGGGCCATCTACCAAAAAGCCATGCGCGATTCGCAGCGTACCATTCTGTGGTTAGGCATCGGATTGGGCCTCTATGCCCTGTTGATGGTGAGCTTCTATCCGATGATGAAAGAACAGGAAGACAGCTACCAGGAAATGCTGGACGCCTATCCTGAAGAACTGATGTCGGTTTTCATGGGCGGCGACTTCAACCCGGATGACTTCAGCCTGACCGATATTAGACTCTATCGGAAATAAAGTCCATTGAGTTATGATCGAGCAAAAGTCGG
>CAYYNB010000242.1:0-7430 GCA_964472565.1 uncultured Anaerolineaceae bacterium
CTGGAAGACTTCATCGAACGAGTGACCAAACGGAGGGGAAGCTGATGGACCATAAGCAGATGTGTGTGGCGAATCTGAAATACAAAAAACCGACCGAGACGGATTCCAAAAAAGCCAAAGGGCTGCTGCGATACCTCACTTATCGCGACAGCCGGGATGGGCATCTCAAGCAGGTATCCGGCCAGGAACGTTGGGTGGATCACGGCCTGGGACATACGGTGGGGGAAATCTCAGAGACGTGTGATCGTTACCAAAGCGAGCATGTGCTGGCGTTCACGCTGGTATTCAACCCGCGCCCTGATTTGCTCGCGATGGTTCCCGAAAAACAGCGCGGGCGGTTTGTGCGCGAACTGACTGAAAACACGCTGGACCAGTTTTTCGAGGCGCGTGGTTTGGAGACAGGCATTGAATTTTCATACGTCTTACACCACCGCCAGAGTGAAGACCCGCAAGCACCAGGCCTGCCCGATCCGCATACGCACGTGATCCTGCCGGGAACTTACTTCGATGAGGGTGAAGGCCGGCGTGTGCCGCTGTTTTTCTCGCGCAACCGGCAGGTAGATCACATCGAGCTACTGCACCAAATCACCGAAAGGAACATGATCGAGGCGATGGAACGGTACGTTGGTCTGGACTGGGAACGGCGTTACGATGCGCTGGAAATGGTTCGCGAACAGCAGCGCAGGGTGGTCGAACACGAGCCGGATGGGGAGTTCTTCGACGATCGGATCGTCTGGCCGGTATGGGCTGGGGTACGCCGTTTGACGGAAGACACCAGCGCCGCCGGGATCTACCGTTATTTTCCGGGGGCTCCGGTCAGCGGGCAAACGGAGTTTGAGCCAGACGATCTGCGGGTTGAGTTCCGCCCGCTCCTCCAGCTTCTCGACCATGACCTGGCCGACACCGTCGCCCAGGCGTTTGCCTACCAGATGCGCACCTATCCCGATCCGTCTCTGACCAAGCTGGAAGACTATGCCCGGCAGTTGGTGGAGGATGCCCAGGGAGATTCGGGCACACGACCGGGACTGGACATTCAGCGCGAAGGCCCTTCGTTCGACTTGTAGCCGAGAAGCACACAGAGGACTGGAGCGCAAAGTTTGCCGACCGAAACGCTCAAATCCCCTGTGTGCGACTCTCAAAAGGTGAAAAATAGTATGTCATACAATGACTCTGCTCACAAGACAGCGGTGGTTGATCGTCCGGCTGCCCGGCGAGAAGATTTCCTGGCTGCTCTGTACGGCCAGGCGGATCCGGCCCTCTGGCTGGAGTTACGCTGTATCCATCCTGAAACCGAAGCCAGCCGCGTGTTATGGTCGCCGGTGGGTGACCGATCACGCCGGGCGGCGGTCTTACGTCAGGCGGATGCCCTGAACAAGGCCGGTTTTGGGGTTTACTTCGCACCCTGCCTGCGCCGGGAGAAAAAAGGCGATGCCCAGGCAGTAGCCGTAGTGCCTGCGCTCTGGATGGACATCGACTGCGATGACGATCCCGACCAGCGGAACACTGCGCTTGAGAAGCTGCACACCTTTGACCAGCAACCCTCGCTCATCCTGGATAGTGGAGGAGGCTGGCACAGCTATTGGCTGCTCGATACCCCCTTCATGCTTGAAAACGATGAACACCGGCAGCACATCGCCCGCATTCTGCATGGGTTATCGGCAGCGCTCGGCGGTGACACCGACTATGTGAAGTCTGTTGCTTCCCTGATGCGCCTGCCGGAGTCGGCCAATACCAAACCGGAGCGTGGGGGTGTGGTGGTCGCCATTACCGAGTTCCATCCGGAGCGGCGGTATCCTCTGGCAGCGTTTGAATGGCTAGCCGTGCAACCGCCGCCGAAGATCTTGGCGGTGCGGCTGACATCCGGGAACGACCATCATGCGCCGCTGCCCCAGGTGACACTCGATTATCTGAGTCGGGGAGCATCCAACGGCAGCCGCAACCGGGCGTTGTTCGACGCCGCCTGCCAGTTTCGCGATGCCGGTTACAGCCAGGCGGAGGCCGCAACCCAGCTTGTCTTACGCCATGTCGCCGATGGAGGACCGGGCGAAAATTCGACTGCGCGCGAGCGTGAAGCGCACGCCACTATCACCAGCGCCTACCGGCAGTCGGCCCGCGATCCGATAACACCGCCTGCCCAGGATGCACGCGAACGCGTGAATCACCTCCTGAACAGCTTCAGCAGCCAGGAACAGCCGGAGCGCCCGACACCAGAGCAGATCGCGGAAGTGATCTCAGCCTGCGCCCACCTGGAGCCGGTCGAATGGGCGGTGCAACGCACCCGGATCAAGGAACTGTGCGGGAACGGTGTAAAAACCGGCGACCTGGAGCGCCAGTACCGGCAGGCCCGTAAGACGTTGGAACGCGAGCGTTTCCAGGCGCAGCCGGAAAACGAGCGTTATCTGGAAGTTGATGGACGGATGGTCCACCGGCGGGAAACGTACTACGGCCCGGCGGACAAAACCGTCGCGGACTGGACTGCCCATGTGACCGAGCGTATTTCCCAGGTCAATGACGATGGGCAGGTCGAGCATGTCACCTCGTTGGCCTTAACCAAAAACGATCAGACTTTCACCCTGCAAGTACCGAGTGAAGTCTTTGGCGACGACGCGGCGCTGCGGCGTTTTATCGCCGGGCGCGGGGGTGAGACGTTTACTGTGCGCGCGGGGATGGGCAAACACCTGGCCCCGGCGATCCTGAGCCTGTCTGGTGACTATCCCACCCGGATCAACTATCGTTTTATGGGCTGGACTCAGATCGATGGGCATTGGATGTATGTCTCACCGGGTTTCTGTGTGAACGCGAATGGAAAAGTGGATGAGACGCCCGACGTGGAACTGGATGCCCGGCTGCGGGATTATGGTCTGCAAGACACCATCTGGGAAAACAGCCTGAGCGCATTTGAAGCCATGATCCCGGTGTTCCCGAAGCAGCTTGCGCCGACTTGTCTTGCCTTTGCGCTGCTGCCACTGCTTCAGCGTTTTTTTCCGGCAGCCGCGCCGCGACCAGCGATCCACCTGGCTGGGACGTATGGCAGTGACAAGTCCGAACTGGCCGCGCTGATGAGCAGCTTCTATGGAGTTTTCTCACGTGATACGCCGCCTTCCCAATGGGGCGATACCATCAACACCGTCGAGGCGATGGGCTATCCATTGGCTGATGCACTCTACTGGATTGACGACTACAAGAGCATCTATGCCGATGAGCGCACCTTCACGCGCTTCCTGCAAAGTTACTCGCGCGGCATGGGGCGTGGGCGCCTGACTCGTGAAGCCAAACTGCGTCAGGAACGTCCGTGTCGGGGACTGATCCTGAGCACCGGCGAAACGGTGTTGGAAGGTGAGGCCTCGGTGTTATCGCGGATGTTGGTGTTGGACGTGCCGCCCTGGGAACATCGTGATCCTGGTGGGAATCTGCTCGCCCAGGCGGACCTGCTGCGGCAGCATCTCGCTGGTTTCACAGTCGAGTTTGCTGCCTGGATCGCTCGCCAGGTCGAAGCACATAACTTGACAGGTGACATCGCGCAGCGATTTGCGGCTAGCGCCGAGGGCTACCGCAAGAAGTTGGCGCTGTTGGGCGGCGCACAGGCGAACACAGGGCGGATTGTCCAGAACTGGGCGGTGTTGGTCACCGTTTACCAACTGCTGCGTCAGTTCCTCGAAGAAAAAGAGACCGACGAGGTGCTGCCCGGCTGGCAGGATGTGATCCTCGAAACCGCCCAGGCCGTGCGGCAGGAACGCGCGAGTCAGGTCTTTCTGGATCTGCTCAGCCAACTGCTGGCCGGAGGACAGGCCGTGTTGGACAACGATATGCGTAATCCGCGCGAACCAGCGCCGGGAACAACGATCATTGGCTACCGCAACACGCAGTACATCTACCTGCTGCCGGAGGTGGCCTTCAAAGAAGTGACGAGGGTGCAGCCGCTCCGGTTTACAGTGGCTGCGATTGGTGCTCAGTTACGCGAGGAAGGCATCCTCGTGCCGGGCAACAGCACCAACCATCTCACGGTGCAGTTACGGGTGAAGGATACCCGGGTGCGCGTCTGGCGTCTCAAGTCCGAAATTCTGACCGGAGACAGCGGTGACGACGGTGACAGCCTATCCGAAGAGGGCACAAAGTAAGTAATTCTGTAGTGGAGACAGCGGTGACGCGGTGACAGATCGTGGTTTGCTCTCAATTTGTCACCGTTGTCACCGCATCACCGCTCGAAAAAAGCAAAGCCCGCTGGAATTTCAAAAAAACACAGGGTATCCAAACGCGGCACAATCTGGTGAAAACAATACCGGTGACGGCGGTGACACGGGGACAAGATCCTTGTCATTTGGTGTTCACCCAGAATAAAGCCCTACACCCGGAAATAAAGTCCTACGCTCGTGAATAAAGTTATACACCAGGAGGGTTGAGCGGGACTAGAATGGTCGTGTGAGAAACGCTCGTGTTTTGAAGCTTGTCTTGCCCAGGACTTACTCCTCGGTTAAGTCAGGCGTGATAGCAGCGAGTGACTGGCGTAAAACATAGAGCATGTTGACTAAAAACTGCTCAGCCCCTTCAGTTTCGATCATGGTAAGCGCACTGCGGATCCATTGTTCATCATCAATGAGCGCAGGGTAAGGACCAAGCCCTGCGTAGATGGGATTCGCTATGATGCCGCGCAGTTTGTCTTCGGTCATGTCGCTCATATCACCTGTTGCATACTTGACATTCACTTTGGGGAGTGGTTTGTCGGCTTTGCTCGATTTTTTCATAGTCGGTAGCTTCCTTGTTAATGGATTTGGTATTTCACGTCATTCCTGGACCTATGCTTGCAGATACACGGCGGCGGCATCAAATGCCTCTTCAGGGGTTCCCTTGAAGGTACCATTGGGAAAGATGCTGGGTTCATACTTTTCATTGCTGTAGGTGTAAAACGCAAAAGACCAGGAGTCCTCGTTACCAAAATAACGCAGGCGACACAGGTGCAGCGGCGTATTGCGCAACCGTTCGATAAATTCTTCACGTGTCTCTGGAAAATCAGGCGGGGGCCACCCAGGTGCTACATCAGGTTCGGTATAGGCGTCGATGTAACAAAAGGTGCCCCGAAAGCGCACATCAATTCGAGTATAGCGACCGGCATAGTGCGCTTCAGCATAGGCGAGAATGCGCCGCCGAATGCGTTCGCGCACCGCGTCCGGAATATTGACACCCCCTGAATGCGGATCATACACCCAGTGTTTCATCATGGTCATCTTTCTACACACAATTGACTCAATAGAGCGAAAGCGATCATCGTCAATGAAATTATACCGGCATTCGTCGAAAAGATGGTTGACATCCCGGTCACGGCTCAGACAACCCTGTATCACACCATTCGCGAGGGAGGCCCTGGCGAACGATGAGGGTAGAACTTTATTCCTGTGAAAATTGATCACTTTTGTGGAGCAGGTGTCTGGAGAGTAAAACTCTATTTCTGCAAGTGGACACAAACCGCATCTATCTCACGGGGAAATCGCACAATCTCAGTGTAGGACTTTATTCTGGGTGAACAGTTGGGACCGGTGGCAAAGTTCTGAATTGGAAATCAAGTTCAGCGTTGGCTCGCTGCGCTGATTCTCGCCAGGGGTAAGGCATAGATCAAGCGCTGCTTGTCTTTATGTCTGAGATATTCTACCCTGAGACATAGCTCACTTGGCACGGTATGACCGCGAAAGGGAAGGCACTACATGAAACAGCGAACGATCTGGAGTGTGCTGGCTGTAGTCTTGTTTGTGGCGTTCGTATTAGTAGGACTAGCTACCCGTGGGGCAAGTGCTCAAGGCGAGAGCACACCGTCTCCTGACCTCGATGATGTGCTGGAACTTGCCCAGAATTTTTCTGGCGGCAACACGGATTGGGAACCGTTTATCCAGTCGTTCGACGGTGTGGAGATGGTACTAGTTCCGGCAGGTTGCTTTATGATGGGCAGCACCGATGAGGAGATTGCTGCCCAGGTCGCGGTGTTAGGCGGCAGCGGCTTGCCTGAGAATCAAGGGCCACAGCACGAAGTATGCTTTGACGAACCATTCTGGATGGATCGCACGGAAGTGACCAACGGGCAGTTTACGCAGTTCAACGGTGATGCCGCAAACGATAGTTATTTTGAGGGTGACAACCGTCCGCGCGAACAGATCACCTGGGACGAGGCATCTGCTTATTGTGAGAGCCGGGGCGCGCGGCTGCCCACCGAAGCCGAGTGGGAATATGCGGCGGCGGGGGTAGAAAGCTGGACGTATCCCTGGGGGAATACTTGGAATCAGGCGCTAGTCATCGGTTTCCGAGACTCCAGCCAAGGCACGGCGGATGTGGGCAGTCTGCTGGTGGGTGCATCCTGGGTCGGGGCGCTGGATATGAGCGGCAACGTTTGGGAATGGGTGGCGGATTGGTACGATTATTACGGAACGCTGGCAGACGGCACGGTGAATCCGTTGGGGCCGGAGAACAGCACGGATGGTCGCGTGTTGCGGGGTGGTTCGTGGATCAGCTACCTTTCCGATGGCTTCCGCGCGTCGTATCGCGTCAGGGGCGATCCGAGCATCAGGATCTACCTTTACGGTTTCCGTTGTGCCCGCTCTCTTTCAGACACGACGGCACCCATTTCTTCCTCAACTCCAATACCAACCTCTGTCGAGGAGGCATTAGACCGAGCGGCGAACTTCTCCGGCACGCGCAACGCGGACTGGGAGCCGTTTATCCAGTCCTTTGACGGCGTGGAGATGGTGTTGGTTCCCGCGGGGTGCTTTACGATGGGCAGCACCGATGAGGAGATTGCTGCCCAAGTCGCAGCACTAGGCTATGACTGGCCTGAAAATCAAGGGCCACAGCACGAAGTATGCTTTGACGAACCATTCTGGATGGATCGTTATGAAGTGACGAATGGGCAGTTTGCGCAGTTCAACGGCGCGGCAGCAGACGAGAGTTATTTTGTGGGTGCCAACCGCCCGCGCGAGAGCATCACTTGGGACGAGGCATCCGCTTACTGTGAAAGCCGGGGCGCGAGGCTGCCCACCGAGGCCGAGTGGGAATATGCGGCTGCGGGTGTAGAAAGCTGGGCGTATCCCTGGGGAAATGACTGGAATCAGGCGTTAGTCATCGGTTATCGAGATTCCAGCCAAGGCACGGCGTATGTGGGCGGCCTGCTGAGGGGCGCATCCTGGGTGGGAGCGCTGGATATGAGCGGCAACGTTTGGGAATGGGTGGCGGACTGGTATGATGAGGATTATTATGGAATGCTGGCGGATGGCACGGTGAACCCGTTAGGGCCGATAAACAGCACGGATGTTCGCGTGCTGCGTGGCGGCTCGTGGGGCGTTACGTTTTCAGGCAACTTCCGCGCGTCGTATCGCAACAGGGGCAATCCGAACCTCAGGAACGGCAGTTTCGGTTTCCGTTGTGCCCGCTCTCTTTCAGACACGACGGCA
>CAYYNB010000243.1:0-7140 GCA_964472565.1 uncultured Anaerolineaceae bacterium
GCCGCACGGGGCGACGTTGTGGCGGTTTGAGGGGTGATCAGGGACACAGCTTCCCTTTCGTGAAGTGTATGTGGATACCGTCCCGAATCACTTGTTCAGGCTTTATCCGGTTCACTCCCGAAGATGGTCGCCTTCCCTGTTTTTCAAGAACTCGGAAAATGTATCATGGGGCAGCTTGCGACCGCGATCCAACATGTTGCGCCAGATCACGTTTCCTTGACCTTCACTAATCATATGCTGTTCGAGAGCCTCGGCCATGATATCGGCACTGGTGCGATATTGCAGACAATACAGCCGAACATAGGGAAGAATATCACGCAGATTGTTGCTGCCCAGGATACCGTTGTATTGTCTGGTCAGGGTGATTGCGGCGGCTTCGCCTCTGCCGATGATCTTATAGCCCTTGTCGGGTTTGGTTATCAGTTTAAAATATAAATCCCCCTCCACTGTTCCGGCGGTGATTTGATAGAGTATTACCTTTCCGGCTTTCCTCAATGAATCCACCGTGCTTTTCAAAAAATATACTTTTTTCAACTCATCGTAGACTGGCTGGGGTATACCGATGCGACCGGCGTACAGGCGGAGAACAAGGTTCTCATGCCCGACCACCAGAAACGTCTAAAGGCAGTCTGTATCCAGGAATAACGGCTCAGTCATACGTCTCCCGGCTTTCGGCGATCAGGTTGTATACAATGTCGGCCCGGTAGACATCCAACAATAGTTCTTCATATTTACCGGTGGAGACCATTTCACTGTCCCGCAATCGTTCAGCAAGAGCAATATAATTGCCGCTGGAAAAGTATTGCCGGTCTTCTGGCGAGGGAATATACAGTTCGTTACTGAAGCCCAACTTACGCGCCGAGGTAATAATGTCACGCTTTAGCGTGTTTGCGACATCGAGGGAAAGCCAGCCATCTCCGACCAACCGGTATAGTGTGGCTTGACGGCTCATTCGGAAATGCTGTTCGATCCGCACCACATCGGTTGCCGTCATTGACCTGCGTGTATCCTTATACAGATAATTCTCGATAAAACTGCGCAGTGCATCCTTGGGTGCCAGGAAATAGGAAGCGAAAGCATCCGCATTCCTTTCCTCCTCATCCCGACCACCGCCGATCTCGTTGCCGCAGATCACCGTCGAAATATCTTTCTGGACGAATAGATGATACAGCTCGTGCGCCGCCGTGAAACGCTGGCGGCCCAGGGTCCGCGTGGAGTTGATGGCGATCAGTTGTTCGCCGCCGGGTGTGCGAATACCCATCCCGGAAATTCGCTCAGAGAACGGGTAAAAAACCAGTGTCAGGTTTTCTTGCGTTTGCAAAATGGCGAAAACATCGATTGGTGAGGATAAATCTTCCCCGAATCGTCTTCGTAGCTCATTCGCCTGATAACTGAGTTCGTCTGAGGTCAAACGTTCTCCGCTCTTTTTATCCGGCTTCATGCTGTTTTTCCCTCAGCAGGGTGCTCATCTGATCCAGGTTCAACGCGATGTTCTGGATATCGGCGATGGCATTAAGGTCTTCAACCTGCATGTCATCAGCGCGAAATGCGATTTGTAGTGGGGCGGCTGGAACTTCATCATTCATCAAATCGCTTAAGGATACGCCGAACAGGCTGCCCAGCCGCTCCAGATGATCGATCTGAAACTGGCGTTCGCCCTTCTCGCATTTCGAAATGGTGCTTTGATCCACTCCCAAAAATAGCGCAATTTGCCCTTGGTTCAGGCCGGCCTTTTCCCGCAGTACCCTGACCTTTTGTCCGATTGATATCATACTTAATATACCCTCCCTCGTGGAAACTTATTATAGCTCGTCGTTGTCATAAATTCAATGATCATTATGTAAAAAATATGACAACTGCAAATATAAATTATGCCCCATGACTAACTCAAAGAAATCAACGGCAATCGCTGTCAAAGAAAATCTGCTTCGGCCAATAAAACTTAAACCTCAGATCGGCTGCGGGTAATCAGTAGCCGGGGGAAAATGTTGAATCCATCCCGTCGTCATCGTCTTTGAGCTGCGTCCAGATTTATGTTCCGCCCGCCCCGCGCTATGGTTTCCAGGGCGGGTGCTGTATACTTTAATCATGGTAGCGCCGATCCTGGCCACCAAACTGTACGTTCCCCAGCCGCGGCCCGGTTGTGTGTCGCGGGCGCGTCTGATTGATGGGCTGAACGCAGGCCTGGCGCGGGGCGTCAAACTGACGCTAGTGTCGGCCTCCGCCGGGTTTGGCAAGACCACCCTGGTCAGCGATTGGGTGGCAACCTGCGGCAGGCCGGTCGGCTGGGTGTCGCTGTATGAAGGCGACGGCGCCCCGGCGCAGTTCATCGCCTACCTGATCGCCGCTGGGCGCTCCAACACCGAGATCAGCCAGCGCCTGTTCCTGGCGCTCAGCACGGTGAAGGGCCACAATTTGCGCATCTTCCAGAAATTGCAGGCGCAGAACCGCACAGACGCTGTGCCCTGATCCTACCCCCACAATCAGTACCCCGATCCGTACTTAAGTTGCTACCCGGCAGTACCTGCCTGCCGGTATATTCATGTTCACAAGGACAGCGAACATGAATACGAACCCAACCCCCGATCTCTATGAAATTCGCGTAGCCGGTGACCCGTCCCCGCAGTGGAGCGAATGGTTCGCCGGGTTCACCATCACCGCACAGGGTGGGGAGACCTGCCTGAGCGGGCCCGTGGCTGACCAGGCGGCGCTGTACGGTCTGCTGAGAAGAGTGCGCGACCTCGGCCTGTCCTTACTGTCGGTCAGCCAGGTGACCCCACCGGCTGAACCATCCCCATCAACACCCAACCAGGAGTAGCAAGCATGAGCACCAGCAATACAACCATCAGCGAAGTACCCGCAAAGCTGTCCACACTGTGGATCTTTGTGACCCTCAACATTCTGTCCGCCGACATCATCGGCTTCATCGAACCTGGCACGCTTGAGCGCATCATCAACGACGAAACCGGCTTTGAGATCACCCCGGTGATGATCGCGGCCTTCAGCCTGTTTCAGGCCATCCCCACCGCCATGATCGTTGCAGCGCGCTGGCTGCCGCGCGGCATCAACCGCGTGCTGAACATCGTCGCCGGCCTGTTGACGCTGGTGTACGTGCTGGGCGGCGGCAACTGGCAGAGCACCAGTTATTACGTCTTCAGCGCGCTCGAGGTGATCGGTATGCTGGCCATCGTCTGGCTGGCGATCACGTGGCGCAATCGTGATGTGCAGGCAGTTCAATAATCAAGAATCAAGAGGAGCGAAACGTGAAAACCAATCTGCAGAAATCCGCCGGCATTGCCGCGCTGTACATGGCCGCTGCGCATCTGACCGGCATCATCATCTTCATCGCCATATTGAATTATCCGGCCATCATTGACCCTGCGCAGAAGCTGGCGGTCAACATGGAGCAGCAAAACGTGGTGTTCATCACCAACCTGCTAATGTACGTCATCTTTGGCTTCGCGCTGATCGTCCTGTCGCTGGGGTTGTACGAACGGCTTAAGGAAGGCGCACTGGCGTTGATGCAGGCAGCCGTGGCGGTTGGCATCATCTGGGCCGGCTCGTTGATCGCCAGCGGCATGGTGGCAAACGCCGGTCTGGCCGCTGTGGCGCCCACGTACGCCAGCGACCCGGCGCAGGCCGTGCAGACGTGGCAGGGCATCGAAGCCGTGGCAAACGGGCTGGGCAACGCCAATGGTGAAATTCTGGGCGGCCCGCTGACGCTGCTGATCAGCCTGGCCGGGCTGCGCAGCAACCGGTTGCCAAAGGCGCTGAACATCCTGGGCGTGGTGGTGGGGCTGGTGGGGATCGTGTCCATCATCCCGGCCTCCAGCAGCCTGACCGCCATCTTTGGCATCAATCAGATCATCTGGTTCATCTGGCTGGGCGTTGTGCTGCTGCGCGGCACGCGCCAGCCGGCTGCCTGAGGAGTACATCAGGCTGTTTTCATTGGTGCTGAACCAGACCAATCATAGTCAGAATCATGACCACAGATGCACTCCGCACCTGTGGTCTTTCCTATTATGTTTGAAGAATAATCACTGGGTGGTCTGGTAACCTTCTCCGATGCGCTCGCCCAGGCGGTAGTAATAATTGTCCAGACCGTAGAGGATGGGGTTCAGCCGGGCGGTGTCGACAACCATATGTTCATTGGCTGTGTCCACCAGAACATCTTCATCTACATGTGTTTCGATTATCTCTCCAATAAACCCCTGGCGGTGCTGCACCGCAAACTCATTGATCACCCTGCATTCTAGATTGAGCGGGCATTCTTGTATCAAAGGGGCACCTGTCTCGCCGGTGATGACTGTGAAGAGCGTAGCTTTGTCGCTGTTCCAGCCGCTGAGCACGCCGCACTGATCCACCCTTTGCACCAGGCCAGCCGGTGGGACGTTGATCGAAAAAAATCCGTTCTGGCGGATCCCGGCGGTGGAGCAAAAGCGGGTGTGTAGCGAAATATAAATCAATGGCGGGCGAACGCCCATAATGGCGACATCACCCACGGTGGTGAAGTTGGCTTTGCCGTCAAGTAGTGTACCCACCAGCACGATCGGGGAAGGGGCGAACAGCTGTACAGCACCGCAGGTTTTCTTCATCCACCAGCTCCAGGTGCCAGATCACCCATGTGCTCTTTCATCCAGCCCAGCAGAGGCTCCTGTACCTGTGGCATCTGACTCCAGTCGAATCCCTTGAGCAGGGCCAATTCGTCGTAACGGCAGGTGATGGCGTGATTCAGCACGCCCAGGCGTTTGTGGGCGGGAATCTTGTGATGCAGGTGCAGGGGATAGTTGAACCCCTTGGGGAGGCACTGGAATTCATGCGGTTCGAGCGCAGTCAGGAGCACTCCGGCCAGAATCGCCTGATGAATAAACAGGCTGTAGATCGGATCGGTTGAATAGAATTGTTCGTAGTGCGGCAGAAAAACCAGACGGGCGATTGCATCCCGCCATGCACTGAACAGGCCGCGTTCAGGGCGAACACATAACAGCCCGGCATTAAAATACGCCCTGATCTGGCGTCCGTCGACTGGCGTTTCGACAGGGAATATGCGGGTTTCGGGTACATTGCAATCCGAATAGATGTGCTGCCAGAAGGCGTCTGCACCACTCTCCCACGCAGAACCGATTAATTTGTGCATCACCGGAACGTAACCGCACGATTTTCCCGTGCCAGGGAGGAGTCCATGCGGTTCCTGCAGGAAAAGCGTGTCTGGATCGAGAAAGACCAGCCATTCGGCTTTACCTGCCAGGCTGGCTTCAACCTGGGCGGCTGCCCATGTTTTGGCTACCAGCGGGATGCGGGGAATTTCCCCATCCAGCCCGTAGACCGACAGTTCGACCCCCAGACGTTCCAGTTTCATTCTTGTTTGGGAACTGATGCCATCAAGACCACCCCGGCAGCAAGCCACCAGGGGGCAGCGTGAATATTCGCCGCCAAATTCGCGTAAGCTTTCCGCCAGCCAGAGCGTTTCCTGCTCGTCATCCTGCGGATACAGCAGTGTACAGAAAACAACGGTGTCCAACGCAGCCTCCATGGTGGTGATTTTGCACGGATTTTTGGGAACAAGGCTGATTAGAGTGTATCACGGATGCGGAGAATGGGTTGCCGCGTCCAACCCATCAACGTAAGATAAATTATCTACAATCATCGCCAGCACAGGCAAAATGTCGCATAATACTGGTCAGGCTGGCTGAACCCGTTTATAATAATGCCTGAGGATGGTGTCCAATGCAACCCGTTTTTTCCCCTCTTTTCCACTGCCGGAGTGCATCGGGCTGTTCTCATTGGCGCTGACCTAAGCCACCCATGAATAGAATCAAGGCCGCAGGTGCACTCACACCCTGTGGTCTTTTTGTTTAATCACAAGCCACAGGAGGTTTTCACTGTGGTCTTTTCTCTATAAGGATGGTTTTGTGATGGAAGTTATGGATGTGATCCGCGCCCGCCGCTCAACGCGCAGCTTCAAGCCGGACGCGGTTTCCAATGAGATCCTGGCCGAAATACTCGAAGCCGGCCGGCTGGCTCCGTCTCCCGGTAACTCGCAGGGCTGGTATTTTGGAGTAATCCGGGATGAACAGGTCAGGCGGCAGCTGGCGCATGCAGCCGGGAACCAGACCTGGATCGCCGGCGCGCCGGTGATGATAGCGCTGTGCGCGCAGGTCGACTGGCATCTTCACCCGCCCGCTGAGGATGATTTTGGCCTGCAGGTCTGCCTCACCCGGTACGGCGCCGACTTCTGGAACCATCTGCACGCCCACCCCGACCCCAGGCGCACGGCTGCGCTGCTGGGTGAGGGTATGGTTTCGCTGGCGGGCCAGCACATGGTACTGGCGGCAGTCAATCACGGGCTGGGTGCGTGCTGGGTTGGCTATCTTGACGTGGACAAAGCCAGCGCCATCCTGGGCCTGCCCGAGAATGTGGTCTGCCAGGACCTGCTGCCAATTGGTTACCCCGCCGAAGCCCCCGAGCCCATCGAGCGGCGCTCGCTCGATGACGTTGTCTTTACCAACCGCTGGCAGCCACGCCGGAGCCAGTTTTCGTCAAACACAGGAGATTAAATATGACCATCGATCTTGACCTGATCTGCCAGTTGCAGGAAAAACCAGCCCCTTTTGAAACGGGCGAAGCGCACTTCTGGACCGACCCGCACATCGCCACGCAGATGCTGGCTTTCCACCTCGACCCCACCCAGGAGGCAGCCAGCCGGAAACCGGAAACCATCAGCCGCATCACCGATTGGATCGCTTCCACCGTCGGGCTGAAGCCGGGGGATGCCGTGCTCGACCTGGGCTGCGGCCCCGGGCTGTACGCTGAACGGCTGGCGCAGGCGGGTTTCAACGTAACCGGCGTGGACTTCTCGCAGAACTCCATTGATTACGCCACCGCCCAGGCCAGGCAGAAGCAGCTGCCCATCCGGTACCGCTGCCAGAATTATCTGGAACTGGACGAACCAGCGCAGTACGCCGCCGTCCTGCTGATCTACGGCGATTACTGCCCGCTATCCCCGGCGCAGCGAGCGAAACTGCTCGCCAATGTGCGCAGAGCGCTGAAACCGGACGGCTGCTTCATTATGGATGTCACCACTTCGCGCTGCCGCGAGAAGTACGGGCTGAAAAACGGCTGGTATGCCGCCGGAGGGGG
>CAYYNB010000244.1:0-7114 GCA_964472565.1 uncultured Anaerolineaceae bacterium
GCGACCACGCCCAGCGATCCGGCCAGCGTCCAGCGGGCCATGTTCTGCTCGTGCCGCGTGGGATCGTCATCCATCAGTGCCGCCTGTGACAGGCTGACAAACGCGCCCGACGCCGGGAACAGCAGGATAAACGCGACCAGCAGCGGCCAAAAGCTCTGGCTGATCGCCGCCAGCATGATCGCCACGCCGAACATGATCCCGCCGCCCAGAATCAACGCACGCCGGTTCCAGACATCCGACAGAATGCCGAAAATGGGTTCGATGAAGTTAGAGAACAGCCCGGGAACACTGAGCAGCAGCCCGATTTCGACATACGTCAAATTCAGATCGCGCCGGATCGACGGCCACGCCGCGTTAACCGCGCCGAAGGCAAATTCGTCGAGGAACTCAATCAGGAGTAAGGTGAGGACAAAAGCTGTGAGATGACGGACGCGGGGTCAATAGAATGATTTGAGCATGATGTTCTCCTTTCATGAATAAACCGTAGGGGCCTTCATGTGCCCCTACGCATTGTACATTATACCGTCTAAATCCACTGGTTTTCAACGGTGCGTTCGTTCTGCACATTCCCTGTATTAACGGTGGTTTTCGGTTCCAGCAGCATAACCTGGACTTCCTCTTCCGCTACCGGACGGTGTTCCACCCCGCGCGGAATGATCACCAGTTCGCCCGCGTTGATCACCAGCTCCCGATCTCGCAGTTGGATCACCAGCCGCCCTTTGACGACGAAAAACAACTCATCCTCGTTCACGTGATGGTGCCAGACAAACTCCCCTTTGAGCTTCGCCAGTTTCACATACGAATCATTCAGTTCCCCGGCGATGCGCGGCGACCAGTAGGCATTGATGAGTCCGAATTTCTCCGCGAGATTGATCACGTCTGCCATATTTCGCTCCTTTGCGCTCTTTTTTTCCTGACTTCCGTCTCTCCGTCCCAGTTGGCGCGGCGGATTTGAAGGAGTGCGGGTCTAAACTTATTCCGGCACCCTCCACCGCCGCAAACTCCCATCGGCGCACGCCGCGTACAACGTGTGTCCATCGGGGCTGAACACCACGCCGATCACCCAATGGGTATGACCGCCCAACACGGCGACAGGTTCCCCGCTGGCGGCATCCCACAACCGCACCGTCCCGTCCCGGCTCCCCGACGCGATCAACTGTCCATCCGGGCTGTAGGCCACGCTCATCGTCCAGTCGGTGTGCCCTTCCAAAACAGCGGTATTTTCCCAACTTGCCACATTCCACAGCCGCACCGTGCCATCATAACTCACCGAGGCCAGCGTCCTCCAATCCGGGCTGAACGCCACCCCCATAAGCCGCTGGTGGGTGTGCCCCACTAACAATTGTACAGTTTTGCCGCTGGTTATGTCCCATACATGCAGATTCCGGTCATGGTTCGACGCGGAAATCAACTGTTGGCCGTCGGGCGTAAACGCCAGACTCATCAATTCTCCCCGCGCCCGCATCACCGCCCCAGGTTCGCCCGTGTTCACATCCCACACGCGAATCCGAAAATCATGCCCGCCCGATACCAGTTTCGATCCATCCGGGCTGAACGCCAGACTTTCGTTATAGCGTATGCCCTCAATCGTCAGAAGTGTTTCCCCGGTTGCCGCTTCGCAGATCACAACCGGCCCTTTGGCATCATATGCGAGTGTCGATCCATCCGGGCTGAACGCCGCGCTGTACGCTTCCCCGTCAAAATACTGGCGCGGTTCCTGCGTCAGATCGGCTGTATCGTACACCCACACGCCCCGCGATCCCGCCGTCACCAGCAGCGAACCATCCGGCGACAGCGCGATCCGGTTAATCGTCCCACGATCCGCCGTGATCACCTGGGTATCCTGCACCGGGTTGGGGATGATCCGAATCACCCCATTGGCGTATCCAAGCGCCAACCGCGTATCATCCGGGCTGAAGGCTACCGCATTGATCCAGTGAGGCTGATCGGGCAGTTTAACCAGCACAGCCCCGCTGTTCACATCCCAAAGGCGCACTGTTTGATCTTTGCTCCCTGTCGCCAGGTAGCGGCCATCCGTGGTAATGTCCAGGCTCAGAACGTGATCCATTTGATCATCCAGCACGGCGCGCACGTCGCCCGTTACCGCGTCCCAGAGGCGCACGCGCCCTTCCGTGCCGCCCGTGATAAACGCCGTTTGATCCGGCAAAAACCGCAGGCTGGTGAGTTCCGCGCTCGGATCGGTCACATCGACAATGGGTTCCCACGTCGCGACATCCCACACCCGCGCCGTTGAATCATGGCTGGCGGTGGCGAGGCGGGTGCCGTCCGCGCTAAAGCGCATCTCCGCGATAGTCCCGCCGTGTCCTTCCAGCACGGTGATGTTCTCAAAGGTGCGCGTATCCCACACCTGGATCGATCCTTCACCGCCGCCGCCTGACAGTAACATAGCCCCGTCCGGGCTGAAAAGTACGCTGTCCACCCGCCAGGGGTGCCCGTCCAGCGTGGCGACCAGTTCGAGCGTTCCCGTATCCCACACCCGCGTTTTGCCATCCTGCCCCGCCCCGGCGATCAGTTTTCCATCGGGACTGTACGCCACATCCCACATCTGGTTTCCGTCGTCGCTGATCAACTGGGAACTCAGATCATCGGAATCGACCAGCCACACCCCGCGTGACGCCGCCACTGCCAGCCTATTCCCATCCGGCGACCATTCCAGATCATTAATCACACCGGGAGTCTTCCCCACCGGCAGCAGTCCGGCCAGCAGCAGCAGCAGTCCAGCTAATAATTGTGCCATCATTTTCTCCTTGCGCATCCTGGTACAGATTGGCAGCCGTGCCTCTACAAAACGGGTGCGAGCTTCTGCCAATTCGTACCAGTATAGCTTACATTCCCGGTTGAACGGCAGCACAAGCCCTTCGTGCCGGGCCAATTCACTATCCCCCCCTGTTATTAAAGCTATCTTTTTTTTCGAACCTGGCATATGGTCCGCCTTTGTATATACTCGCCAAATGCGTTATAAATCGCGGCAGTCAATCCGGCAAATGATCTGGCGCTGCCGTCACCATTTGGTTATTTTGTGCAAAAAGGCGCGTTGCGCCGCGAGTCACACATGCTATAATGATTCCGGTCTTTTATGTTCCTCAGGGAGTAGACGCCATGCGTCAATACTACAAACTCGATACGGTAAGCCACGATCCGGCAACCGATACGCTTTTGTTTACCGCCAGCACTCCCGATTGTGCAGGAGTCAGCTTGTGGTTTGGCCGCGAAGGAATTTATCTGAGTGTATCGGCCAGCTATGGCCCGTTCGAAGTCGCGCTGCGTCCGCGCCTGCGTGATCTAAAAGCCAGCCTGCGCCAGATCAAGCCGACAGAACGCCTCACAGCGATGCGGCTGATTGGCACCGGGCAGGCGCATCTGGAAGTGGGCCTTGCCAGCAACGGCGATCTGCTGATGCGCGCTGCGCTGGTTTCGGACGCCACCGGGCATCTGGCAGTCAACACCGTGCTGACATCGAGCGCGCGTGAGAAATTATATGCGTGGCTGGACGTAGACAGCGACGACTAAACACGGTATGATTCGGCCCGACCATTGAGGAGAGCGCCCGCACACCAAACGGGCCACCGAAGGGGCAAGCGGAACCCGCCTTTGACTGCGGTTCCGGCGAAACTCTCAGGTTCCAGGTACTCATGGCCGGGTTCTCTGGAAAGCGTAATCATACGCGCCGACGGGGCACGAATCTCTCAGGCAAATCGACAGAGGGCAGACAGTCAATTTGATACTGTCTGCCTTTTTGCTTTGTGTTACACTGGTGCTGAAATTAGTTCACGGAAAGGACTTTAATCGAATGGCTGATTGGAAAACCCCAGATAACGCGAAATATACCGAAAATGATGAATGGATTATAGTCAGCGGCGATACCGCGAAAATCGGTTTGACTGACTACGCGCAGGATCAACTTTCCGACATTGTGTTTGTCGATTTGCCGGATGTCGGCGAGAGCGTGAACAAAGGCGAAGCCTTCGCCACCGTCGAGAGCGTCAAAGCCGCCTCGGATGTGTACGCCCCCGCCAGCGGCGAAATTATCGCCGTGAATTCCAAGCTGGACGATACGCCCGAACTGATCAACAGCGATCCGTTTGGCGACGGCTGGATCATCGAGATCAAACTGAGCAGCCCGAACGATGTCAAAAATTTGATGGATGCCGCCGCTTATGCGCAGCACTGCGCCGCGCGCGCCTAAAGACTTTCAGGGTGGGTAACAAACCCACCCATTTTTTTATCAGGAGCCTGTTGCATGACCTATCTACCGCATACGGATGCTGACCGGGAAGCCATGCTGAAAACTATCGGCGTCCAGTCACTCGACGATCTGTTTGATCGCGTGCCGCCCGCTGTTCGCTTCCCAACGTTGAATCTGCCCGAAGGACTGAGCGAGATGGAAGTCGCCTGGGAAATGGGCGGCCTCGCGGTGTCGAATGTATCCGCCAATGAATACGCGATCTTCCTCGGCGCGGGCGCGTACCATCATTTTATTCCCAGTGTGGTCAACCATATTTTGCTGCGCGGCGAGTTTTACACCGCCTATACCCCCTACCAGCCCGAACTCAGCCAGGGCACGCTGCAAGCCATTTTTGAATACCAGAGTATGATCGCGCAGCTCACCGGCATGGAAGCGGCCAACGCCAGCCATTATGACGGCGCAACCGCCCTCGCGGAAGCGGTCACGATGGCGAACGCGCAGCTCAAGGGCAAGCGCAATAAAGTGATTTTCAGCCCCGGCATCCATCCGATGTACCGCGCGGTGGCCCGCACCTATCACCAGAACACCGCGATCAAGTTTGTGGGCGACAAAGGCAACGCCACGATCCCCGATCTGATCGATATGCTGGATGATGACACGCTGATGCTCGTCGTCAGCTATCCGAACTTCTTCGGCCAGATCGATGATCTGAGCAAGGTGGCGGAAGCAGCCCACAACGCGGGCGCGCTGCTGTGCATGGTGGTCGATCCGATAACGCTCGGCCTGTTCAAATCGCCGGGCGAACTCGGCGCGGACATTGTCGTGGGCGAAGGCCAGCCGCTCGGTATTCCGCTGAGCTTTGGCGGGCCGTACCTGGGCTTCTTCGCCACGCGGAAAAAGTATGTCCGCAACATTGCCGGGCGCGTGGTCGGTGAAACGGTGGATAAACACGGACGCCGCGCCTTTGTGATGACGCTGCGCCCGCGCGAACAGGATATTCGCCGCGAAAAAGCAACCAGCAACATCTGCACCAACCAGGGACTCATGGCCCTCGCCGCGTGCGTGTATATGAGCGTGATGGGCAAACACGGCATCCGTCAAGTGGCGGAATTGTGCTATCACAAGGCGCACTACGCGGCGAGCGAGATCAACAAGCTCAAGGGCTACAGCGTGGATATGAGCAAGCCGTTCTTCAAGGAATTCGTCGTCACCTGTCCGCGCCCCGTGCAGGAACTCAACGATTATTTGCTCGAACACTGGGGCATCATCGGCGGCTACGACCTGTCGAAAGACTACCCAGGCCGCAAGAACCAGATGTTGATCGCCGTCACCGAAATGAATACCAAAGACGAGATCGATACCCTGGTGGAAGCCCTGCGCGATCCGGATGCGCACATCGGGCACGATCATCACCATCATTAAGGATGTACGCATGACTGAAGAACTGATTCTTACGGAAGTCAAAAATGCGCCCCAGCCACTGGAGCCGCTGATCTACAATCTCGGCGCGCCGGGACGCACCGGGGCGATTCTGCCGAAGACGGATGTGCCCGAAGCCCCGCTGCCCGCCGATCTGCTGCGCAGCGATCTGGATTTGCCTGAAGTCAGCGAAATGGATGTTGTGCGCCACTTTTTGCGCCTCAGCAAACTCAATTACTCCATTGATCAGGGCTTTTATCCGCTGGGGTCGTGTACGATGAAGTACAACCCGAAACTGAATGAAGACATGGCGCGCCTGCCCGGATTCGCGCAGGTTCACCCGCTGCAAGACCCGGCGACAGTCCAGGGGGCGCTGCGCGTGATGTATGAAGTGCAGAACTGGCTGGCGGAGATCAGCGGCTTTAAGGGCGTGAGTTTGCAGCCTGCCGCTGGCGCGCATGGTGAATTCGCGGGGATTCTGATGATCCGCGCCTACCATGTGGCGAACGGCGACGCGCACCGCAAGAAGATCATCATTCCCGACAGCGCACACGGCACCAACCCCGCGACGACTTCGATGGCCGGGCTGGACGTGGTCGAGGTCAAGTCGGACGCCAACGGCGATGTGGACCTGGACGAACTGCGCAAGGTCTGCGGCGACGATCTGGCGGGCATGATGATCACCGTCCCGAATACGCTCGGCGTGTTCGAGACACGCATCCAGGAGATCGCGGAGATCGTTCACGGCTGCGGCGGCCTGATGTATATGGATGGCGCGAATATGAACGCCATGCTGGGCATCGCCAAACCCGCCGAACTCGGCTTCGATGTGATGCACTACAACCTGCACAAAACCTTCAGCACCCCGCACGGCGGCGGTGGTCCCGGCAGCGGCCCGGTTGCCGTTGGGGACAAACTGTTACCGTTTTTGCCCGGCCCGATTGTGAGCATGCTCGAAGAGGGCGACGAGGAAATCCCCCCGCTGTACGGCCTGACGATGCCCGCCAGGAGCATCGGATCGCTGAAAGCGTTCTGGGGCAACTTCGGGATGCTGGTCCGCGCGTTTACCTATATGTCGATCTACGGCGGTGAAGGGCTGAAATCCGTCACGCAGCACGCGGTGTTGAATGCGAACTATATGCGCGCGCGGGTGAAGGGCGTCTATCCGATGCCGTTTGATCGCATCTGCGGCCACGAATTTGTGTGCCAGGGGCATTTTGCGGACGCGGAAGGCATTCACGCGCTGGATATTTCCAAGCGGCTGATGGATTATAACTTCCACCCGCCGACCAACTACTTCCCGCTGATCGTGCCCGAAGCGCTGCTGATCGAGCCGACGGAAACGGAAAGCAAAGAGGCGTGTGATGCGTTTGTCGAGGCGCTGCTGGCGATAGCGAAAGAAGCGCACGAAAACCCCGATCTGCTGCACGAGGCTCCCCACACGACTCCGGTGGGGCGTGTGGATGATGTGCGCGCCGCGAAGCAGTT
>CAYYNB010000245.1:0-7005 GCA_964472565.1 uncultured Anaerolineaceae bacterium
GGTTCGGGTGGCGGTAGGGGGCCGAGCTGGAAGTAGCGGGCGCGGAGTTCGTCGGTGGTCAGGATGCCGCGTGCAACCCGGATTTCCTCGAACATCGTGCGGCGATCCTGCGGGCGGATGTCCTCAAAGTGCCCGGTCAGATTCGCGCCGTAAAAGGGCAGCAGATCGGTGGTGATCTTCTCGGCGATGCGGACGAGCTTGGGCCAGAGCGTGCGCTCGATAAAAACGCGCTCACCGACCTGGGCGTTGGCTTCGGTGGCGTTTTCGCTGAACATGCCCACCGGAATCCCGAAGATTTGAAAAATTTCCTCACGATTGAAACGGCGCGCATTCAGAAAATCCATGTCATGCTGACTCAGACCGACATTCTGCCATTCGACGGAAGCACCGCGTAAAAAGGCGGTTTTGCGCTCACGGCCACCATATGCGCTGCGCCATTCGCGCTTGAGGCGCTCGTAGTCGGCATCGGTCACACGCTCTTTGATGGTCACGATTCCGGCGGGCACGGCCATGCCTTCGCCAAAATAGCGGCGGTTCCAGTCTGACATGGCCTGATCGGTTTCGACGGCTAAACGGGCCGCTTCGAGGGCGCTGAGGCCGTAGTAGTCGTTGGACGGATGCCAGCGGCGAAAATGCACGACTTCGGAGGATTCTAACGGGATGCGGCGGCCATCGACTTCGTAGACATAGCCGCGCACACCGCGCAGTGTGTCGGGCACGATGCTGATGCGATCCGGGCGGAGGGGCCAGATTTCAAGGGGCGTACCGTTGGGTTCACCCGCCAGAAACCAGTAGGCGTTGCCGTGAATTTCCAGATTGCCCACGGTTTGCTCGATCAACTCGAAGCGACTCATCAGCGGGTTGGGACGGCGCAACAGCCGCTCAAAAGGGTGTCCGTGGAGGGCGAGGTCGCCGGAACCGGCGGGCGAGGTCTCCACGCGGAAAGGGACCAGCGCCGCGGCTTCGGCGATCCGGTTCACGGCGACATACACCCAGGGATTGCCCGCGTAGACGCTGGCATATTTCTCCGCGTGGGCGATGTCGGGCGCGATCTCGTTGGTGAGCAGCGGGGATTCCACACGGTGGATCACGCTCGCGGGGCGGAATTTGATGTAGCCGAGGCGGCGGAACGTGCGATCAATGAGGTTGGGTGGCATATGATGGACTCCTGGTGATTTTGCGAGGGGCAATGCGTGAATTGCCCCTACGAAACGAACCTCACCCCTAAATCCCCTCTCTAGCTTGGCTAGAGAGGGGACTTGAAGGCGAATAACGATTAGACGAAACTGATGGCGGGCAGGGTGCCAGTGGAAAGACCGTGCCAGGCCAGCGCCAGGCTGATCACACAGTCGTCGTGCTGGCCGGGGAGCGCAGCGTAGCGGTAACGGCCACTGTCCAGACGCACCTGCTGGTAGGACTGCAATTCCCCGATCAACACGGGGTCGTTCAGGATCGCCAGTTCGCCGCGTTCCAGGGCCAGGGCGAGACTCTGGATCAGCGGGTCTTTGCTGGCGGACGTAGTGGTGAACGGAATCACCGGAAGGCCCTCGGCTTGCAGGGCTTCGATGTTCGGGCCGCCGATGCTGTTCGCTTCGGCCCAGATGGCGGCAGGCTGCCATTTCTCGGCTAAGGCTTGCAGCCGCCCACGCTGCAACGCCCAGCCGATCTCGTTGAAACGATCCAGCGCGACCAACCGGCGCGATTCGACGGCCAACACGGAGATGCAGGTATAGTCGCGATCACGCGCCCAATCCACGCCGAAAATATACGTTTCGCCGGGCTGCGGCTCGGTGTCCGGCGGGACGGTGGCGGCGGATTCGATGCGGCGGAAGACACTGCCGGAATCGGTCAGGAACTCGGCCAGATATTCTTCGCGGAAGGTGCGATCCGGCAGAAGCTGGCGGGCGGCGTCGATCTCGGCGGGATCGATCAGCGGGTTGGCGCTGGTGGGAAAACGCCAGCTTTGCCAATCCGTGTTGGCGGGATTCTGGCCTAACATCCAGAGCGACCAGAACCAGTTTTTGCCGCGCGGCGTGCTGAGAAATAACGCCTCACCGCGACGATCCGCCAGCGCCGGACGGATGATCGAGGGCCAGAGGTTCGGGTGGAGATAGGCGGCTTCGTCCAGCACGACAAAATCCAGGCCGAGGCCGCGCAGGGAGTCTGGATGGTGGCCGCTGCGGACCATGATCACACCGCCGTCACGGAGCTGAAGGCGGTGCAGGGCTTCGTTTTTGTCCACCGTGATCTCGGCCAGGGTGTGCTTGAGATCGCGCCAGACTTCACCGGCCATGCGGTAGGTGGGACTGATCCACCAGCAGAGGCGATGCTCAAGCGCGCGCTCAATCAAGGCGATCTTGCCCAGTTCCGTCTTCCCGAAGCGTCTCCCGCAGGCTACCACTTTGAAGCGCTTCTGGGGCGTCAGGATGGCCTTCTGTCCAGAATGGGGCGGTATAAGGTTTACGCTCAGGGTTGATATACTCCACGCGAATCGGTGCGGTCTGGGATTGGGCGGCAGCTTTTTGTTCGGCGATGCGTTCGACGCGATCCAGGACATCCCGCGCAGCCAGAACCGCCCACTGCACGCTGGGTCCGGTGAGCGCCCGACGGAGGGCGTCGAGGGCGTCGAGGGTGAGATCGTCGAGGGATTCCGTATCTTCGTTCACCAGTTGAGCGCTGCGTAGGATGGACAAAAGCTGCTTAAAATCGGGCTGATCCATCCACTTTTTCAGAGTCGAGGCGTGCAAACGCAACCTGCCCGTGACCTCACCGGGAGACATACCTTGTACGAGCAAGAGCAAGGCACGACAGCCTAATAATTCACGCGGCGGGCGATCTCGCGGGTGGTCGGTAGACATTCATTCTCCTCCTTTGCTACCCCCTCCCCCCCTTTGACGGTGTGCTGAGGGGAAAAAAGGTTAAATTCGCGTCGTGAAATGGCATTTGGCGACGCGAAACGGCGAAAAAGGAACCTCACCCCTAAATCCCCTCTCCAGCCAAGCTAGAGAGGGGACTTGAGGACGGCGGGTTCCGGTGGTGGGCGGGGACTCACCTATCGCGGCTGGATAACGGGCTACCTGCGGTAGGGCATGAGTTGGGCGGTTGAAAACCGATCCCGGTGTGTGCCAGGGTTGCAGGTCCGCGCCCCGTCCGATCAGCGGAACACTATACAGGATAGCACAGATGTTCGATTTGTCATCGTCATCGGATGGTTAACTTGGATGGCTAACTTCGATGGTTAACTCGGATGGTGAATTCGGATGACTAACTCGGATGGTGAGATGAGCAGGGGCAGGTTAACAAACCTGCCCCTACGGGTGCGCGTCAGTTGGTGAGGGGTGGAATCCAGAGGGGGTAGAGGCTGAAGCTGTAGGGATTGGCGATGCGGCGGATCACGCCATCGGGATAGAGAACGGCCACCAAGCGGTCCGCGTAGGGATCAGCGTCGGAAACGGTCAGCGCGATGTGGGTGTTATCCGGTGAAGAAACAAAGGGGGCATAGATGTAGAATTCTTGTCCCGCATCCCAGCCGAGTTCATACAATGTGGTCAACTGCTGGTCGGGCAGTGAGTAACGCATCAGACACCTGTGCTCTGACCCATAGCCGTAAAAAACAATCGCTTGCTCATCAGCCTGCCAGGTAGGAAATTCGAAATTCCATACCAGCGGGTCCGGGCTGTCCGGTTCACCAACCACGTGCTGGATATTGCCCTGTGGATCCAGGATGAGGATCGGGCTGCCCGATTCGTATAGCTGTTCCAGTTCTGGCGCGTAGTGAGTCGTGAGGTATCCTGCCCCCACCGTGTAGTAACTACCTTGCGGAGAAAAGGAATAAAGCTGGTACAGTCCCACTTTGTCGGGCATGAGATCGGGAAAGTCGATCTGCGTTCCCGCTGTCAGATCGAGCATGTAGGCTGGAAAACCGATGCCATACCATGTTTCTCCCGATCCTACCACCACGTGGTTCAGGTCGGGTGAGAGCGAGAGCGAAAAAGAGCCTGGATAGTCATACACGATCCGCAGTGTTTCGCCTGTGAGAACGCTGGCTTCGACCAGTCGCCGTCCGTAGCTGCTGCCACTCTCCCCTCTGAGATACTCGGTTTCGAAGTAGATGGTCTGGCCATCGGGACTCCAGGTGACGGGGTAATAGTATCTCCACCCTTCAGGGGACCCTACGCCATGCATGGGTAGTTCGTCATCCATGCAGCGCTGTAACACGCCTGTGCGATCCAGGATGCACAACTGGCGGGGAAACAGGGTGAGAGATTCATCAATCGCAGGCAGAACCCGATACACCGCCAGCAGATTGCCTTGTGGAGACCAGCTAAGAGGTATTAGTTCATCAGCCTCAGCGTCCACGTAAAACGGTGAGACTTCTAGCGTTTCAGCGTCAACGCGAAGGATTACATCTCGCGGAAAATCACCCTGTGTTGCGGTGAGACTGGCGGTGAACAAAAGATCGGCGGGGAGGGGCGGAGGATCCGGCTGCTGAGCGTGGGCGGCGGGGGTGACGGGGGTGGTGATGGGCATGCAGGGAAGGCTGCAAAAAATGAGCAGGACGAATAAGTATAAAAGTCGGGTTTTCATAGGGCATCTCGGTGGGTGAAAATGGCGCTGAGAGAATTGTAGGGTAGGCTGGGGCAAAAAGCGAACCTCACCCCCTCGGCCTCCCTCTCCAAGCGAGTTGGAAGGGGAGAAGTGGGCGCGGCGTAGGGCAGTACGCCCCGACGGGCGCGCGTTGAGCGGCGATCGGGAGAGTAGCTGCGTGTGGGGAAAGAACCTCACCCCCTCGGTCCCCCTCTCCAACCAAGTTGGAAGAGGGGGAAGGGTGGGCGCGGCAAGCCGCGGGCCTACCAATGGCGCGTCGTGAGTGTGCGGGGCGGAAAGCGCGGGGCGTATGGCAATACGCCCCTACGAGGAGGCGTTGAGCGGTGATCGGGAGAGTAGCTGCGTGTGGGGAAGGTCAGGTGCTGGCGCAGAGGCGGAAGCCTACCGCGTCGTAGCCGTAATCGGGCTGGTCGAGATCGCGGTAGGTGACGGTGGCACGTTCGGGTTCGACGTTCCACGCGCCGCCGCGCAGCACGCGCTCAAAGCAGCCGGAGAGATCGACATTTTCGGGGTCGCTGAAGTCGTTGAGGCACCATTCCCAGACATTGCCGCACATATCGAGCAGGCCATAGGGTGATGCGCCGCCGGGAAACAGACCGACGGGGGATGTCTGCTTGAGGTCGTGGGATTTCTCCTTGAGATTGGCACAACCACAGATGAATTCACTGCCCCAGGGATAACGGCGGGCATCGGTGCCGCGCGCGCCTTTTTCCCATTCGTATTCGGGGGGGAGGCGGATGGCGGCTCCGGGGGTGGGGACGAGATCGCGGGACAGCACGGTTTGGGCGGTGAGCCAACGACAAAAAGCGACGGCAGCACACCAGGAGACATGCTCGCGGGGGTGGTTGGCGATGGGCCAGCGCTGATCGTCAGGATGCGATTCGCAGGTGATCAGACCGTTCCACCAGACGGGATTGGCGAAGCCGTCCGGGGCATCGATGAAGACCTGAAACTGAAGCGTGGTGACAGGATAACGAGCGAGGTAGTAGGTGGGGAGATGGATTAGTTCGCCGTCCTGGTAAAAGAAGTTGCCTGCCGGAATGGGAACCCATTCGATGTCGGGCAGACCGTCCGCACGGAGGCCGACGCCGGGGCGGGTATCATCGAGACAGGTCAAGAGTTGATATACAGATGTCGAAATTTCCATGAGGCTACTAACCTCTCTACTACATTCGCTCTTGAATATTTATTGTACACCTATTTTTGAGAAGTGCGAAATTAAAAACGGAGGGCGCAGCAAGCCGCGTGTCTACGGGAACGGAGTTTGTGCATTATTCACAACGATTGGACTTATGGAGGGGTATCCATATAGGACCAAGTGGCGTGACAAGAAGCGGGGGCATCCCTGATAATGGGAGGAATGTGTAAGGAGAGACAGGTTATGACGCGGTACAAAGCAGATATCAGCATGGCTCTGATTGTGATAGTGTGGGGCCTGCATTACATTGTGGTCAAAGACGCGATTGACGATTTCGCGCCGCTGACCTTCAACGCGATCCGGTTTTCGCTGGGGCTGCCGATTTTGCTGGCGTTCGGGCTGCGGCGGCTGTCGAAGATCGCGCGGGAGGACGTGGTACGGCTGCTGCTGCTGGGACTGATTGGCCCGTTCGGATACCAGATTTTCTTCATTTTGGGCATCGAACGAACGACTTCGACTAATACAGCGCTGCTGTTGGCAACAATGCCGATGTGGACGGCGGTGCTGACGATTTTCATGGGGATCGTGATGATCCGGCGGCAGATGATCATGGGCGTGATTTTGTCGTTGATCGGCGTGGTGCTGGTGGTGCTGGTGTCGGAATCGGGCGGGGTGGCGCTGTCGGCTACCGATCTGCTGGGGAGCGGATTCGCACTCGGCGCGGCGATCACGTCGGCGTATTACAACATCGGGATCAAGCCGCTGGTGGATCGATATGGCGGGACGACGATTGCCATGTGGACGTATATCATTACGGCGGTGGGACTGTGGATCGTGTCGGCTCCTGATCTGGTGCAGATCGGGCCGGGGGATATTCCGGGGCATATCTGGCCGAATCTGATCTACAGCGGGGTGCTGTCGTGCGCGTTCGGGTTTTTGGTGGAAAGCTATGCGATTGCCCATATCGGCCCGGCGCGGGTGTCACACTATTATAATATTACGCCGCTGGTGGCGGCGGTGGGCGGCGTGGTGCTGCTGGGCGAACCATTCACGGTGGTGTTGGTGATCGGCGCGGCGCTGACGCTGGGTGGATCGGTGATCACGCGGCGGAATACGTATCTGAAGCTGCCGAAGGGCGAACCGCTGAAGCAGACGCAGGAAACGAGTGTGCGCGCGGAGGCGTGTGTGGAGGTGGGGTAGAACCTCACCCCTATCCTCCCGGCCTCCTTTCCCCGCACGCGGAGAAAGGAGGGGAAAAG
>CAYYNB010000246.1:0-6987 GCA_964472565.1 uncultured Anaerolineaceae bacterium
CACACTGCGGCTCGCGGCGGGCGACACGCGCCGCGCGGCGGCGATTGAACAGTTGAAGCTGCGGGGCGAGCGGGCGGAAGTCCCGGTGATCGCGGGGCAGCCGAACAGCGATCCAGGCGCGGTGGTGTTTGACGCGGTGAACGCCGCAACGGCGCGTGAGGTGGATGTGCTGATCGTGGATACGGCGGGCCGTCTGCACAGCAATTTTAACCTGATGGCCGAACTCAAAAAGGTGCGCGACGTGCTGCGCAAGGTCGTGCCCGACGCGCCGCACGAGTCGCTGCTGGTGCTGGATGGGACGACGGGACAAAACGCGCTCACCCAGGCGAAGAAGTTCCAGGAAGCGGTGGACATTACGGGCGTCATCGTGACGAAACTGGACAGTTCCGCGAAGGGCGGCATGTTGTTCGCCATCCAGCAGGAACTTGGACTACCCGTACATTACATTGGAATTGGCGAAGACATGCGCGATCTGGTGTTCTTTAACCCGGCGGCGTTTGTCGATAGTTTGTTTGCGGAAGAGGAGTAAAGATCGTGGAAGAATTGGTGAGCCGGTTGAATCAACTGCGTGAAAAAGTCGAAGAGCTGATGGAGCGTCTTTGACATCGCGAACCAGACCGAGGAAGCGCACACGCTCGAAGAACAATCGCTGCAACCTGATTTCTGGACTGATCCGGCCAGCGCGCAGCGCACCATGCGCCGGTTGTCACGCCTGAAGGAAAATGTAACGGTCTGGCACGGCACCTCGCAGCGGATCAGGGATGCGGTGGAACTGGTCGAGTTGGGCGATGAGAGCATGAGCGCCGATCTGCTCACCGAGACGGACGATCTCGCGGCAATTGTGGATAAGCTGGCGTTTCGTGCCAAACTGAGCGGGGAATATGACGTGGAAAGCGCCTATCTCGCGGTGCATTCGGGCGCGGGCGGCACGGATGCCCAGGACTGGGCCGGGATGCTGCTGCGGATGTTTTTGCGCTGGGCGGAACGGCGCGGGTTTAAGGTCGAAATTGTGGACGAAATGCCCGGCGACGAAGCGGGGATCAAAAGCGCGACGGTTTCGATTCAGGGTGATTACGCGTATGGGTATCTGAAATCGGAGCGCGGCGTACACCGGCTGGTGCGGCTGAGTCCCTTCGATTCGAATCACCGCCGCCATACGTCGTTTTGCCTGATCGAAGTCTGGCCGGATGTGCAGGAAGAGATCGATATTCAGATCGATGAAAAAGACCTGGAGATCGATGTCTTTCGCAGCAGCGGGGCCGGTGGGCAAAATGTCCAGAAGAACTCAACCGCCGTGCGTATCACGCATATTCCCACCGGATTGGTGGTAAGCTGTCAGAACGAACGCAGCCAGAGCCAGAACCGGGAGCGCGCGCTCCAAGTGCTCAAAATGCGGCTGCTCGATCTGGAACGCCAGAAACAGGATAAGGAATTCGCGGAACTGAAGGGCGAGCATGTCAGCGCGGAGTGGGGCAACGCGATCCGCTCCTATGTGCTGCACCCGTACCAGTTGGTGAAGGATACGCGCACGGCGCTTGAGTCGGGCAATACGCAGGCCGTGCTGGATGGCGATCTGGATGCGTTTATGGAAGCGTATCTGGCGGCGCGGGTGGGGGTCGGGCCATCATAAGCTTCTTTCCGTACAAATTCTTGGGCGAGTGCAAAAACTCGCCCTTTTTTGTTATGTTCCACTCAATATAAGCATAATCTATACTATACGGGTCTTCGGCTTACACAAGGATTGCGGCGAATGAGCGTGCAGCGGAAATATCTCGACTTTGAGTTGAAGATCGATGATCTGGGCGGGGGACGCTACCGGGCCACCGTCACCCATACGCCGCTGGGCGAAGGCCAAACGACGAATGATTTTGCGCTGCCGTTTACGGATGCTGAACTGCAAACTATGCTCGCGGTGTTGACCGGGCAGACCAGGGTTACAGTGGCCGAGCGGCAGACCCAGGCGCGCAAGTTTGGGGAAGCACTGTTTAAGACGGTGTTTGCCGGGCCGATCTACACGGTGTATTTTTCCAGCCTGGACCGCGCGCGCAGTACGGAAGGGCTGCGGATCAAGCTCGATCTGGATGACGCCGGGGCGCTGGGTGTGCTGCCCTGGGAATTTTTGCGCGATCCGGCGGTGGATTATTTTTCGCTGTCGCGCACGACGCCATTGATCCGGTATCCCCGTAAGCTGGTGGTGCGTTCGCGCCCGGCTTTCCACACGCCGCTGCGGATTCTGGTGATGGTGTCGAATCCGGTTGATCTGCCGCCGGTTGATGTGCAGGCGGAGTGGAATACTTTGCAGGCGGCAACGGTTAAACTACGGGCGGCGGGGCGTATCGAAGTGGAACTGCTCGAAGATGCATCGCTGCGCACGTTGCAGCGGAAACTGCGCGAAAAAGATTATCATGTGTTCCATTATATCGGGCACAGTGTTTTCGAGGCGGGGCAGGGCGTGCTGGCGCTGGAAGACCCGTTTGGCGAAAACAACGCGTATTATGTGCGCGGCGAAGACCTGGCGCGCGAACTCAGCGAAGAAAATCCGATCCGGCTGGTGGTGCTGAACTCGTGCCAGAGCGCGCTGGAACAGTCGGGCGATCCGTTTGCGGGGATCGCCAGCAGCATCGTGGCGCGCGGCATCCCCGCCGTGATCGCCATGCAGAATCCGATCAGTGAAGGGGCGGCGCGGGCTTTTTCGGAGGAACTGTACCGCTCGATTGCGGACGGTCTGCCGGTCGATGCGGCGGTATCCGAGGCGCGGCGGGCGATCAGCCATGCCACCAACGGGATCGAGTGGGCGACTCCGGTGCTGTATATGCGTTCGGCGGATGGGATGCTGTTCCAAACGGCACGCCGGGCACCCGCGCATGGTCTGTTGAATATGCGCGCTGCACTGGGGATACTGGTGATCGGGCTGATTGTGCTGGCGGGGTTACTGCTGATCCTGCTGCTGCAAGACGAGGATAAACCGGATGTGAAACCGACCCCGCTGCCTGCTGATCTGGTGATCGAGCGGATCGAGGTGTTCCCGCCGCGCCCCGCGCCCGGCGAAAAAATTGCGATCATTGTGCATGTTAAAAATAACAGTTCAACGCCGGTTGGCCCTTTCAGCTACGATTTCCGCGAAGACGTGCTGGACGACAACACGAGTTTTGCAGGCACCTTCGAGACGGGGATTGCGCCTAACGCCAGCGCTCAGATCGTCATTCGCCACCATTATACATGGTGGGGCGCGTTTATTTCTGAGGTGCGGATCGATACGGAGAGCATGGTACCAGAAACGGATGAGTTTAATAATATTCGCCGCAGCCCGATTGTGACATCGGATAACCCCTTTGTGATCACGTTTGCTGAGTTACCCGGTGGAATGCCTGTAGACCAATCGATGCCGCTGGATGTGGCAACTTTTGCGACGTGGGGCTTCCATTTTGAAGTGCTGCCGGGGGATGATCCGGCGTGCGCGGGGGCGGTGCCCTGGATTGTGGTGGAGGGCGCGACACGCTTGCTGGGGACCGGCCTGCCCGATGATCCGGCGGCGTGTACGGATGGCGGGATCGCGCTGGTGGTGGATCGCGAGGACGAAGAGGTGAGCGGCGTGACGGTGAATTTCCTGGTGCCGGTGCCTGCCGATTATCATCTGGCGGTTTTCGATGGGGATGGGCAGGAAGTGGACAGCCTGACGCAGACTCCGCAGCGGGGCGAGGGGGAATTGAGTATCGTAGGCAGTTTCCCGGATCGGCTGGAGATCACGCGGGCGGAGTTTCGCGGCCCGGCGGATACGGTGACGCGGATCATGCAGATGGCGCTAGGGGAGCCTTAGCATTTGGCGAGTGCCTTCTGGTACACGCTCGGAAAATTCGAGTGAATCTGCGCCCACAAACCGCATAAACCGCTGGAATCCGGTGGTCAGTGCCGCAGCAAAGGCGTCATCGACTGCTGTTTCCTCTTCCAGCCAGAAACCCTTGATCAGCAGGGTGCTCGTCGCGCGATCCAGCCTGGGATCGAAGCGGGCCACGAGTTGATCGCCGTACAGGATCGGAAGCGTATAGTAACCCCAGCGCCGTTTGTGTTCCGGTTTGTAGACTTCCCACAGGTATTCGAAACCAAACAGGGGAAGCGCTCGCCCGCGTGTGCTGACAATTTCGAGTGGAGCCAGAAAGACCATTTCATCCTGGGTCGAGGTTTCTAACGGGTGCCATTCTTCGGGAAGACGATTTTCGTGAATCATTTCCAGCAAAGGGAGATCGTCCGCCAGGATGTAACGCGGCGTCTTCGGATCATGCGCCAGGGTGATCGGAACGATAGTTCTCGCATCGAGCAGGGACCGCAGGCGATCTTCTGCTTCCGCTTTGTCAACTGCTCGTTCAATGTCACCGGCAAACCATCCGCGCCAGCTTCGCGCCGTTACGATATTGAGATGGTGAAATACGCGCACCTCGAAATAGGCTTCGGATTCCTCCACGGGGGTCGTGTGCTGCAAGTGGGGTGGGGCGATCCGTTCGCGCCGATCATACACGCGGTCAAATCCATGGCGGCTGTGAGTCATCAGTTCGCCGCCCAGCCACAGGTAATAGAGTGCCTGACTGGTGGCTTTGCTGGATCGGAAGCGACTCGATTTTTGAGTGGACATGCCGGAAAGATCGCGCGCGCTGAGTGGTCCCTGCGCGGTAACGGCCTCGCGGACCTGATCGATTATGGGAGCGAATTCGGACGCGAACGAGGTCCAGCGCGGTATCCTGAGCTTACGCTGCATCGCTACGCGCCGATAGGGAAGCTCGTCCATCGGGTAGATCATCACCGTGCCGCCCCAGTCGAACAGGACGCGATCCGTATAAAGCAGGGTATCCAGATCGGCTGGTGTGTAATTGAACACACGCCCATACAGCACAATCTCATGGCTGCGCGCCACCACGTTCAGCGGATCGACCTGCACGACGCTGCCCGACTGGATCGCCTGGCGGACACCTTCCGCGCCTGTCCAGCGGCGGCCCGGATATAGCCCTTGTTTACCGAGGATGAAGCGGCGTTGAGTCGCCTGGGAGATTGTTAGCGTCATGGCGTGGACTCCGTGTTTGTTGGGTACCTGATCCTGAATGATAATATAGCACACCCGTGCGAGGATGAGGCACGGCCCCTGCATTAAAGAAAAAGTAAAAAGCCTTTGACAAATTTCTAAATTCTGGTAGACTATAGTTTCGGCAATATTGCGAAAAAAGTGGCGTGCGGGTCCGTGAAGGCACCATTTCCCCGTATCTCAGTGGAGGAGAACGGAGCGCAGGAACGAAAGTTTCGTGCGCTGTTTTCATATTTCTACGGGCATTGCACGGGTGGCGTTGTGTACTGGTAGTGGCAGCATCCACTCTTTAGATGATTCACGCAAGCTTTTTTCATTCCAGTTGGATAACCTGGCTTTAAGCGCAGAGGAGGGCACGCCTTGGAGGCGAAAGACTTTAGCGCATTGCGAATCAGCCTGGCATCGCCAGAACAGATTCGCTCCTGGTCATACGGAGAAGTCACCAAACCGGAGACCATCAACTACCGCCGTCTCCGCCCGGAGAAGGATGGGTTGTTCTGTGAGGCGATTTTTGGCCCCACAAAAGATTATCAGTGCTATTGTGGTAAGTATAAAAATGTGCGCTATCGCGGCATCGTCTGCGATAAGTGCGGCGTCGAAGTGACGCGATCCTCGGTCCGGCGTGAGCGGTTAGGCCATATCGAACTGGCTGCGCCGGTGGCGCATGTCTGGTATACCCGCCGCGTGCCCAGCTATTTGGGTATTCTGCTGGATGTCAGCCGCCGCAACCTGGACCGCGTGCTGTATTTTGCGCAGTATGTGATCACCCATGTTGATGAAGAGTCGCGCCAGAAGGCGTTGAAGCGCATCGACGAGGAAATGCAGCACCAGACCGACATGATTCAGCGTGAGTTGACGGGCCAGCAGGAAACGATCCGCACCGAGCGCGAAACCGATCTGGTCGATCTGCAAGCGGAAATTGACATGATCAACCGCCGGTATAACACGGAGGCGGATCGGTTGTCGGAAGAAGTGATGGCCGAGGCGCAGACGATCCAGGAACGCATCGATGCGCAAATGGGATCGCGCCTGCAAGCGGACCTGTTCTTTGAGACCGCCGGCGTGCTGATCGCGGAGAAGGGCGACAAGGTCGAGTACGAGCTGCTCGAAACCGTTCAGGAATCGGCTAAAGAACGTCTGAACCAGATTATGGATGAGACGGAAACCAAGCGGCAGACCGAACTGGATCTGCTCGATGCGCGCGTTGATCAGCGGACCAACCTCGCCGCCGATGAAATTCAGGACATTCAATCGCAGTTGGATCGCCGTTTGTCCCGGCTGCACGCGCTGGCAGGGGAGTCGAAGGACGAACTGCTGTCGTTGGGCGAACTGCAATTTTTGGGTGAGCCGCGCTACCGTGAATTGAAGCAAAAGTACGGGCAGGTTTTCAAAGCCGATATGGGCGCGGAAGCCTTCCTGGAAATTCTCAAGCACATGAATCTGGAAAAACTCGCGGTGGAACTGTGGCAGGAAGTCCGCACCACCCGGTCCAAGCAGCGCCGCAAGAAAGCTGTTAAGCGGCTGCGCGTGGTGGAAAGCCTGATCAAGAGCAACAACCGGCCCGAATGGATGATTCTAACGGTGCTGCCCGTGATCCCGCCTGATCTGCGCCCGATGGTGCAGTTGGACGGTGGCCGCTTCGCCACATCCGACCTGAACGACCTGTACCGCCGCGTGATCAACCGTAATAACCGCCTGAAGCGCCTGCTCGAACTCGGCGCGCCGGACGTGATCGTGCGCAATGAAAAGCGTATGCTCCAGGAAGCGGTAGACAGCCTGATCGACAACAGCCAGCGCGGTAAAGCGTTGAGCCGCCGGGGCCGCCGCGAACTGAAATCGCTGAGCGATATGCTCAAGGGTAAGAAGGGCCGGTTCCGTCGTAACCTGCTGGGTAAGCGCGTGGACTATTCGGGCCG
>CAYYNB010000247.1:0-6931 GCA_964472565.1 uncultured Anaerolineaceae bacterium
GGTTGGTTTGGTCACTCCCCATTTTACCAAACAGGAATTTTCAAATGCGCTCTTATCTCGACTTTGCACATGACAATCTTTGTTTATAGCGTTTCGGCTAAAGAAGGTTTTCAAAACTTGTCAGACTTTTCCAATATCGGTGTAATCTCAAGACATTTGAAAAGTCACCGGAGCAATTTCCGCTCGCCGGAAAACGCCCAACGGTCTAATTGTTAAGATGTGCAAAGTCGAGCTTATATCATATCCACCACCAGTCAACACGCGCACGCGGTCACCTGTGGCAACATCCCACAAGGCCAGCATAAGATATCCGGTCGTCGCCAGGTTTTTTCCGTCAGGGCTGAATGCCATGTCGGTAACTACCCCGGCTTCATGAGTGAGGACTCGTGGTTCCGCCGCGACATCCGCCGCATCATACAACCAGATTGCTGCTGATCCGTTCACGGCTAATAGACTGCCATCCGGCGACCATGCGACTGATTTCAATCCGCCGCGCCCCAGCATCTTGAGTTCAGCCATTTGGCTAACATTGTCAACCGTAATGGCGGATCGTGTGTCATCCTGAGCCATGACCTGGACAACCCCGATCAACATCCCTACCACCAGGAGCAATCTCAAAAATAATCCCTTCATTTTATCCCCCTACGGAACCAATGTTTGAACGCCATCTGCGGATTCCACCACCCAGCCTATTCCACCTGCAGGTGTTTCAACTCGCCACCACGTATAGCCGTCGCGCACTTGCGGCCCTTCGCGCATAATGACTTTCATCCCGTTGGTGAGTATTCCCATCACTGTACTTTGAAGCCCAGGAACATCGCGCACATTGAGCGTTTCGTCGCCCGTCACCTGGACCGTAGCGGTTCCACCGGTTTGGAGTGTGGTATGTTCCGGCGGAATACTCCATAGTCGCACGAGGCCACCGTTATCTGCCGTTGCGAAGGTATCACCCAGGGGACTGACCGCAATATCCCGAATCGTTCCCATATAATAAGTGGACAGGTCGGCGATTTGCACGCCTGTATCGAATTTCAGCAATTGCAACACCCCCCATGCTCCGCCTGCCATGATGATAGAGCCGTCCTGGTTGAAACCAGCGGTTTCCCATCGTGTGTCCGCAGTCACCGCTTTGAGAGGTACCCCCTCTGGCACCGACCAGAAGCGCACCATACCATCAGTGCTGGTTGAGGCCAGTCGATCCCCAGTCGTATTAAACGCCACATCGGTTACAGCTTCGGTATGGCCGTTTAACACAGCCAGCCCCTGGTAAGTAGTCATATCCCAGAGACGAATCGTCGTATCCAGGCTGCCTGATGCTAATATGGTTCCATCAGGACTAAACTCGACACTGCTGACCAGCGCGGTGTGTCCTTCCAGTTCGTGGAGGAGCGCACCGGTATTGACGTCCCACACCAGCACATTGGGGCTGTAGGTTGCTGCGGCTAACAGGGTCCCCTCAGGGTTGAAAGCAAGACCTGTGACCATGCTCTCTGCGTCTTTCAGCAAAATTCGCCGCGTTTCACCTGTCCTTGTATCCCAAAGACGGATCGTATGATCGTAGCTTCCAGAGGCGAGGAGCGTACCATCCGAACTGTAAGCAAGGCTGGAAATTGCCGAAACATGTCCATACAAAACCTTCTGTCGCTGACCTGTTCGGGTATCCCAAAGTGAGATGGTGCTGTCCGCCGCCCCACCGGCCAGCGTGACCCCATCTGGGCTGTAAGCTGCCGCCAGCATTGCGCCGCCAAAGAAGGAGTCGCCGGCTGTATAACCTTCGAAGGTGAACACCACGTCGCCGGTTACAGGATTCCACAGGCGGACCGTGCTTTCCGTAGCCGAGGCTAACATGGTACCATCCATATTGAATGCCACGCTTTGTATTTCACCCGACTGCTCATTCAGCACATGCAGCAGTTCACCCGTAGTCGCATTCCAGAGGCGCATTGATCCGTCTCGGCTGCCCGAAACCAGCGTCGTGTTGTCGGGGCTGAAATCAACACAGGTAACCCCTAGTGTGTGCCCTTCCAAGACACGTCTAATGTCGCCGGTTAGTGCATCCACCAACCGCACTGTTTTTTCGTTTGCTGCAATGGCCAGAATGCCATCCGCGTTCAGAGACACTGTTTTTCCTTGTTCGTAGGGGAATGTTTGGGGACCGCTGGCGGTGGTATCTGTTAGCGTCCAAGCGCCGTCTGACGTCTCAGTGACGATGCTGTAGGGTACACGGGAAACTCCCAGATCTTCCGGCACTTTGGTGACCGAGTTAGTGATCTGCTCTCTCGTTTCCACATTCCACAAGAGCAGAGGCGGGGTATACTGGACGGCGAGCACTTTGCTATCCGCGCTGAATGCGATACGGTGACTAGAGTCGATCTGGTAAAAATCCAGGATTTCAAAACGCGCGCCGGTCACCGCGTCCCACATGATGACAGCACCACCTTCAGAAACCATTGCCAAGCGGCTTCCGGCGGGGCTATAGGCTATATCAACGAGATCGAGTGTGGCTTCCAATCTATGCGGGGGAGCGCCGAAATCACTTGTATCGTACAACCAGATGCCTGCCGTACTACCCACCGCCAACTGATTGCCATGGGGAGACCAAGCAATGACTTTGGCAGTACCGCGCCCTAGTACCGC
Source organism: uncultured Anaerolineaceae bacterium (assembly GCA_964472565.1). Classification (GTDB taxonomy): domain Bacteria; phylum Chloroflexota; class Anaerolineae; order Aggregatilineales; family Aggregatilineaceae; genus DATAMF01. Next base: position 2,638 of record CAYYNB010000247.1, read on the forward strand.
TTGTTGTTCGATTCGGTAGGCGTTTTGAAGTGTAATGACCGAACCCGAGCTTCCTTGTCCTAACACCACTGCTTGTCCGCCCCAGACCAAGACGCCGACAAGCAATCCCACAACGACCCATAGTCGTCTAAACATATTTAGCCCCCTAACATTACTTAAACCTGCTACCATGATAATCGTAAGTCCCTTGCGAATTTCTACGCTTAGGGTACGTTCGTCATGTGATTGATGTATTTGTCGCTTGCGCCTGTGGAAGTCATCCGGTTCAGTTTCGCCCAACTGGCAGCACATCGGTCATTCACTGATCAAAAATGGGGAGGCGACATTTCTCGCTTCCCCATTATATTTGAAGTCAACTATCAATAACTTGTCGGACTTGAGTGTGCCAGCGCTCCCACTTGGCCCGCTGGCGGCATCGATTACTACAATACCGTCGTTTTCGTCCACCGAGCGGCGATGGCTCTGGCAGTGCAGTTCCGCAGACTATGCACCGACGCTGGCGTGGACCCCGTTCCCGTTGCGCTTGGCCCGCACGGCTAAAGGGACGGTTTTGATCTCCTGGACTGGATGCGACACGATGGTATCCCTGTCGTGATCAGCAAACCAATATTCGGTTTGAAGTTCCCGGTAAACCAATGCTCGCCAGTCAGCAGTCGTCAGAGCAGCCAGCGTTTCCTGGCGGCGGTTGTTCGCCCGGCTTAAGGCATCTCGCAATGCATTGGCATACAACTGCGACCACTGTGAGTGAGCTTCAGGATGGGCAGTCGCTTTGTGCCACTCATTCAACGCTGCCTGATAAGTTCGCTCGGTGGTGTGCCGGTGCTCGATGGTCTCGAGCATCTGCTCTTTCAGAACATAGGCCGTGGACAGCACCACCAGTGGCGGTGCGACAGCCTCCAGCCAGGCGAATACGCTTGACGAGTAGCCGATCAAACTGAGCTGGACGTTGCCTGTCAGGGCGATTCCGGTCGATAGGAGCATACTGGCATAGAGTAGGCGGCGGGAGACGACGGAGGCTCCTAATGTCGCCAGGGCCAGTGAGAAGACGACCTGCCCCACTTCTGCCGAGAGCACAGTCGCCAGACCCACGACGTTTTTCGCCATCTCGTTCGGCACAGCCTGCCCGAAGGTCTGGGAGCCAATCACGTACAGCCGGATCGCGGAGGGAGTAAACGCTGCCAGCAGCAGAATCAGACAGAGGAAGGTGATGAGGCGGGTGACGAAAGCCGGGTATCGGGAAATCGTCTCATTGGCGAAATGTTCGCGAACAGGTTTGGGACCAATCGCGCGCAGAACGGCTTCACGCGCGCTTTGGTGTGCGCCCTGGCGTTGTTCCTGGGTCAGCGGTCGAAGGTGCTCGGTCATCGTGGCCTCCCTCAGTTCCGCCGCCCGCGCACAACCTGCGAGACGCGCTGTTCTGAAATCTCGAATGCCTCTGCGAGATCGACAATGGTTTCACCCTGGGCATACCGCTCCCGAATTTCCTGGTTCCGCGTGAGTTTTGTTGGTGTATGATCTGTAAGGGGTGCCAGGGGCATTTTTCGACCGATGTACATGAGCAGCATCCCATATTGGATCGCTGCCACAGGGTGTTGCAATCCCCTGGGTTCGACCCCCCTTACGAGGCCTGTTCTGGCCTTGAGAAAAGAGGCATTTTTGTCAAGCACTCCACATCATTTTCTCAATATCCACGAAAAACTGGCAAAACCGACCACTACTAACCAACTGACCATTGAATCGGCTGTGGTCATGGTCAGTCTGACCGGTTTTGCCAGTCTGACCAGTTTTTCAGTCGTGTGATTGTGAAACGCTCTCCACATCGTAACGCCGCATCATATCCATAATCTCGTCGCGCCGGATGAGGTACATCTGCCCGCCAGTATAAGCCTTGCGGCGGTTGCGATCCGTGAGTTGCAGCCGGTTAAGAATGTGACCTACCCACTGGGCATGCCCCATCTGCTCAGCGTTATAGCCGAGGAGATCGCACACTTTGTCACGCAGATCACAAGCCTTGATCCAGGCCTCTGCCTGGTTGCTACGAGTCATGATTTCCAACGCTTGAAGAACAGCCTCTTCTCGATCGCTCAGGGCCTTGCCTTCGCTGGCCTGTTCATCCCATTCCGCTGCTTCCGAGATCGAGGCTAACAAATCCGAAATGCCACCCTGTTCCTCAAAAAGGGCAGCCAGTGCCACCAACGGCGACCAGAGTTCCCCAGAACGGTTATGCAGCTTATGCAGGTCTAGTCGGTCGGCGTAGTTGTGGTGAACTTGCTGGAAATAAGTGAGAGCCAAGGAATACAACTGGTGGCGGATGCTCGCACCATCGAAATCCGGCGGGACAAAGGGTAACTGGCGATCGGTACGGCGCATCGGAATCAGAATGCACCGGCTGGCAAGAATGTCTTCCAACCCGGCAATCGCGGCCAGAATTTTGGGCGAGTACACGTCAAAAGCCTGCGGTTTCATATCCTCACCGATCAACCGAATGGCAGGCATCCCCGTTTTGTAACCGCTGTTAAGCAGTTGGCGGATCTGCTGCATCCCCGGATCACGCGGATTGTGATAACGTTCTGCCTCGTCGATACCGACGGTACAGCTCGTGTAGTGGATAAGCCGAAACATCGCTGGACCGGTGGGGTCAGACGTCGTAATCATGTTGAAAGCGAGCGGTTGGAGGACCCGCAGCACTGTGCTTTTTCCGCTGTTTTTCGGGCCGTTCAATGCCAGATAAGGGTAGGCCGGAAACAAGGTGTAGAAGTAAGTGCCAATCGTCCATAGGGTCAGAATGCGACTCTCGACCGGAGACCGGAAGTCCACATATCTTGTGAATAAATCATGCACAGTACGGAAAACTTCCCCTGGCTGGACTGCTTCGCCCTTGAGAAACCGCTGGATGTCGTTATACCGCCAGCGCATCAGGAACTCTGAACCTTCGGGGATAACGCGCAGCGCGATTTCCTGATCGTGAATGGTCAGAATCTGCTGGTCTTTCAGACGAATCAACTCACGAGCGCTGGTGACCAGATAGGGCTGGATATTCAACCGGTTGCTTTTGGTGCGTTCACGCAGCGAGATCGTGACTAGTGCCAGATCACGGCTAAAGCCCAATGCTGGTGAGAGAACCGGAATGTTATCGTTGAACACGTCGGGTATTTCCTCCTTGCTCCCGTTTGCCATGTTTCCTCCCGCCTGTCCGGCTTTGAGCAGTCCATCGAAGGCGCGCCCCTGAATTCCCAGGCCCGCCATCATCGTTTTGAAGCGAGCGAGCGATAACACGTCCAGATCGTGGGCATGTTCAAATAGATCTCGGATGGCATCTTCCTGCTCCAGACCTTCCAAATGGCTGACTCGTTCAACTTCAGCCATGAGCCAGCTTTGCGCCCTATTCAGCATACCATGTGCCTCTTCGGATGTGGGTTGGCAGGCGGCCAGCCACTCGTTCGCATCTTTCACACCTTCCGGCAGTTGAGGCAAGTAGGCTTTGCCGCCCAATGCCCGTCCGATCTGGCGACTTTGTTCCAGGGCATCATCGGTATTGTCCAGTGCGATAAAGACGCGCTTGTAGCTCCTAAACAGAGTCAACAAGTCATCCGAAACGCTCATACCACCTAATGCCAGCGCCGGGATACCCCATTCCGCAAAGGAGATGGCGTCGGCCTGCCCCTCGACAATCACAATGGAGTCCTTGCTGCTGTCAACGGCGTGGTTGTAAAACGGCTGCCGTTCACCGATGATGTCTCGTGGCGGATTGTAGTGCTGCTTACCTTCAATCGACCGTCCGCTGAGGTAGGTCAAGCGACCTTTTTCCAGGTGAACATAAACGATCATATTGGCTGGAAACCGCTGGACCGCCGTCTGCCACCGCTCCGGTAAATCCAAGTCCGCCAGTATTGAATGCTTGTCACGAGGCATGTAACCGATTCGGGCAGCTTTCACAGTGGCAAGCTGCCAGCCTCGACGTTGTGTCACATAGGCCAGGGCAGGTGGGGTATTGAGCAAGTTTTCGTGCAAGCGCTGGACCAACTGCCGTTCTGTCCAGGTAGGAGAGCTCCGAAATTCTGTTTGGCTCTCCAACTGGATGTTTGCCCGCTGCGCCAGCCATCTTACCGATTCCATGAACTGGTCCGGATTTCGATTATTCCAGTTTCCAGTTCCCAAAATATGCCGCCCGACAAAATCGAACACATCCCCATGTTCACTGTGCGAATTCCAAAAGTAAAACCCGGTGTTAGGAATGACCACCAGACTGTCGTGATCCGTTCCGATAATCCGCCGCCCGGGCGTTCTCAAGGTG
>CAYYNB010000248.1:0-6846 GCA_964472565.1 uncultured Anaerolineaceae bacterium
TCGCTGCGCCCGTACAGGTGGCCCACCGTCCCCACCGCCAGATCGCCTTTTGATGTCCCGCCGGGATACTCATACAGCGGTGTGGTGGTCAGCACGGTGACGGTACAGGCGGGCGGCACCGGGGGAACCTTCCCCTCCGCCAACAGGCTGTCATACGCCCCATCCAACACGGCATGGCTGTAACCCTGCGCGTAATTCGGCGCGGACTCTGGATTCTGCGCGTACCAGTCCATCATAATAATCGCCTTCGCGTAACCCGGATTCTCCGAGCAGTCCGCCGGGGCTTCGCGTTCGGCGGGAGCCAACCCATTCAGCACGCCGCATAAGCCGGTCAGTAAAATAAGCAGTAAGCGCTGCATGATCCACCTCTTCTAGCAGTGTACCAGCACTGATGAATGAGACACTCGACTGCTGCCCGGCGTTCCCCTGACTTGGCGATCTCCAAACCGCCGCGCTAAACTTTGGGCAGAATCAATAAGCATGTAACATAAGATGAACGAACGGCTGAATTATGGGTGTGGATTTCTCACAGCGGTGCTGGTGGGTATGATCATCGGCACGCTGATCCTGATCCTGGTGATCAACGGGCTGTGGGGCGGATTGTAAACAGGGAGATTTCCGGGCGGCAGTTATAACGCACGTGCGGCGCGATCATTCCTACGCCGCGATTGGTGTACTGGATCATCGTGCCGATCTGATACTGCCCCGCCGGGTAATGCTGCGCCAGCCAGGGCAGAAAAACCGGCCCTTTCCCCGGTATGATCATCTGGCCTGCGTGCGAATGCCCCGACAGTTGCAGGTCAAACCGCCCGCAGGCCGCGCTGGTCGGGGCGTAATCCGGCTCATGCGCCAGCAGAATCGCGGCGTGATCATCGTCGCGCAGTTGATCCAGCACCACGTCCAGCCGGTCTTTCTGCTCCCAGATGTCATCCACCCCCGCGAGATGCAGCGCCGCAGCCCCACGCCGGATCGAATGCACCGCATTCCCGATTTCGCTCACCCCGGCCTCAGCCAGAATCCCGCGCACGGTGGGCGCATCCGTCCAGTAATCATGATTCCCCAGCACGGCCAAGGCGGGTGCGTCCAGCTTGCGCAGCGGTTGGATCAAATCCGGCGCATAACGCTCCGGTTCGCTCGTCACAAAATCCCCGGTGAGCACCACCAGATCGGGCGCGGCGCGGTTGATCAGATCGATCACGCGCCCAAAGTGCCCGCGCATCCAGTAATCCATGTGAATATCGCTGATCTGCGCCAGCCGGAAGCCATCAAAAGCCGGGTCTAATCGCGGCAGATCGAGCGTGACCGGGTTGACCTCAAACTGATCGCCCTCGATGCTGTGCCCGTAGCCATACACACCCAGCCCCAGCGCGGAAGTCTGCACCGCTGAGGCCAGCATAATTTTGAGGAAGCGCCGCCGGGAGAGCGTGCTCATTTCAGAAAGGTTTTACGGGTGGACCACAGGGGCGGCACAAGCAGAACGATCAGGATCGTGTTAAACAGCACGTTAAAATACACGCCCGACAGCGCCGAAATCGACGTATCGACCACATACCACAGCGCCAGTCCGCTCACCAATGCCATCCACGCCCAGCGCTCCTGCATTTTGAAAGGGTAGCGAACCACGTAATAAATGAAAACGCCCCACCCCGCCATCGTCGCGCCCAGCACGCCATACACCCACTGCTGGAAATCTTCGATTACGGGCGAGACAGTTTTGCTGTCCCAGAAAACGGGGTTGACCTGATCATCGAACAAATCAAACAGCGAAGTTCCGCACAACAGCGCCATGCCCAGCCCAAAGACGATCACGCCGATGCTGATCACCAGCAGCCAGCGGTGCCAGAACGCGAAGCGATCCTGCATGATCCCCTCCTGCTATTCGCCGGATGATAACAATTTTCCCGCGCGTTCCGCCGCCAAAGCTTTGCCCTCGGCCAGCGACTCTTCAATCGTCTCACCGCGGAGCTGCCCCACGCGATCCTGCACGCGCTCGATCTGGCTGCCAACGGTTTCCTGAACCGCGCCCACCAGTTCAGCCGGTTTGCGCACCACCGCCGTGCCCGTCTGCCGGATCTGCCGCCGGGTTTCGCGTCCACTGCGCGGCGAAAGCCACGCCGCCAGCGGTGCGCCCAGCATAGCCCCCAGCAGCATCCCGCCCAGAAAACTGCCGATCTCGTTGGATTGCTTGTCTGCCATCGCGGTTATTCCTTCTGCTTGTCCAAATCATGCGTCCGGCCCGCCGAACGCAGCGACCCGCGCAGTTTGAACATTTCGCGCATAATGCCGCCCACGCCCGCCGCCATCGCGCCGAACTTGACTACCGGCTCGACAATGTTCTGGCTCATAAACTGCGCCGTGCCCTTGACCGTCGAAACTGTTTGCTGCGCGTTGTCCACAATCGGCTGAATCTCGTTTTGCAGCAGATTCACCAGCGCCGCCAGTTGGATCACCAGGACGATCAAAGCGATGCCCATCAGCATGCCTTCCATCGCCAGCACAATGATAAATAAATCGCGGATAATGCCGATCCAGTTGGCCGCATCGTCCGGGTCCGCAAAAATCGCGATGGCCAACGCCAGCACCAGCGCTACCAAAAACACGCCGACCATCACGCCCAGCCCGACCAGCGGCCAGAAAAACACGCCGCGTTTTTTCTTCTCCGGTTCTTCTGGAGCCTGGATGTCCTTCGGTTCCTGTTCCGCCATACCGTTTTTTCTCCCCGTCCAATCACCGCGCCGCTTTGGTTCGTCCGCGCTTATGCGGCTGCCGGGTGAGCAGCCGCGCCACCACCAGCGCCAGCCAGGCCCCCACCGTAGCGGCCAGCATATGCAGCGCGCCGATATCCAAAAAAGTCGTGCCTAACATATCCGCGAAGGCCTGCCCCAGGGCGAACCCCATCCACGCCGCCAGCAAAAACAGCGCCAGCCGCCGCGCATCACCACCACACACCAGATGAAAAGCCGCGCCATACAGCGTTGCCAGCACAAAACTAAACACAAGCGCCGGTCCGGGCATTGGAATCACACACCTTCTGGTTAGCACACAGCCCTAAGTTTAGCATAGACTTTCCCCGCCGACGAAACCCCGTTCCAATCGGGTTCTGTACCAATGCTAACCGTGCAATTGGTGTACAACGCCGATTAGGATAGAATGGTGGTTGTACAGTTGGCATGTAAGGACGGTTTATCGTGGCGCTGATTGACCAGCGTATCTTGATCGACGCTCCCACAGACATTGTGTGGCAAGTTATTGCAGACTCATCCAGGCTGGCCGAGTGGCATACCGGGTACAAAAAGGTATCGGTCCTCACGGTCCAAAGCGCAAAGGTCGGTTCCCGGCGGCGCTGTACGACCAAAGCGGGCAAAGACATCATCGAAGAGATCACCGCCTGGGTCGAAGGGATGGGGTATGAATATACCATCATCAGCGGCAGCCCCTACCGCAAACTGCAAGGCCGTGTTCGCCTGCAAGCCGGGCCGGACGGCACCAGCGTGCAGTGGACTATCTACTACAAACCCAAAGGCATCCTGGGGCGGGTGCGCAGCCAGTTCGGAGGCCGCCGCCAGATGGAAGAGCTGGTCGCCAACAGTCTGCGCCAGCTTCGCCGTGCAGTCGATGCGCAGGGCAAGCGCATGGATGAGATCGAACGCGCCAAAGTCGCCATTCGCGGGCGGCTGAACGCGGAAGAACGCGCCACCTACCAGCGCCGCCACACCCCGCCCGAACCCGTCGTCGAGCCAACCGAAGACGCGCCCGTTACGCTTCCGGCGGTTGATATGCCTGCCGTGCCGTCTTTCGTGGCCGATCTGGAGCAGGTCATCGAAGAAGAAACCAGCGCCGCCGACACCCAACCTAAACCGCCCGCCGGCCTGCGAGAGGCAGTGGCCGCGCAGTCCGAGGAACCGACGCCTGTCCCGCCGGAACACCGGCCCTTTACGCGCCCCACGCAGACTCAGGAAATCCCGGTGGTGCCCATCGATCCCGAATCACACACGCCGCCGCATGGGATTCCGCTGCCGCCGCCCGAACCACCGGCCCCCAAGACGCCGCCGCGCGCCATGCCCGCCGTCGAGCTGAATGCTCCTCCCCCGAATCTGCCGCCGCCCACGCCGAAAACCGACACGGGCGAAGTCAGCATCTGGGAAGTTTTTGGGCTGCGCCGTCCAAGTGAGGCCGATCAGGATGCGCTGGACGATTTGATCAAAACAGTGGAAGTGCGCAAGCGTAAAACAGGCGAACACAGCCTGTACCGGGGTTTTCAACGCGGGGTGCCGGTGCGCCGCCTGCCCCAGGCGTTGGGGTTACGCGTGCGTTTGGCGCTGGCTGCGGTACGTGTCCGGCTGCACCAGAAATAAAAAAACCGGCGAAGTTGGCCGGTTGGGGTGACTGGAGGGATTTGAACCCTCGACCTTCTGATCCACAGTCAGACGTGCTAACCACTGCACCACAGTCACCGTGTTGAGGGCATTATAACATCGTTCCAAACACGATGCTAGACCGAATTTGGCTGAAAATAGAATGTAAGGTGTGCTATGTCCTCCTGCCGAATTGTTTTTTTAGGCACTCCCGATTTTGCCGTTCCCGCGCTGCATGAACTGGTCGCCGCGCCCGATCTGAAGGTCGTCGGTGTGGTGACGCAACCGGATCGCCCCGCCGGACGGGGACAAAAAATTGAAATTCCGCCCGTCAAACAGGCAGCGCTCCAGGCCAATATTCCCATGATCCAACCGGAAAAAGTGCGCGAGCCTGCCGCGATGGAGCAGATTATCGCCTGGGAACCGGATTATCTGGTCGTGGTCGCGTTCGGGCAAATCCTGCGCCAGAATCTGCTCGCCATCCCGCGCATCGCCCCGATCAATGTCCACGCCTCGCTGCTGCCTCGCTGGCGCGGCGCGTCCCCCATTCAGGCCGCCATCCGCGCCGGGGATAACTTCACAGGCGTGACCACGATGGTTATGGAAGCTGGGCTGGACAGCGGGCCGATCCTGCTGCAAGACTCGATTCTGATCTCGCCCGACGAAACCGGCCAGTCACTGCATGACAAACTCGCCCCCCTCGGTGCGATGCTGCTGGTCCATACGCTGCGCTGGTTATACAGCGGCAGCATTGTGCCCCACCCCCAACCCACCGATCCCGCACTGATCAGCACCGCGCCGATCATCAAAAAGGAAGATGGGTTGATCCAGTGGAGCGATACCGCCGCCGCCATTGATCGGCACGTGCGCGCCTTTACTCCCTGGCCGGGCACCTACACCTATTGGAACAACCAGCGCCTCAAAATCATCAGCGGCTATCCGATAGCTGCGAAGTGGAATGTGCCGCCGGGTCAGGTCGCGGATACACGCGGGGCGGATCTGGCGCAGGCCGCGCCGTTTGTCATCGGCACCGGGCGCGGGGTGTATGTGCCTACTCGTTTGCAGCTTGCTGGGCGGCAGGTAACGGACGCGACCAGCTTTCTGAATGGCGCTCCCGACTTCTTTAGTAGTACACTAGGTTAACGACATTAAAAACTTTTAGCCTTGTGTCAAAAAGGAGTCGATTCTATGCCCATCTTTGGCCCTCCCAACATCGACAAACTGCGGGATTCCGGTGATGTCAAAGGGCTGATCAAAGCCTTGAGCTACCAACCGGACAAAATTATTCGTCAGAGTGCCGCGCGTATCCTGGGACGGATGGCCGAACCCCAGGCCGTTGATGCGTTAATCGACACCCTGAACGATGCGAGCCATCGGGTACGCATGGCGGCCATTGAAGCGCTCGGCAAAATTAGTGATGCCCGCGCGCTTCCGGCGCTGTTACCCCTCATCGAAAACGAAGACCGCCAGATTCGCGAAGCCGCCGGGAAGAGCATCGCCCAAATTGGCGACCTGAGCGCCGTTGAGCCGCTGATCGCCTATCTGAACCACCCCAACCAATATGTGATTCGGGTGGCGGCGCTGGCACTGGGCGAATTGGGCGATTACCGCGCCATGCTGCCGCTGCTGCCCAACCTCGAACACGTCGAAAACCACGTCCGGCGCGATGTCGCGGAGGCGCTCGGCAATCTGGGCGATGTCCAGGCCGTCGAGCCACTGCTGGCCCGTCTCTCCGATTCGCATTACGGCACCCGTCTCGCGGCGGCGGAAGCATTAGGCAAACTAAACGCCACCCGCGCCGTCGATGCGCTGCTCGAATTGCTGAAAGACGAAAATGACAGCGTGCGCCAGGCTGCCGCCGATTCGCTGGGTAAATTGGGCGATCAGGTGGCTGTCGAGCCGCTGATCGAAACGATCCAGCAGGACCCCGACGATCATGTGCGCGAATGCGCCGTCAGCGCCCTCGGCAACATTGGTGATTCACGCGCCGTCGATGCCCTGATCGACGCCCTGAACAGCGATAACCGCTATCTCCGCGCCGCCGTGATCGGTGCCCTCGTACACATCGAAGACAGCCGCGTGCCCGATGTTCTGTCCAAAGTCGCCCGTGCGGACAAAGATAAAACCGTCCGCCTCACCGCCTCTCTTCTGCTGGATAAACTCGCCCACACCTCGCCCCACTGAGGCCAACCCGATCCCCTCTCCGCGCCCACTCCCCCGGAGAGGGGACTCGCTTTTTCACTATCGTCTATAATTGCCCTGATCAATTATCTTTTTGCATCAAGGGGAAACGTTTATGTACCCACATCACGAACGCGCCATTACCCGCCTCACCGAGCATTACCAGAACGATCCCACCGTCCTCGCCCTGCTCATCAGCGGATCGGTAGCGCGCGGCTGGAACCGCGAAGATTCCGATGTCGATTATCTGGTGGTGATTAGACTCTATCGGAAATAAAGTCCATTGAGTTATGATCGAGCAAAAGTCGGC
>CAYYNB010000249.1:0-6713 GCA_964472565.1 uncultured Anaerolineaceae bacterium
GTCTGGTCGCTGTCGTCGCGGACCAAGTCCTCGGCATAGTCGGTGTGCCGCTCGACGACCTTCTCATGAAGGATGAAATGCTCGTAGACCTGCTTGGAGAAGGCCACCCAGACCTGGGGTGGTTTGGATGCCCAGGTTTCGGGATCGCCGCTGTACTGCTCCCACATCACGATCCGTGCGTGTTGGAGCGCTTCATCGCGTGCCAGGTCGCCCTTGCTGGGGAACGCCCGCACACTCCAAATCGACAGCGTGGCCTCGACCGGCGCGAAACGATCTTCAAAATAGGACTCAAAGAAAGTATTGTTGGTAGAATTGTTGTGAGACATGCTGACCTCCGTTGTCAGAGTGTCTAGGACCGCTCCGGTGTTTGCCTCACCTGGGCGGCTCGTCCGTTGAATACCGGCAACGGCCGGTACCCTCACGGCACAACGCAGAGGAGGGGCCACGTCAAGGCCACCTGCGGCAGGTGTCAGAGACATTCGTTATCGGGAGGGGCAGCAGGTGAGGTGGTAGTTCGCTGGTCCATTTTGCTTGTCAAAATGAGCACCAGCGTACTGCCACCGTGACTTGATGGGGAGGTCGCCCGCGTTGTTCACTCGCCGCGTCGGCGGCAGCGTTGCGGAGAGCGTCACAGCGTAACAACCGTAACAGGTACTTTTTTGCTGACTTGTGCGCCGATTTTGATAGGGGGTGTATTTTTTTAAAATCACAGAAAGATGATGTTTTGGATCTGTGACGCCTGTGACGCTGTGATACCCACTGAGCGAAAAAGAGAAGCCCGTCACAGTGTCACAACCGTAACAGGCTTCTCAACACTCACTTTGCGATGGATTTTTATACCCTATCCGTCTTCGTCACAGGTGTCACACCCGTCACAGCCCAGAATCTCCGACTTGAGCCGCCAAAATCGCGAGGTTCCACCTCGGACCCGGCGCTGCACCGTCAGGTTGTTGGTGCCGGGCAGGAGCAACCCTTCTTCTTTGAGCTGCGCACCAATCGCGGCAGTGGTGAAACGCAGCGGCTGCACCTTACAGATTTCCTTGTGAACAATCTCCGGCAGCAGGTAGATGTATTCTCCATCGCGGTAGCCGACTTTTGCTACACCGGGTGCCGTTTCGCGCGGGCTGCGCATGTCATCGTCGATCATGGCCTGTCCCCCAGCGAGTAACTGGCCGAGCAGGTCCAGGAATACCTGGCTGGCGCGTTCCTGCCGCACGGCCTGGGCGGTTTCGAGGATCACATCCTGCCAGCCAGGCAAGACTTCATCGGCCTCTTTTTCTTCGAGAAACTTACGCAGCAACTGGTAAACGGTAACCAACACGGCCCAGTTCTGGATGATGCGCCCGGTGTTCGCCTGAGAACCGCTTAGCATCGCCAGCTTCTTGCGATAGCCCTCGGCGCTGGCCACAAAACGCCGGGTGATGTCCCCCGCCAGGTCGTGGCCTTCGACCTGGCGGACAATCCAGGCCGCAAACTCGACGGTGAAACCAGAGAGATGCTGCCGGAGTTGGTCGGCCTGGGCGAGGAACTTCCCACCTGGGTCACGATGTTCCCAGGGCGGCACGTCCAGCACTAACATGCGGGATAATACCGAGGCCTCGCCTTCCAACACGGTTTCGCCGGTGCTCAGGATCAGTCCACGGCAGGGGCGCTCCTGGCGCAGTTTGGCTTCACGAGTCAGCCTGCCCCGCCCCATGCCACGCGAGTAACTTTGCAAGAAACGGGTAAAAGTACGCTCGTCGGCATAGATGCTTTTGTAGTCATCAATCCAGTAGAGTGCGTCAGCCAGCGGGTAACCCAGCGCTTCCACCGTGTTGATGGTATCCCCCCACTGTGAAGGCGGCGTGTCACGCGAGAATACTCCGTAGAAACTGCTCATCAGTGCCGCCAGCTCGGATTTGCCGCTGCCATAGGTCCCGGCCAGGTGGATGGCCGGTCGCGGCGCGACTGCCGGAAAGAAGCGTTGCAGCAGCGGCAGCAGCGCAAAGGCAATACACGTCGGCGCAAGCTGCTTCGGAAATACCGGGATCATCGCCTCAAATGCGTCCACCCCGTTTTCCCAGGTCGTGTCTTGCAGCCCGAAGTCGCGCAGCCGGGCATCCAGTTCGACCTCAGGAGGTTCTTCCATTTTTCCACCTGCGTTCACACAGAAACCAGGCGAGACATAGGTCCAGCGCCCGTCGATCTGGGTCCAGCCCATAAAACGATAGTTGGTCCGGGTCGGATACTCCCCGGACAGGCTCAAGATGGCCGGAGCCAGGTGTTTGCCCATCCCCGCGCGCACGGTGAAGGTTTCGCCACCGCGACCGGCGATGAAACGCCGCAGCGCCGCGTCATCTCCAAAGACTTCACTCGGCACTTGCAGGGTGAAGGTGTGATCATTCTTGGTCAGCACCATCGAGGTGAGGTGTTCCACCTGCCCATCGTCGTTAACCTGGGAAATACGCTCGGTCACACGGGCAGTCCAGTCCGCGACGGTTTTGTCTGTCGGGCCGTAGTACGTTTCCCGCCGGTGGACCATGCGGCCTTCGACTTCCAGGTAACTCTCGTTTTCCGGCTGAGCCTGATAACGCTCGCGTTCCAGTGTCTTACGGGCCTGCCGGTACTGGCGTTCCAGGTCGCCAGTTTTCACGCCATTCCCGCACAGTTCCTTAATTTTGGTGCGCTGCACCGCCCATTCGACCGGTTCCAGGTGGGCACAGGCTGAGATCACTTCCGCGATCTGTTCCGGCGTCGGGCGCTCCGGCTGTTCCTGGCTGCTGAAGCGGCTCAAAAGGTGGTTCACCCGTTCGCGCGCATCATGGGCGGGCAGTGAGAGTGGTTCGCGGGCAGACTGCCGGTAAACACTGGCGATGGTAGCATGTGCTTCACGCTCGCGCGCTGCCGGATTCTCGCCCGGTGCACCATCGGCAACATGGCGTAAGACAAGCTGGACTTCGGCTTCGACCTGGCTGTAGCCGGCATCTCGGAACTGGCAGGCGGCATCGAACAGCGCCCGGTTGCGACTGCCGTTGGAGGCTCCCCGGCTCAGGTAATCGAGAGTCACCTGGGGCAGCGGAGCGTGATGACCGTTCCCGGATGCCAACTGCATCGGCAGTATCTTCGGCTGCGGCTGCACCGCCAGCCATTCAAACGCTGCCAGCGGATACCGCCGCTCCGGATGGAACTCGGCGATGGCGGCCACCACACCCCCACGCTCTGGTTTGGTATTGGCCGACTCCGGCAGGCGCATGAGAGAAGCGACTGACTTCACATAGTCGGTGTCGCCACCCAGTGCTGCCGACAACCCATGCAGGATATGGGCGATGTGCTGCCGGTCTTCGTCATTTTCCAGGGTGTAAGACGAATCAAGCAGCCAGTAAACATGCCAGCCTCCTCCACTGTCCAGGAGGATAGAAGGTTTCTGGTCGAAGATGTGCAGCTTCTCCAATGCGGCGGCACGTTGATCAGGATCATCATCACAGTCGATGTCCACCCACAGCGCAGGCGCTGAGGCTACCGCCTGGGCATCGCCCTTTTTCTCCCGGCGCAGGCAGGGGGCGAAGTAGACTCCGAAACCCGCTTTGTTCATGGCATCGGCCTGGCGTAAGACAGCCGCCCGGCGTGACTGGTCACCCACCGGCGACCACAATACGCGGCTGGCTTCCGTTTCAGGATGGATACAGCGTAACTCCAACCAGAGGGCCGGATCCGCCTGGCCGTACAGAGCGGCCAGGAAATCTTCTCGGTGGGTGATAGGCGACAACACAGGCGCTACCTTGTGAGTAGAGTCATTGTATGTCATACTATTTTTGACCTTTTACTCTTGTGTACAGGGGACTTGAGCGTTTCCGGCGGCCAACCATCGCGCTCCAGTCCTCTGTGTACATCTGACGATAGTTACAGATCCAGCGACAGCCCGTGATCGGGTTCGGTATCGAGTTCGACATCCGGTTTCCTCTCCAGTTTAAGTCCAAGCATCGAAGACCCCTCACCTTTCAACTCGGCACAGATCTGCCCGGCGAAAGTTTCCAGCTTTCCTAACGTCGGGTCCGGGTACATATGCAGGTGGGACATGAACATATCCCGGACCGGCTCGGCCATCTCGTGCGACATCCCCAGCAGGAATGGGCGAAATTCCAAGCGCGGTCCCTCTTCCGTCGGGAAATAGCGATAAATTCCGGCGGCACTGAGTTCTTCGGTCGTGCGCCGGATGCCGGCCCATACCGGCCAGACGCGTCCTTCCGAGTCGATCACTTCGCCATCAGGCTGCTGCTGTTCCACCACAGCCCGCTGCTGCTCGCGGACAACTTCGAGGGCGTCAAAACGCCGTTCCCAATCCGGCCCAACGTACCGCTCCATCCCATCGACCATGTTCCTTTCGGTGATCTGGTGCAGCAGTTCAATGTGATCTACCTGCCGGTTGCGGGAGAAAAACAGCGGCACACGTCGGCCTTCACCTTCATCGAAATAGGTCCCCGGCAGGATGACGTGCGTATGCGGATCGGGCAGGCCTGGCGCTTGGGGGTCCTCACTCACACGGTTGTGTGTCACGTAAGAAAATTCAACTCCCGTCTCCAACCCACGCACCTCGAAAAACTGATCGAGCGTGTTTTCGGTCAGTTCGCGCACGAACCGCCCGCGCTGCTTTTCGGGAACCATCGCAAGAAGCTCCGGGTTAGGATTGAATACGAGTGTGAACGCCAGCACGTGCTCGCTTTGGTAACGATCACACGTCTCCGCGATTTCACCCACCGTATGCCCCAGGCCGTGATCTACCCAGCGTTCCTGGCCGGACACCTGTTTGATGTGTCCATCCCGACTGTCCCTATACGTCAGGTAGCGTAAGAGGCCTTTAGCTTTTTTGGAATCCGCTTCGGTCGGTTTTTTGTATTTCAGATTCGCCACACACATCTGTTTGTGGTCCATCAGCTTCCCTTCCGTTTAGTCACTCGTTCGATGAAGTCTTCCAGGATGTCCGTCAGGTGATCCACCTTGCTATCTACCTGGGCAATTTTGCCTTCTACCGACCGGGCAATCGCCTTGCGTGAACCGGGCAGATCCTCCTGGTGCAGGAGATAGAAGTTCACGGCATCACGCACCAACTCGGTTCGATTAGTCGTCTGCCCCTGGCGCGAGCGCACGCGGGCCAGTTCATCCAACCGCCGGACCTGGTCGAGCGTGAAACTCAGGGTGAAACGTTCGCTGTACTGTGCCTTACTCATCGAATCCCCCCTGGCGTCGCTCTCCCAACGCCCGACGTAAGACAGCCGAGGGGTGGAAACGTCCGTAAATGCGTTGGATGTGGTCGGGATACCTGTCTCCAAACTTGTCTTGCAAGGTCTGGCGCACAGCCCCAGCGGTCTGCAATTCCTGTACCTCCACTGACAATATACCCAGGTCAAACAGCGCGATCGTCTTACACGGCTGGACCAGTTCAGCCAGCCACAGGTCGCGCAGCACGTCCAAAACCTCGGCCACCTCGCGCTGCGAGCGGTGCGGCAGTCGTCGTGCAATTTCAGTGATTGTCTTACGGTAACTCATGCGGTGATCTCTCCTTTGTAGTGCATGATTTGGCTTTTGATGCGCCCCGGACCGGGGTGCATCCTGTCGGGCTGGGCTGCCGGACCGGCAGGCGCGGGGGAGGCTGTCCACCCGCGCACCGGTGAGAGCGCGACCGGCGCTCCACCGGACTCCCGCGCGCACGGCGCGGGCCAGCGATTTAGCTGGCTTCCAAGCCCCCGGTGAACCCCTCGCAAAGAGACACTCGTGCCGGGGGCTTGGACGGTCCGCAAGGCGGACCGGTGGGCGGTACGCCGCCCACACACACGACGCTCGTAAGACATCGGTTGGGCTTTACACTGATCGGCTCTTTTCACCATGTCCTTTTCCTCATATTGGCTTCTCTTGCGGTCTTGTCTTGCGTCGATAACGCTGGTCCGGTTTGCAGTGGAATGACTCCACCGGCGGTTACTCCTGCGGTTGCAGCGACCGGCTGCATGGCAGCCACCGTCTGGATAACACGCTCCAGGTAGCTGGGCATATCGTGCAGCGCTTCGCGGATCCAGGTGGTGTCATCCCTCACTCTGGCCAACTCCGTGACCGACAGTACATCCAGACCCGGATCGCTTTTCCGCTGTGAGCGCTGCCTACCACTTCTGCCGGTCAGGTGTTCACGGATTAGCTCCCGGATAGCATCACTGCGCTGTCCCTCTTCGATCTCCTCCCACCAATCGAGAATGTCCTGGTCGGTGTCCTCGAAGGCTTTGAAAGAGAGGGTCTTGTGCTGGCGTTTTTGTTTCTTTCGCTTAGCCATGTTCATTCCTCCCTTGAGGGGGTCTTACCGGTACGACTCAGTGGTCCGACGGGTAAGACCCCCGTTCCCGCTCATCGAGCGACAAACCTGGCGTAGTAGAGATATCCTCGCGCGTTGGCGAGCTGGGCATCCTGCACGAGCTGCGTCTGCGGATAGGCTTCACACACCACATCCGAGACCAGTTCCGCCCCGCCACCCGACAGGTAGATCACGTCCACGTTGGTACCGCGCTGCCACTTCTCGCTCATCAGGTTCAGGGTCGCGCTCCGCAGTGTTGCCAGGGCTTCCTCCACTTCAGCACTGTAATCGATGGGTTCACCGCTAGCCCGGAAGGTTCCCGTGCGCAGCACCTGCTCGACGATCTTGTAGGGCATCTTCTGGCGGTAGTCCCGTTCCAACGCGGCGGCGATGCGTTCCT
>CAYYNB010000250.1:0-6553 GCA_964472565.1 uncultured Anaerolineaceae bacterium
TCAGCGATATGGATCTCAGTACTCACCCACGAAGGAGAATTGGCTGGCTTCGAAGATATCGCCTACGAGATCATTGAAAGCGTCACGTATGAGGCTCCTGCCGGTTAACTTCAAGGCCCGATATGAACTGCCAATTGTTCGCAAGCAGTGACGTTCTGAGAAAGGATAGAAACATGAAAAACATCAGGAAGCCGATTGTATTATTTCTCATCTTAGGCGTGTGTGGCGTTTGTGCCCTTGGTATCATTGCTATTCTAGCGCTGCTAGGGCCACGTCAGGACTTCTCAGACACAACAGTGTTGACAACCAAATCTTCGCGCTTAGGTCATGATTTTTTGAGCGCGTTAAAGGATGAGGATTATGACAGAGCCTATGAGATGTTAGCGCCACATCTCCAGAGAGAGATGAATACTGTAGAAATCTTCCGATCATCTCTACTGCAAAGCGGTGTAAACCCGAAATCGTGGAACTGGACTTCAAGCTCGGATAATACGGGGATAGCAAATGCCGAAGTGACCATGAAAGATGGCACTCAGGCGAGTGTCACCCTTGTCGTCAGGCAGCTTCGTGATGATGGCTCGCTTGTATTGACTGAATACCGTTTCTCTCGAAACTAGGGCAGTTCCGGTATTTGAAACGTGTGGGCGACAGTTCATCGGCGAACATCATACATAATTTGGCGAGCATGTGACCGCAGCCCGCGCATTGATTCGCTGTGTTATGCCAGCAATATTCGGGGGATGAATCATCCATAAGGAGTTAGACATGAAGATCATTAAGCGGCTCATCTTTCTTCTGGGTTCCATCATCGGCGGAGTAGGTCTTGCCGCGCTCATCATTATGTGGGCAGCCACGAAGGCCGGGCCAACTGAAGTTGAGAAATGGGGCAATGACTTTATGAAGGCTTTGAAAGAGGAAAGGTATCAGGCGGCGTATGAGATGCTGTCCGATGAGTTGAAGGATCAGATAGGCGGTGTTGAAGAATTCCAGGCTTCACTTGCGCGGAATGACATCGCCCCCAATTCATGGTCGTGGACCTCAACCAGGATCACTGGAGTCAACGGCGAAGCGACCATGAAGGATGGCACCAGGGTTAGTGTTATCTTGACTTATGGTTGGAACGAGGCCGATGACGGAAAGTTGATTGAATACCGTTTTTTGCGGCAGTGAGGCCAAGTGCTCTGCCCTCGTTATAAGCCTGTAGGGTATGAGATTTTCAGATAAGAAGGAAAGGGTCATGAAGAAACTGATTAATCTTATGATAGTTCTGCTCATCGTCGGGATATTTCCGGTACCAGACTTCGTATGGAAGTTCGCACCTCATGCGCTAGCTCAAGGCGAACTGCCCCCCACGATCATTGTCAACACAACGCTGGACGACCCGCGCGGCTGCCCGGAACGGTGCACCCTGCGCAGCGCGATCGCGATGGCCAGCCCTGGCGATGTGATCGGATTCGATCCTGCTGTGAGCGGTGTCCTGGTTTTGGCCCAACCACTTGTGATTGACAAGGATTTGACGATTAACGGGCCAGGGGCCGACGTATTTGCAGTTGATGGCAGCGAACGGTTTCGCGTACTGGAGATTCCGGCTGGGGTGACGGTAAACATTTCTGGGCTGACTATCCAGAATGCCGGTGACAGCGGAATCTATAATGAGGGCACGTTGACGGTTAGCGACAGCGTGTTCTTTGGCAATTCAGCAGCCAGTGGTGGCGGTATTGCGAACGGTGGCAACCTGACTATCACCAGAAGCATCTTCTCCGGCAATTCAGCCTCCAGTGGCGGCGGCATAGCTAGTTATTTCGGCGAACTAACTATTACCGACAGCACCTTTTCCGACAATGCGGCAAGTTCTGACGGTGGTGGTGTTTTGAACTGGGGCGGACGGACCACTGTCACCAGCACCGCCTTCTCTGGCAATTCAGCAGCGAATGAGGGCGGGGGTATTCGTGATCTTGGCGATCTGACTATCATTGACAGCACATTCTCTGGCAATTCGGCGATCCGCCTTGGGGGAGGCATTGCAAGCAGCGGCATCTTGACTATCACCAGCAGCACCTTCTCGGACAATGCTGCGCAAAACGGTGGTGGCATTGATAACCAGAAAGGCCCGACGACTATTACCAACAGTATCTTCTCGGACAATGCAGCGGGCGGTATCGGCAGTGGCATTGCGAACGATGGCATACTGACCATCGCCAACAGCACATTTTCTGGCAATTCAGCAGGCAGTAGCGGAGGCGGCATTGCGAACGGTGGCAACCTGACTATCACCAGAAGCATCTTCTCCGGCAATTCAGCAGAAGATGGCGGCGGCGGCATCACAAGCTGGGACACATTAATCGTCACAGATAGCACGTTTTCTGGCAATTCAGCAGGTCACCAGGGTGGTGGCATCAACAATTATCAGAGTACGCTGTTCATCGTCAACAGCACTTTCTCTGGCAATTCAACGAACTACGGTGGGGCTATTTCAACCGGCAGAAGGAACACCGTCATCGTCAATGGCACCCTTAACGGTAATTCAGCGAATATTCGCGGCGGCGGTGTTTTTATTGGAGAAAACGGCGCAATAGATCTGAGCAACAGCATTGTCGCAGGGAATGCCGCAGCCGAAGGGCCTGACATCTTCGGCGAAGTCAATTCGTTGTCCGGCAATCTGGTTGGTGATCCTCAGGGGGTATTAGGCTTGTGGGCCAGCGATCTGCTGGAGGGCGATCTGCTGCTCGGCCCATTGGCGGATAATGGTGGGCCGACGCAGACAATGGCGCTCTTGGCGGGCAGTCCGGCAATTGACGCGATCTCTGCGGAATACTGCGTATGGGATGACGATAGCGATCCTGATACACCACCTGTGCCGCTGCTCACCGACCAGCGCGGCGCACCACGTACCGGGCCATGCGATATCGGAGCCTTTGAGTTTGGGGCAGTGCCGCCGGGATGATCTTATTCCACACCTACAAAGTGTTGACCTAGTTGAGCACTGTGGTTTGCGCGCCGTTTTGCAGACCTGCGGGTGAAAACAAAACAGGGAAGCAGGTTAAGCTGCCTCAACTTCCTGGGAAAGAATGGGACGTGCTAAACCTGCTCCTGTTTTTGAACGCTCGATCATGCTCCACCGAATCGACGACATTGCTTCGTTGTGGACAGGTCGATTGCTATTCAACACAGCGACCGAAATGAGGTATCATTAGAACAACTGTATACAACTCAACCATAGAGACACCGATGGAAGTACAGATCAGATACAACGTGGTCGAGGATAGTTTTCGGGCCGGTCAGCAAATTCTTGCCCAGCGATCCAATGAATACCGCAAACAATATGGGCAGTACCTGACTCCGCCCCCTCTGGCCCGTTTTATGGCAAACCGATTGGGATCAATTCCGAATGGGAGCCGCATCCTTGATCCTGCCATTGGTTCTGGCACACTGATCTGTGCCGTGATCGAGAACCTGATAGCTCGTCACGAACCGTGTGAAATCTGGGTAGATGGGTATGAAATTGACACGGAACTGGTTCAAGTTGCACGAGAAATACTTCAGAATGCAATCGAAATCGCCCAGACACATAACATCAAGATCCATGCTCGCCTGATCGAAGCTGATTTCGTGCTGGATGGCATCGACACGCTCTGGCCCGCGCTGCTTCCAATAGATCACGGTCCACAACTGCACCATGCCTACCAGTTTATCATCGCGAACCCTCCATATTTCAAGCTGAATAAAGATGATCCTCGCACACGAGCGACAAAAGATCGCCTGCCGGGCAATACCAACATCTACACGTTGTTTATGGGATTGACAGCACGGTTGTTATCTCCAGGTGGCCGGGCCTGCTTCATCGTTCCCCGCAGTTTCTGTTCAGGGGCGTATTTCGGCGCATTCCGAAAAGACTTCCTGAAGCACACCGTCCCAACCGGCGTGCATCTGTTTGAGTCACGGCAAGATGCGTTCAAAACGGATGATGTGCTTCAAGAAAATGTCATTGTTTCGTTCCGGCACAGAACCGATGCTGAACAGCCGCAGAGCCTTGATATTTCTGTCTCACGTGATTTGTCGGATCTTGCGCCCAACCAAGTTGGCAACGCCGTTTCGATGGAGCACTTTATTGGTCGTCGCGGTCGAGATCTCATCTTTCGACTGCCTACCAGCGAACTTGACGAGCGCCTTATTGACGTGATCGACAGCTGGCAGGGTTCGCTAGGCAAATTCGGTCTGGAGATCTCTACCGGGCCAATCGTCCCCTTTCGCGCCAAGGCTTCTCTCACATCAGAACAAGATGTTCATCTGGGTCGTGCCGTGCCGTTGTTGTGGATGCAGAACGTGCAGCCGCAACATGTCGCATGGCCGGTCAGCAATGGGAAGCGCACGAAATCTCAGGGATTTCTGGTCAGTGGAAAAGAATCGGATCAACTGGTGCCTGCCGCCAATTACGTGCTGCTGAGGCGCTTCAGCGCGAAAGAAGAACCCCGGCGTTTGATCGCCGCACCATTCCTTGCCTCCGATTACGACTATCAACAGGTAGGGCTGGAAAATCACTTGAACTACATCTACCGGCGACAAGGGCAGCTTGATGATGTGGAAACCGTAGGGTTATCGGCATTGTTGAATAGCGGCCTGATCGACCGGTATTTCCGCATTTCCAATGGCAACACCCAGGTCAATGCCACAGAGCTGAGAGCCTTGCCCTTGCCTTCATGGAATAGCATAACCCTGATAGGCAGCCAGGTACTAAAACATAGCAATTCGCAGGCTTCTGCAGACCTTGATGCTATCGTTACGCAGGCGCTTCAACAAGCCGAAATACTACCTTTGGATTTTCCCGTCATCAGGGAGACACGAACTTCATGGGGAAAATAGAAGAAGCTCAAGAGATATTAGGTGTACTTGGATTACCCCGCGCACAACAAAACGAAATCTCCGCCCTGACACTGCTTGCACTGGCTCAATTGGCTGAAGACAGACCGTGGGCCGAGGCCAGCCAACCAAGTGTGAGAATTCATGACATTCTCATCGAGATCGAGCGGCTTTACGGGCGTACCTACGCAGAAAACACGCGCGAATCAATTCGTCGCCAGGTCGTTCATCAATTCACGCAGGCAGGAATAGTGCTCAAAAATCCCGACGATCCTGCGCTCGCCACCAACAGCCCTCGAACCCACTATGCGTTAACCGATGCAGCCCTTCAGGCTATTCGCGCCTTCGACAGCCCTCGATGGCAGCTGGCTGCCGAAAACTTCATCCGGTCGAAAGGTACGCTGCTGGAGCTATACCAGAAACGGCTTGATCAACATAGGGTCCCGCTGATTTACCAGGGGCAGGTATATCAGCTCTCGCCGGGCAAACACAACGAATTGCAGGTGGCTGTAATCGACGAATTCGGCCCCCGGTTTGCGCCTGGTGCTCGATTGTTCTACCTGGGTGATACGGCAAACAAAACCCTGCTGCTGGATGAGGAAGGTTTCCGGAGTCTGGGAATTCCTGTCCCCGACAAAGATAAACTGCCGGACATTGTTCTATTTGATGAAGAACGCAACTGGCTGTTTCTGATCGAAGCCGTGACTTCGCATGGTCCGGTTTCCCCCAAGCGTTATGTTGAACTCGAAGAAGTTCTGGCTGACTGCACTGCGGGGCGGGTTTATGTCAGTGCCTTTCCCGACTTCGCGACGTTCAAGAGTTTTCTCACTGAAATTGCCTGGGACACCGAAGTGTGGTTGAGTGAAATGCCGGATCACATGATCCACTTCAACGGTGATCGTTTCCTGGGTCCACGCTAATGGCATGCTCAGAACGCAACGAAATAAACACCGGGCAGCCCACAGTGAGCCGCCCGGTGTTGCATTCACGCACTGACCGCCACCGGCGCGAGATCATCATCGCCGCGCGGCGGGTGCGTTGCGGGGCTCAGTCAGGCATTACTGCACACGTTCCTGTTGTTCCTCGTGGCAGCGCTGGCGGAACGCCTCAAACAGCCGAATACGGGTTCTCAACCTCCAACCTGCCGGACGTGGAATACGCACGCCACCTGGCCCAATCGCCTGCAAGGTGCCGTGCCCTTCCTCGCGGCTGATCTGGATTTTCCCGATGCCGTACAACTCGACCTGCTCCCCGCGTGCGATTTCCTCAGCAAGCGCTTCGAAGTAGCGCTCGACCGCTTCGCGGACCAGCTTCTGAGTGAACGCTCGTTTC
The DNA here is from genome assembly GCA_964472565.1 of uncultured Anaerolineaceae bacterium. Taxonomy (GTDB): domain Bacteria; phylum Chloroflexota; class Anaerolineae; order Aggregatilineales; family Aggregatilineaceae; genus DATAMF01. The sequence goes on from CAYYNB010000250.1 coordinate 6,190, forward strand.
TGGCGGGCGACCAATGCGACTCTGTCGGTGTGTTTCACCGTGATTGCTCCTTTTCGTCCATAGAATTGTCAGTAAAACTGACAACCGACAACTGACAGTTCGAATTGTCAGTTGTCAGTGAGTCGGTCAAGTCCGAAAACTTCTGTAAAAGTGGAGACGTGGCATCGGACTAGACAGCCTTCCTCTGAAACGATGTAGGTTCGGGTGAGCTGGGCGACAACTCCAACTCCCGTCGTAGGCGGCGCAGCATAGCGAGCTCCAGGTCGGTCATGCGCACACGCTGCCAACGTTCACTGGCCTGCCACAGCGTAGCAAAAACCAACTTCAGACAACTGCGCTCATCGAAAAAGCGCGGAATGGTTTT
>CAYYNB010000251.1:0-6543 GCA_964472565.1 uncultured Anaerolineaceae bacterium
CATGGGCCGAGGCAGCCGCGCAGCAGCCGCCGGATCAGCCGCAGCCGTTAGGGGGAGGAACAATGCAGCGCTCTGCCGTGTTTATGCCGACATTGATTCTCGTTGTGGTAGGAGCGGCTTTGGTGGTTGTGGGCTTATTTTTGCCGATTCTGTCCTGCAAGGATGGCACCGCGTATTCCCCCTACTGCGAAGACAGCAAGTTATTCCAAACGGACAGCGATGGCTTCAATGCAACGCTGCAAGATAACTTCTTTGCGATCACGCTCCTGATGGTACTGTTGGCGGGTATCTATACCGCGTTTCGAGGGCAGGGTTTGCTTCCAGTGGCGGGCACGCTGCTGGGGTTTATGGCCTATATTTTTTATATCGCGGCGTACCAGGCGAGCGAATTTGAGACGTATAACCTGGGTTTTGCCTGGTTGTTTCTGATCGGGGGCGGGCTGGTGGTGTTGGGCGGCGGGCTGGCCTTGATCATGAGCCGTCCGCGGTCTGTTGGGTACAGCAGTCCCTATGCCAGCCCCTACCAGCAGCCCTATGGTTATGATCAATACTATCAGCCGCAGCAGCCACAAGCGCCTTACCAGCCGAATGATTGGTCCAGGAGAAAGTAACCATGCAGCAGCGTAACCCGGTAGGAATGATCCTGGCTTTGCTTGGCATCGTGTTGGTTGTGATCGGAACCTTTGTACCGATTGCCTGCGGTGGCAATTGCAGCGATCTGGAACAGTCGGCGCTGTTTTCGTTTGGGCGTTTCGAAGACAGCGGCGTCGGGTTTTTCCTCGGCATGGCGAGGAATCTGATGGGCGTCCTGCCGCTGATCGTGGCGGTCATGGCGATCTATCCCGCCGTGACGGGCAAAGGGCTGGAAGCGCTGTACGGCATCCTGTTGGTGTACAGCCTCTACATTTTCTATCTGCTCATCATCGACGGGGATTCAGACCCCAGCATCGGCTGGGTGTTACTCTTCGGCGGGGTAGGGTGCATGATCGCGGGGCATATCGTCGGTGGGCGACAGCCGCGCAGCCACTATTATGCCGGGCAGCAGTACCAGCCGTATGATCCCTATGGGCAGTACCAACAGCCCTACGGGCAGCCATATGGACAGCAGCCGCCTTCCTACGGGCAGCAGCCCCCATCGTATGGTCAACCCCCATCCTATGGGCAGCAGCCGCCTTACCAGCCGTCCAGCGGCGCGCCGGATCCGTGGGGCCAGCCGCAGCAGCCGCCCTATCGCGGGCCGTCAGACAAACGCTAAAACCCGATTTAAGCTGAATCGCTCCTGATTCAGCTTAAATCTTGCGTCATTTAGGCTAAATCATTCCCACATTTATCCCAATTAAGGCTACTTTTATCCCCACCTGGAGCGCATTAGAAAAGGGTTGGATCGCTGAGTCGCGCTTGTGTGTGAAATCGGTCTGTTAGCCGCCCCGCCACAAAATTATCAGGCCAGTTCGACGGGGACCGGATCGATCTTGCGACGGCCCTGCGCATCTTCGATCAGGTATCCGGCGGGAAGCTGCGTGTCGTGCTGGAAGATCAGCAGGCCGTGTGTGTCGAGCGCCCACTGCTGCCAGCGCCGTTTGGTTTCGAGCGAGACGAGCGGCTCCACATCATAGGCGGTCATCCAGCCGAGGCGCTCAAAATGAATAGCATAGCTGGCGAAGTCGGCCATAAAAAGCGCCTGCTGTCCCTCGCTCGTGAAGAGAATCGCTTGATGGGCAGGGGTGTGGCCGGGTGTGATGACGCCGCACACACCGGGCACGATCTCCATGTCGCCGTCGAGCAGCCTCATCTGGCCGGACTGAACGAGCGGATCATAGTTAATAGGAAAATAGGTCGCTTTGGTGCGCTCGTTGGGGCGCATGGCGTCTTCATATTCGCGGCGCTGCGCGTAATAGGTCGCGTTCGGGAAGCGGGGGACAATGTTCCCGGCGGGGTCAAAGGACGTGTTGCCCGCACAGTGATCGCCGTGCAGGTGGGTGTTGATCACGATGTCGATGTCATCCGGCGTCACGCCCAGCCGTGCCAGCCCTGCGATCAGATCGCCTGTCGGGTGGATGAGGCCCCACTGTTCGACCATCTTGGGGGGCATTTTATCGCCTAGCCCGGTATCCACGAGAATCTTTTTGCCGCCCGCCTCGACCAGCAAGCACGTCAGGATCATGGGGACACGATTCTGATCGTCGGGGGCAAGATAGCGGCTCCACAGCACGCGGGGCACCAGCCCAAAGGGGCCGCCGCCATCGACATGCACCACGCCATCACTCACCAGATGAATGTTGATCTCGCCAAGCTGAATCATGGTTTCGGAATCCTTTCGTCCGAGAAAAATATAGCATATTTGATTGATTCGGCGGCATTTTGGCTGTACGATGAAAACAAAAAGAGAAGGAGCGGCTTATGATTCGCACTGATGATGGTGGTCAGACTATCGTCCAGGATTATCCAGCGAGCGCACTGCCAATCCCGTATCCACCGCACCCTGGGGGCGCTAAACGCCTGGTGCTGCTGTGGCGGCTCGGTTTCGGGCCGATCATTGGGCGGCGCTATTTGATCCTCACGACGACGGGGCGCAAAACCGGACATGCCCGGTCTACCGCCCTCGATTATCACACCTGGAAGCGGCAAATTTATGTGGTCAGTGTCTGGGGCGAACAAGCCCAGTGGTACCGGAATCTGCTGGCGAACCCCTTCGTGACGATTCAGACGAAGCACGGCACCGAATATGTGCGAGCGCGCCGGATCACCGACCAGATCGAATTAATGGACGCCTACAAGGTCATCCGCCACAGCCGCAACCTCCGGCGGTGGGCGGAAGTGGCGATTGGGAAATTTGATGAGCAGAAATTTTTAGAGAACCGGGACCGGCTGCATATCCTGACGTTTGATCCCACCCGCGAACCCACTCCCCCACCGGTCACAAACGATCTGGTGTGGGTGTGGGAAGTGCTGGTAACGGCGCTGCTGGTCCGGCAGATCACACGAGTCGGGAAGTCGCGCCGATCCGAGGAATAGAACAGACCGCCGGGGCAATTCGTGAATCGCCCCGGCGAACCTCATCCCCTGGCGCGGAATCAGGGCTGTTTGATGAAGAGCTTCACGTCGCTTTCGGCCAGCGAGTCGTGGAGCATACTGCCTTGAATATCGACATCGTAGTTGTAGACCCACTCGTGCCAGCGGCCATCGTTCGGCCAGTTCGGAATGTGAACTTCGCCCACATAGTCCGGCTTAAAGTTGGCGACCACCACCAGCATATTGCCTTCGTCGTTCCAGCGCTTATAAGCGAGGATCGCACGCTGGTGATCCATATAAAACGGCTCAATGTTGCCCGTTAGCAGCGCCGGGTTTTCTTTGCGCAATTTGATCAGATTCTGGTAGAAGGCCAACAGATCCGCATTTGTGGCGTTTTGGAGCAAGGCCCAATCGAGTGCCTGCCGCTGGTTAACATCTTTCGGCGCGGAGAAGCCGAACTCCTGGCCCATCCAGAGCATGGGGATACCGGGCATGGTAAGCAGGAGCATCGCGCCGAGTTTCATCCGGCGGAACGCGGCGTTGTCAAAAAAACCGCCTTTGGCCCCCATCTGCCACATGATACGGTCCTGGTCGTGGTTGTCGATATAGGCGACCACATTGACATGACTGCTGAAGCCCTCGTTGAGCGGATTCAGGACATGGGCGATAGCGTCCACATGGTAGGGCTGGCGTCCATCCTGATCCTTGCCAACGAGAGTACACTGCATCTGCTTGGAGAACGACTCGTACCAGGCGGCATCCATCGGCCCATCGAAGCCCGTGACGGCGGGGTCCTGGGGGACATGTTCCGCGACGGTGAAGAAGGGCTTGATGTCTTTGATAGGCTGGTAGGCGTTATCCCTGAGCCAATAGAGCACATCGTAGTTTTTGATGATGGCGGTGGCATCGAAGCGAATGCCATCAATATGGAAATGCTGGACCCAGTGATGGAGCGCATCGGCCACAAACTGGCTGGCCGGCCACACATCCAATTTTTCATCCCGATAACTATAGTTGAACTTCGGTCCCCACTGGGCATGTGGTTCATCCGGGTTAACCCGGTAGTACCAGTACTGGTAGTCGATTTTGGCGAGCGGGGTATTGTCTTCGCTGTGGTTGTAGACACCATCCAGAATAACGCGGATGCCGCGCTTATGGCACTCATCGATCAGTTGGCAAAAATCATCGGGCGTGCCGTAGTTATTTTCCACCGCGAACATAAAACGCGGATTGTAGCCCCACGAATAGCCGCCGGGGAAATCGTTCACGGGCATGAATTCAACCGCGTTAATGCCAAGTTCCACCAGATGATCCAGCTTTTCGATGACCCCCACAAAATTGCCACCATAATCGCCGATATGCATTTCATAGATGATCAACTGGTCGTTGGACGGAAGCGGCGTTTGATCATATTTCCACTGATAGCTGGTGATGACACGCTGCCCATTTTTGACCGTGATGCAGGCGTTTTCGTCGGCGTCACGGGTGACGCGCAGCGCACGCGGATCGGCCACACTGATCATCTCATTTTCGGAGAAATAGCTGTTCGATTTGAGCTTGAATTTATAAGCATAACTGCCATCGCCGAGCGGGACATCGACGCGCCACCAGCCTTGATCATCGCGCTGCATAGGGATAGGCTGCCAATTATTCCAATCGCCAATGAGAGCGACGTTTTCGTTGTAGGGGGCGAAGAGTGCAAATTCGATACCGTTTTTCTGTGCCATACCTCTTCCATTTCCATAGCCAGATACCAATTCTCCCTTACCAAAGAGATTATAAACAGAATGGAGCCTGGATTAGCGAGAAGATGGCAAAAATGGAACATCTGTGCTATCCTTGTAATCTGACAATGAGGGATGCGAAAATTATCACAGTGTATTCGGAGGAAAATCATGTGTGGACGATTTACACTTACGGAAACGAATCCCGACGTGTTGGCGCAGATGTTCGATCTGGGAAGGCTCCCGCCTGATCTGCCGCCGCGCTACAACATCGCGCCGACTCAGCCTGTCGCTACGGTGATCAATAATCCTCAAAATGGACAAAATGAACTGGTGCTGATGCGGTGGGGGTTGGTGCCATCGTGGGCGAAAGACCTGTCGATTGGGAACCAAATGATCAACGCCCGGTACGAAAGTGCAGCCGAAAAACCCGCGTTCCGCTCCGCGCTGAGCCAGCGGCGGTGCCTGGTGATCGCAGATGGATTCTACGAGTGGAAAAAGGACAGCGCGGATGGCAAAACGCCGATGTATATCGCGCTCAGCGATCACCAGCCGTTTGGGTTCGCCGGCTTGTGGGAGCGGTGGGTGGAACCAGCAAGCGGAGAAGTTATCATGACCTGCACGATTCTGACCGGGGAACCGAATCAACTGATCGCGCCGATTCATGACCGGATGGCGATTATTGTGCCGCGCAATGATTATGAGGAATGGCTTGATCCGGCGCAGACGGATGCCCGCCAGGCGGTGGCGCGGCTGCGGCCTTATCCGGCAGCGGACATGATGGTGTATCCCGTGTCGAAACGCGTGAACAGCCCTCACACGGATGGGCCGGAACTGATCGAGCGGGCCGGGTAGACGGGGTGCGTTTACAAGTTTTTGCAACGATTTTATGACAACTATGTGGATTTGTCGGGCTTGCTTCGGGTATAGTGAACACTAGAAAGGAGCGAGCTATGCACCCCCGACATTGGATGCGGACTATCATCCTCGGCGCTGGGTTTATTTTTGGCGTCGTGATGCTGCTCCGATTGATCGCTCGCACGCCGTCGCGCCACCTACCGTTCAGCACACCCGTTTTTCCGCGGTTGGATCTGACCCCGCGTATCAAACGAGGGATGGATGTGGGGCTGGCGCTGTTTGGGTTGATAACAACTGCGCCAATTATGCTGATCACTGCGGTGTTGATCCGGCTGACGATGGACACACCGGTTTTCTTGCGGCAGGAACGGCTTGGACTGGATGAAATGCCGTTTAAGATGTTCAAATTCCGCACCCGGATCGAGGCGCGGGATTCGTTTGGAAATTTGCTACCCGCCGACCAACGGATAACCCGGCTGGGACGTTGGCTGCGCCGCCTGTGCCTGGATGAACTGCCCGAACTCTATAATGTTTTGCGTGGCGATATGTCACTGGTGGGGCCGCGCCCGGTCCTGATGAATTATCATTACGCCCGAAAACAAGCCCAGCAGCGCGATATCAAGCCCGGTGTGACCGGATGGGCGCAGATTAATGGGCGTAAGACGGTTTCATGGGAAAAGCGGTTTGCGCTCGATCTGGAATACATAAATAATTTTTCGATCTGGACGGATATTAAAATCATTCTGATGACGATCTGGAAAATTATCCGGCTGGAAGAGATGCGTGAATCCGGTCAGGCGGCTATGACTAAATTTGTGACCGCCTCTCGATCTCAAGTCAAGAAAAAAGTCGCCTAGCGACTCAGATCATGCAGCCCATAACGCTGTAGGAACCGACCCGTGTGTAAGCAGCATGCAGTCACGAGGGTCCGCTCCTACAGATATTTTTT
>CAYYNB010000252.1:0-6495 GCA_964472565.1 uncultured Anaerolineaceae bacterium
TGGACGTGATCGCACTGACGCGGTTCGGCGGCTACAGCGAGTATGTCTGGGTGCCCGCGATCCAGGTCTTTCCACGCCCGGCGAAATTCTCGCTGGAAGAGGCGGCGGGGTTCCCGGTGGCGTATCTGACGGCGTATGCGTCACTGGGCGCGCTGGCGGGCATCAAACAAGGTGAGCATGTGCTGATCCAGGCGGCGGCGGGCGGAGTCGGTCTGGCGGCAGTGGACATCTGCCGAATCTTCGGGGCGACGGTATACGGCACGGCGTCACCGCAGAAACATGATTTTCTGCGCGAGCGGGGGGTGCAGTGTCCGATTGATTCCCGGCCCCTCGATGTTGAGCAGGAGATCAAACGGCTGACGAATGGGAAGGGGGTGCAGGGGGCGCTGGACGCAGTGGGAGGGCATTCGTGGACGAAAAGCTACCGGAGCCTGTCGGTGGGGGGGCGGCTGGTGATGTGCGGGGTGTTTGCGCTGGCTCCCAAGCAGAATCGATCCGTGTGGGCGGCGATCAAACTGGTGCTAACGATCCCCTGGCTGCGGTTTAACCCGATCTGGCTGACGAGCGACAACAAGGGCGTGCTGGGGTTGAACGTCGGTAAGTTGTGGGAGCAGCAGGACATTGTGCGCCAATGGGTCGATCAACTGCTGGCATGGCAAGATAAACTGAACGTCCACGTGGATCGGGTTTTCCGATTTGAGGAAGTGGCTGAAGCACACCGTTATATGCAGGAGCGGCGCAATATTGGCAAGGTGATCCTGATCCCTTAGACAGGCTGCAACAGGCGATCCACCATCGCGTTAAAGGTCTGCATATCCAACGGTTTGGGCAGGAAGCCATCGGCGTTCAACTGGCGGGCTAACTCCTGGGCGTTGGGATGGGCTGAAAGCACCAGCACGGGCGTATGCTTGAGCTGGTCCGTGCTGCGGATGAAACCCAGAACCGCGTCTCCGGCGGCGTAGGGCATCATCAGGTCAAGGATGATCAGATCGGGGCGGATATAAGAGGCCTGATAAAGTGCATCCAAACCATTCAGGGATGCTACAATCTCATGCCCCGCACGTTTGAGGATGAGTTGTAACATTTTTTGGAGTTCTTCATCGTCTTCGACAATAAGGATAGTTGCCATTTGATTTCCTCGGAATGTAGACCTACTTGTCTCATTGTACGTCTGGACAAGGGCCGAGGCAAGCAAAAATATGATAAACGGGTAGGCATTCGGTTTGGATCAGGTAACAAGTTTTCAATCAGCAAGAATACGGATCATTGTTTCTGCGTCTATATTGCCGCCGCTCAGAATAACCCCTACCCGGCCTGAGAGCTGAACGGCCCCACTCAAAAGAGCAGCGACTCCCAGCGCGCCGGATGGCTCCACAACAAGCTTCATGCGGTAGAACAAAAAGCGTACGGCGTCGATGATGGCGACTTCGGTGACGGTCTGCATGTCGTCTACATACTGGCGGACGAGTGGAAACGTTACGCTGCCCAACGAGGGGGTGCGCGTGCCGTCGGCAATGGTCGGCGGATTGTGGACGGTGTGGAGTTCCCCGGTGCGGAAGGAACGTGTGGCGTCGTCGGCCAGTTCGGGTTCGATCCCGATCACGCGGCAGGCCGGACAAAGTCCTTTGGCTGCAATCGCGGACCCACTCAGCAGACCGCCACCGCCACAGGGCACTAACAGGGCATCCAGCGGGGCGGTATCCTGCACGAGTTCCAGCGCGGCGGTGCCCTGCCCGGCTACGATATTGATGTGATCGTAGGGGGGAATAATCGTATAGCCGTGTTCGGCGGCAAGCGATTCGGCCAGGGAGCGGCGATCCTGAGTCAGGTGATCGTAAATGACGAGTTCCGCGCCGTAGCCGGCGGTAGCTGCGCGTTTGGTGGCGGGTGCGTTGTCGGGCATCACGACGACAGCCCTGATTCCCATCGTTCGGCAGGCGAGGGCAACCGCCTGGGCATGATTGCCGGAGGAATAGGTGATGACGCCGCGCGCTTGTTCGACATCGGAAAGCTGGATGATGGCATTAAAGGCACCACGCGCCTTAAACGCCCCGATCCGCTGGAAATTTTCACACTTCAAAAAGATTTCTGCGCCGACCTGCTGATTCAGGGTGCGGGCGGTAAGTACAGGGGTGCGATGGATGTACGGGCGAAGACGGTCGCTGGCGGCCTGGACAAGTTCAAACATGGTGATCTCCTGTAGAACGGGGTGATTATATCACAACCGTTCGGCGGCACGCAGGGTGAGGTACCACAACACGCGCAGCAAGAGTTCGCGCACCAGAAAGGTGAGGCTGATCAACAGCCCGGCCCACAGGGGATGGAGATCGAGCAGATAGGCCCCGGCAGAGCCAAACGTAAACAGCATGAGATAGCGGGCACTGAGGGCGGGATAGATGGGCGCTTTCCCTAAAAAGGTGAGGATTAGCGTCGCGCTGCAAACATCCAGCAGCCACATGCCCAGCGCGGCTAAAAGGGCGCTGGAGATGGCGCTGCGGACGGAGGTGGAGAGCGAACTGCCCGCCAGTGCGGCGGCGATCATCAAGGCGAACTGCTGGGCGCGATCAATGAGGAAGATGATCATACCGCTGATGATGCTGAGCATGAATACCGCTGCGGGGTTGAGGATGGGAAACTGGCGGTAGATGGTCAACGCGCTGAGAACACCCAACCCAACGGCAGTGAAGATGAGGATGATTGCGAGGCGGCGCAGCATATAGCGGATGCGCCAGAGCGCGCCAGCGGCTTTTTCGAGGACCAGGGTTTCGGTGCGGATGGGGGAAATGCGCAGGGTTTCCCAGGTGCCCTGTTCGCGCTCGCGGGCGATGGTCGGGGCGAGGGCGATACTGAGGGGGAAGGACCAGGGGAACAGTGAGGGTAGGAGCAGAAAGAGAAGGGGCAAACAGACACAAGCGCTCATGTAGGTGCCAGGGGCGTATAAAAAGGCGGCGACATACAGGATGGGGAAGATGATCAACGGGACGCTTAGGATATTGCGCATGAGATCGGGAACATGGTTCCAGAGCGGCGGGTAATTTTTCTCGCGCTGGTAGACGGTGTGATGGGCCGGCGTAAACAAGAGTGTGCGCAGCAGATGCCAGGATGACACGATTTTTCCTTTACCTCCTCGCTGCCTGATCGTCTTTCGCCGCGAGCAGTCCGATCGGTGAGGTCACTTTATTATAGGTGTTGGGGGGCGGAAAACCGGAAAACAGAACAACAAAACAACAAAACAACCCCAAAACAGGAGAGCAAAAAAGCAAGCGCAAAGAAAAATTAGCTATTGAGCGGCGCGCAGAGTCCAGGCCCAGAGGATACGCACGGCGATCTCACGCACAGCGAGAGTCAGCAGGACCGCCAGCAGCACCGACACGGATGGCATGGCGAAGGCGTAGGTGGGTGTGGAACCAAGCGCAGCTATCACTTCGAGGGATGTGGACCAGTCGGGCTGGAGACTGTGCAGCAGGACGGCGAAACTCACATCCAGGAGCGAGAGGATCAAGACGGCTAAGGCGGCTCCGGGTAGGGCAGCGCGGGCCGAGGACGATGAAGCACTGGCGGCTAACATGGAGACGACCAACAGAACGAACTGCTGGAGGCGGTCAATCATAAAGATAGCCGCGCTCAAAAAAGGGATGAGCAGTGCTGCCGAGCATAAAATAGCGGTGGGCTGGCGCGATTCGCCCAGTTCGCTGTAGAGCGGGTTGGCCCAGAAGGATATGGCGCTGATCACAAGCGCGGTGATGATAAGCAGCGCACTGATGACTCGAAGCGGGCCGCGCAGCCACCATAACATGGCGCGGGCTTTGGCGAGAATGAGTTGATCGAGGGTCAGCGGCGTGGTGCGCAGAATGTCCCAGGTGGCGCGTTCGCGTTCATTGACGATGATCGGGGCGATGGTCAGGGAGAAAAAGATTAAACTCAACAGCAGACTCCCGGCCATAAAAAGAAGCAGATTCCTCACGAAAAAACCAAGCATGGTGCAGGCATAACACAGGACACCGCCAAACAGCAGCATTTCGCCCGTGGCACGTGAGGCCAGATGTGTCGCGCCCCGGTACCAGAGCGGAGGACGGCTGATCGCGCGGCGGAAAATGGGATTATCGATAGTCGCTAAACTGTGAAGAATTTTCCAGGAACTCATAATGGCTCCGAGTCTACGATTGTATATACACGGGCAGTGCGCTTTCCCCGCACACCGGGAAAAAGGGTGTTCGTTTCAAAGTGGATGCGCTATGATATTTTGCTGTTCTGATCGTGTATTGATTAACGAATAAACGAATAAAGGAGCAAACTCAGATGAAACGTCTGGTGATGATGATTGTGGTGGGATTGGCGCTGGCGGCGTGCGGTTCGGGGGATGGCAAGTGGGTGGATAACGCATATACGGCGGTGGGTGACGATACCGACCCCGATAAGCTGGTTAAAACAACGGTGTTCCAGCCGAGCGATGATCTGAATGTGGTGGTGGTGCTGGCGTCGCATAACCGGGACCTGGCGGCGATGGCCGTGTTTACCGATCCGACCGGGCGGGCGATTCCGACGGATGTGCTGGAACTGGATAAAACGGTAGGGCCGGTGATGTTTGGGCTGGATTTTGAACAATCCGGCGGGCAGAGTTGGGCGGCGGGGGATTGGCGGGTCGAAGTGTATGTGGGCGAACCCCAGAAAAACGTCGATTTTGCGCCGACAGAAGACAATTTTCAGACCGGGATCAACTTCCGTGTGGAAGCGCCTGCACAGGCGGGATAATTGAGAAGTATAGTGTACCTTTTCACAAGCTTTTGGTGAGCTTTAGCTACTGTGCAGGAGACAAAAGAATGTAGTATACTTTAATTATGCAGTTTAACTATTGGTTAGATTCACCAAGGAGACGTTATGGTTGTCCAAGCTAAGGTTGCCGAGCACATCAATCCTTACGAGGTCGCCCTGCGCCAGTATGATCGTGCGGTAGCTTACTTAGATTTACCTCAAGGAATTAGAGCCTTTTTGCGGTACCCCAAGCGGGAATTTTCCGTTAATTTCCCTGTTCGGATGGATAACGGCGATATTAATATTTTCTCCGGCTACCGTGTGCATCACAGCACGGTGTTGGGACCATCGAAGGGTGGTATCCGGTACGCGAAGAACGTTGATCTGGATGAAGTGCGCGCGCTGGCGATGTGGATGACCTGGAAGTGCTCGCTGGTCGGGCTGCCCTACGGCGGCGCGAAAGGCGGCGTGATCTGCGATCCGTATAACATGAGCCAGGCCGAACTGGAACGGCTGACCCGGCGGTATACGAGCGAAATCAGCATCATGATCAGCCCGCACGGTGATATTCCCGCGCCGGATATGGGCACCAACGCGCAGACGATGGCCTGGATGATGGATACCTACAGCATGACGGTGGGGTATTCGGTCCCGGCGATTGTGACCGGCAAGCCGCTGAACATCGGCGGGAGCCAGGGGCGCACCGAGGCAACCGGACGCGGCGTGATTATCTGCATGGATGAGGCGCTGCGGCGGATGGGGCATAATGATCCGTCCCAGATTCGCGTGGCGGTGCAGGGCTTCGGCAACGTGGGCACCTACGCAGCCAAACATGCCTTTGATCTGGGCTACAAGGTGATCGCCGTCAGCGATGTGACGGGCGGTTACACGAACGAAAACGGCCTGGATATTGATGATGTGATGGCGTACACGCGCACAACGAAACATAACGTGCTCGAAGGCTATAAAAACGCGGACAAGATCACGAACAGCGAACTGCTGGCGCTGCCGTGTGACGTGCTGGCCCCGTGCGCGATGGAAAACCAGATCACAGATGCGAACGCGAATGATATTAAGGCGTTCCTGATCGTGGAAGGCGCGAACGGCCCGACCACACCCGAAGCGGACGATATTCTGTTCCACAAGGGCGTGGAGATTATCCCGGATATTCTGGCGAACGCAGGCGGCGTAACGGTCTCCTACTTCGAGTGGGTGCAAGGGCTGCAATCGTTCTTCTGGGATGTGGAAGAGGTCAACCGGCAGCTACGGCGCGTCCTGATCCGCGCTTATGATGAGGTGGTCCGCATCAAGGAGCAGTACAAGGTCGATACCCGTACGGCGGCGCAGATCACGGCGATCAAGCGCGTGGGGGATGCGACCCGCACACGGGGCATTTACCCGTAAATCGGTCACTTTCGGACAAACGCGAGGTCGATTATTCGTCTCGCCATATGTCTCTCGTGAGGGCGCAGTCCTCAGCGCCCTCACTGCTTGTATAGGGGTGATTAACAGACGAGATTGATACTAAAGAGGCGAACCGGCAACCCAACCTTTTTCTAACGGGCCGCAGGTTAGGGAATGGTAAAAGTAGGCACCTTATTTAACCTTAATTGGGATAAATGTGGGAAAGATTTAGCCTAAATGGGGCGAGATTCAGGTTAAATGCGGGGGGATTCAGGTTGAATTATCCCTATCCCCCGGCCCCTTTCCCCGCGCGCGGAGAAAGGGGAGCAAAGCGGGCGC
>CAYYNB010000253.1:0-6256 GCA_964472565.1 uncultured Anaerolineaceae bacterium
TTTAACTTACTTTGGGGAAAAAGTAACCTACTTTGGGATATGGTGTGGGATATTTCAGGTTACTTTAGGGCGGGATTCAGGCTAAATCGGATGGAATTCAGCTTAAATCCGGGAAGACGGATTGGCAAATTAACTTTAACTTGCTTTCCAAAATTTGACGGTTTGCGTGTATACTGTGCTAGGGGGATTGTACGGCTAAGGAGGTAGGATATGGCACGATGGGGCTTTGTTCTGCTGTTACTCGGCTTGTTTGTGGGCGTTGCTGCCTGCCAGGGAAAAGTCAGTACAAAGGAGCCGACTGCAACCAGTCCGGCGACTTCGATTGCTCAGCAACCTACAGAAACTCCTATCCCTCCGACGCTGACAGCCACTGAAGTTCCATCCGATACACCGCCCGCGTTGCCAACACAAACGCCGACGGCAACGGCGAGTTTAACGCCTTCTTTTACTCCGACACCGACATCAACCGCAACTGCGACGGTAACGGCGAGTTCAACACCTTCGCCTACCAACACGACTACCCCGACAGCTACTGCTAATCTTACGCAGACGGTTGAGGCACAGCAGACACAGGTTGCTGCTGCGGTGATGGCAACACTGGCTGAATGGCCGACTTATACACCATACCCCACATTGACAACTATGCCGAGCGTGACGCCAAGTTTGACGATCACACCCTCTAAGACGTTTACACCTTCTGCTACGCCTACTGCAACCTCGACTGGCTCGGCAACGCCAAACTGGACGGCAACGGTTCATGTCTATGTGACTCAGACAGCAGCTATGGATAAGGCTTTGACGGCCACCCAGCGGGCGGCGGTCCAGACCGCAACGGCAGCCTATGCAACCGCTCAAGCCGGAACGCAGGACGCTATTTCTGCTCAAATTGAGCAGGCAGTTGCTGCTACATTGGCTGCTCAAGCAACCATCACCGTTACGCCCTTTAATACGGCGACGGGAAACGCGCAGCGGTATGCAACCGAGACGGCATGGGCACTGCTGGCTACCCAGACCCCGTATCCAACCTATACACCGTACCCGACTTACACCCCGTATTCGACGCTTATGGGCGCGGCACCGACTCCTATGATTGTTATGCCGCCATCGCCAACCGGCCCGACACCGGACCTGTTCGCTACGGCGACGGCGGTTGGACAATTAACTTATCCACCTTTGCCTCAGACTCCGGCGATTTCTTCTCAATATATGCAAATTGATACATTAGGGTTGGGGTTTGTGTATCCGGCTGATTGGGAAGAACCGTATTCAGTGGACAGTGACTATGTTTTTCTTGGTTCTGCGGAGGACTTTGAAAACTTTATCATCTTTGTAAGGGGCACCCCGCAAACACTCATTCATGAAGAGTTTTTCACGTCTACCGATCCTGAAGAGGCACTCCAAGAACTTATTGGTTCGCTGGGTATCGTAGAACCCACTGATCGGTTTGAGGATCCAGCCTGGGAAGTCGCTTATGAGGACCCGGAAATTGCTTTTACGTCCCATTATTATCTGATTGAGCATGAGGGCGAATGGATCGTCATTATTGGGTTCGCGGCGAATGAACAATACGAGACATTTGAGCAGGCCATTCTGACCCCGTTGGTTGATTCGCTGGAAATTTTGCCGCTGCCGGTGAGCAGCGCGACTCCGACGCTCACATGGCCGCAGGCGACAGCGACTAAGATCGTTGCTGATGCTACCCAGACTGCCGCAGCATTTAACCCTGTATCCGCTACGCCGACCATGGCGGCTCCCCAACTCACGGCGACGCGGTTGGTCGGCGATGCGACTCGAACCGCCGGCGCGCTTTATACTGCATTTCTGACGTACACCGCCACACCGGTTATGCCGACACAATCGCCAACCGCTACTTTGATCCCATTGTCTCCGACGAGTCATTGGGGGCCGACTGCGACTCAGGCAGTGCTGAATGCGACCACTACCGCAGCGATACTGAGTACACCCATTACCTATTTTGACGATGCGGCATTTGGTATTGCGTTTGAGGTTCCAACCGGATGGAGCACGCCGCGCCGTCTGAGTAAAAATGGGCTGTTGCTCACGGATGATACCGCATCGGTGTATATTTACCGGGGCGATAAGATCTATTTTGAGGAACAGTGGGGGATACCTGCTGTCGAAACCTCACTCAACCGCGCGGCGATTGCACTGAGCGTTTATGTGAATGGTGTGATTGCACAATCGGATATTGAAGGGGCGGCATTGGTTTTCACGGCTAACCCACCGGTGCGGGGGGCGCTTTATCTCTTCCCTGCACCGCAGGGAGAATGGGCGCTTGTCTCGGTGAGTTCGCCTGAAACTGATTTTGAGCCGTATCGTGATGCTGTTTTTGTCCCCCTGTTGCAAGGACTTGAGATCAGTGAGCGCCGCGTGGAAGCTACACCAAGCCCAAGCGTTACCATGACACTTGTGCCAACGGTTACGCCATCGCCTGCCGCGACCTTAGCTGTTTCAACACGGCTGGAACTCTTTACTGATGAAGCGATGGGATTAAGTTTCAGCGTACCGGCTGACTGGTTTCAGTGGACTTCCTATGAAATCAATGATCCTGAACTGGGGATTACCAATATCGTTTTTTCGGTAAGCAGTGAGGATATGAATCAGGCTGAACTTGAGCCAGTCGCGCCGGTCCTGATGTTTTTTCGCTTTGACACAACGTTCCTGGATCAGATGGGATTCGATGTGGCAACGCCTGAAGAATTGTTAATACAAATGGACATAGATGGAGAGGCTGAGGCTTATGATTTAGCGGCGTATCCGGCAGCGCGCGGGAGCATTACGAGCGATGGCAGTGATGGTATGATTTATGTACTGCTGCTGCCGGATAATTCACTCGTTATGTTGGCTCTGGTTGTGCCGTTTAGTTACAACGCCGACTACCTGGACGAGGTGATTACACAACCTGTCGTGCGTTCGCTGGAGGTGCTGGTCGTAGAAGGGACGCCGACGCCACTGCCGACGGTGCCACCAACCCTTACTCCGACTTTTACCGCAACGACGCGACCTACGCTGCTGCCGACATGGACGCCGATGCCGACCTATACACCCACTGCCACCGCGACTCCGCTGGATGTGAGCACCATTGAGTTAGAACCGTATACCAGCGAACCCTTGGGCTTATCATTTGATGCGCCGGTTGGTTGGATACCTGTGAGCCGTGACGAGGTAGATTTTCCGGTAGTCTTGTTCTATGTCAGTCCAGTTGATGCGGAGTATGGTGAGGTGAATGATCCCAGTGCTCCGGCCCTGGGGATCGCACGGTTGACTGGCGATGAATTTGGCGAAGAGACGCAGACCCCGGAAGAATTTTTAGAGCAGGGCATGGGCGTAGAACCAGACAGTATCACCACCTTTACCGGGCTGGATTATCCGACGGCGCGCGGCCTGGCGGATAATGATTACAGTGAACCCACCATTGGTTATGTGATTCAAGTTGCTGAGAATGACTGGATTCTGGTTATCCTGATCACGCCCGGCATAGAGGAACAACTGATGCTGCTCGATGAAGTGGTAGCCCAACCGCTGGTTCGCTCCATAAAAGTTATAAGCCCAACTGCCACGCCCTAAGCTTAGCGTATGAGGCACCCTTGTTTAGAACGCATACAACCCATGTATTTACAGCGGTTGCTGTTGGGATTCTGATCATACTGATCGGGCTAGTGACCCTTTTTGCTTCCCAGTCGATCAACCGGGCGACTGAGTCGATCGGATTGGTATCGGGATCTATTGACCGCGTTTCATCTTCCATCAGCCGCTCATCGGAGCTTATCAGCCAATCGATTGATTTGATCAGCCAGACGGTGATCGAGGAGTTTCGGGCCAGTGATCTTCAGTTAGCAACATCGCTGTCGCAGCAGACTGAAACGTACTTTAGCGGCTTGAACGCGGATATTACGAGTCTGTCGCTGCAACCGGAAATTAAACGCACCCAATTGACCGATGAGGCGGTGGTGCTGGCGTTGATGGAAGCGCATGGGCAGGAATATTATCCGGTTATTCGCAGCATTGTGCGGTTCGATTTTCAGGGAAACCCGCGTTATGCCTGGCCGTACGAGCTTAATAATCGCCTGAAAGTAGGCGAACTTGCACCTTATAACCTACCGTCGCGCCTGGTGAACCAAACTAAAACCGGGGAGGATGTGCCGCTCGAAATCGAATTGATTGAGGCTTCACTGCGGGATGATCCGGCGGGAACATTTTTGCTAGTCGCGCCGGTTTACTCGAACGTGGGCCGGACTGAATTTATTGTGTATGAACTGGACCTAAAAGCGTTATTCGCCGGGATTATGGATGTGACGCAGGATTCGCGGTCCCAACTGTGGGTCATCGACAACACGAATAATATCTGGTACGAGGCGAACGCCAATATTCCGCTTGAGTCTCTGCTGGATGCCATTCCGCTGGCTGTTCTGATGAGTTATACCCAACCCAGTGATGAAGAATATGATGTGGGGGATGTGACGCGGGTCGCCATGATCGCGCCGATTCGCGCTCAAGGCAAGGCATTTGTCCTGATATTGAGTAATGATCTGGATGTCGCAAAAGAGCAGGTGCAAGCCGAACTGGATCGTGCGCAGGAGGTACAAAACCAGGCGCTAGCCGATCAGAAGCAGGCACGCACTGATCAAAAAACCGCACTGGCGGAGCAGCGAGAGGCGCAAGCGGAGCTTAAAACAATTTTTGGCTTATCGACGGGCGCGGTGGTGATGCTGGCCCTTCTGGCAACTGTTCTGGTGCGGCGGGTCAGTCGCGAGGGGAAACGGCGTCAGGAAGAAGTGCAGCGCCGCCAAACAGCCCGCACACTGCTCGAAATGTCGCGCGCGATCAACTCGACGTTGGACTTGGAAGATGTGCTGCGCCGGATTCTGGCTGAACTTTCCAAAATTGTTCCGTATGACAGCGCCGCGATTTTTTTGCTTGATCGCTCCAAGCTGGTGATGGTGGCGCATCGCGGCCCGGCATCCGAGCCGCACCGGATCGGGGAGTTCGAGGTGGATGAAGGACTGGCAGCGTATCAGGTGATTCAAACGGGGCGTCCGCTCGTTATTCATGATACGCAGCTTGATGAACGGTGGAAGATTGGAACTATTCCGGTCCGTTCGTGGATGGGCATCCCGCTGCGGGTGCGTGAGCAGACGGTGGGGGTCTTGAATCTGAATAGTTATGTGGTTGACCGGTTCACGGTGGAAGAAACGGAATTAGCCGAGGCATTTGCCGATCAATCCAGCGTGGCGCTGCAAAATGCGCGGCTGCATGAGATCGAAGTCAAACAGTTCGAACAGGAACTGCACATTGCTCGCGATATTCAGAACAGTTTGTTGCCTTCGACGGTACCAGCGCTGCCTCAACTTGAAATTGCGGCGGTGTCGCTGCCCGCGCGACAGGTGAGCGGCGATTATTTCCAATATTTGCCGATGCCGAACGGACAACTTGGTATTGCGGTTGGAGATGTGAGCGGTAAGGGCATTCCGGCGGCGATGCTGATGGCGGTTATTACTACCGCGCTGCGTGATGAAGTGGCGCGCAATGCACGTCCTTCGGCGCTGCTGGATGCGCTCAACCTGCGGTTAGTGGAGCGGATGAAGGCCACGCATGTCAACAGCGCTTTGTTAGTCGGGATGTTTGATCCGCCGACACGCCATCTTGAGGTTGCTAACGGCGGCATGGTACAACCCTACTGGCGCAACGGCAGCGGCGAGTGGATGTTACTGCCGGTGGGCGGGTATCCGTTAGGGGTGGCGAACCGGATGGAATATGGTTCTAAAACTATTACGCTGGCACCGGGCGCGCTGGTGGTGATGCTGAGTGATGGCGTGGTCGAGGCGCAAAATGCAGCCGGAGAATTTTATGGGTTTGACCGGCTGGAAGCGCTGCTGAACGCATGTCCCATTGAAATAGATGCACAGGCACTGCTGGATCGTATTGTGGCGGCAGTGCGTGAACATGTTGGTCCAAACGAATTGCAGGATGATCTCACTGTTGTAACGCTGCGTTCATTGGCCGTAGGGGGAGAAGCATGAGAACGGTTTGTGGCATAGGCGTCTTGTTGATTGTTATTTTGGCGGCAGTTCCCGGTGGTCGCGCTTTTCCGCAGGTTACAGAAGAAAGCGGGCCCTGGCGAATCGGGCTGGTGACGAACGTTGGCGGGACGATCTCGGATGGCGGATTCAGTGAAAGCGCCCACAAAGGCGCACAACGCGCAGCGGAAGAATTTGGGCTGGATTATGCTTATTCG
>CAYYNB010000254.1:0-6224 GCA_964472565.1 uncultured Anaerolineaceae bacterium
CCTCTCGGCAACTTGGTTGGCGAGAGGGTGAGGTTCGTAGGGGCAATTCACGAATTGCCCCGCTGCAAGTCCCTCCCTGCGCCAGAGGGATTTAGGGCGGGGTTCTACCGCCCCTCCACCGGCAACCCTTCCATCTCCATAATCGCTAGCGCGTTCGTCGTGGGCGATGGCCCAGGCCGCATCCGGTAATCGAATAACAGCCGCCCCTCCCCCACCGTCTCCGTAAAATGATAATTCGTCAACTGCGCCAACTCGTCCGCCAGATGGACCAGTTCCAGATCGTGCGTCGAGATGATCCCCACGCCGTGTTTGCCCACCAGCGCCCGGATATACGAGCGGCTCCCGATCAGCCGTTCCCGGTTATTCGTGCCCCGGAAAATCTCATCGATCAGGAAAAACAGCGGATTCGCCGTCTTTTCTTCCAGTTCGACCAGCAGCGCTTTGAGCCGCTTCACTTCCGCATAAAAATAGGAGATGCCGTCTGTCACCGAATCCGTGACGCGGATGCAGGTGAACAACCGGAACGGCACGATCCGCAGCCGCTGCCCGTTCACCATCCCGCCCGCATACGCCAGGCACAAATTGATCCCCACCGTGCGCAAAAATGTGCTTTTGCCGGACATATTCGATCCGGTGATCAGTGCCACGTCGCCCAGATCGCGCAGGGTGAAATCATTGCACACCCGATCCGCGTCCGGCAGCAGCGGGTGTCCAATCTGCTGGCCCTCGAACAGCGCCCCATCCGTCACCAGTTCGGGGAACGTATACGCCGGATTCAAATAGCCGACATTCGCCAGCGCGCACACCGCATCGAGTTCCGTCCACACGTCCAGCCACACGGGCAGCCGTTCCGCCACCGCCGCCCGGCTCTTATTCAGCCAGTGCGCCGTATAAATATCCCAGGGCATCACCGCGCTGAACAGCATCCACAGAATCGGGTTATGCCGCACACTCGCCGCCGCCAGCACCCGTTCCACCCGCTTCAACTGCGCCGACGGACGATCCGCTTCCAGAAACGGCGCGCATAATGTCCGCAGATGCGTTTTTTCGCCATACGGCGCGTTTTCCAGGTATTCGAACACCGTCCGCAGATCGCTGAGCGGATCGCGCAGCGCCAGCGCCAACCCAAACGGATCCCCGATCAACTGCACTTTCCACAGGTAGATGCCCAGGTACGCCATGAACGTGAAGCCCCACAGCGGCGGGATTCCGGCCACCTGGGTCAGCACAAACAGCAGCATATTCACGCCCGCCAGCGCCGTCAGCCCGATGATATAAGGCCGCAGCGAATTAGTGGGCCGCTGATCGTCCAGCCACCGCCGCACGCGATCCCCTTCCCAGCGCCAGTTCGCGCCGCGCGCCGTCAGCGTCCCGTTCAGCCGCAGCTTATACCGAAAGAGCGTATGCGCCACCAGTTCGCGCACCAGCGCCTGCCGCCGGGCGATCTGGTCCGGATCGGGCGTTGTCGTCGCCAGCCAATCGCGCAGCCGCGTGCTGGCCTCGCGGGAGACCGTCGTATCGATCAGGCGGTGCAGCGAATGATCCCCGGTCAAATCCAGATCAAGCTCCAATGCCCGATCCGCATAATCCCGAAATTTCAACTCCGCCGGAATACGCTCCCAATCGAGCGTCATCCGCGCGATCTGCGCCGTTTTGATGTCCCGCCACAGCCCATGCCGGATCAGGCTGCCCTTCACCCGGCTGTGGATGCCCGCCACCACCCGAAACGCGATCAGGCTGATCACCAGTGCCGCGATGCCCCACACCGCTCCGCCGATAATCCACACCGCCGCCGTGAAAATAATACCACCCACAAAAGTCAGCAGCCGCGCCCATGCATAGCGGTTGCTGACCTGTCCCAGTTCTCCGAGCCGCCGCTCCAGCCGCACCACCTGCCGCCGCAGCGCCGCCTCCCGTTTTAGCTTTTTATCCAATCAGACTCCTCTGCCATGTTTGCCCCCCTGCCCCCTCTTCCAACTCGGTTGGAGAGGGGGCAGGGGGTGAGGTTCGTAGGGGCAATTCACGCATTGCCCCACAATAGGCCTTAAAACATCACACCGCACTGATATTCCACCAAAACTTCCTGCTCCATCACGCCCGGCGTTTTCCCCGGCCCAAACGCGAATGTCCAGCGGTAGAATCCGCCCCAGTTCGTGAACGCCACCAGCTTGACCAGCGCGCCATCCTTGCCAATCTGTACGTCTGGCGTCACATCCAGTTTCAGCGCAGCCCGCTGCACATCGTCCGGCAGCATGTCATCAAACATCGTCTTGGACCCAACCAGCGTTTCCAATGTTTCCTGATCACAGATAAACTGCGCGTCATGATAATTCGCGTGCCAGAACAGGTAGAACTGATCCCCGATCACGCTCAGAATCGCCAGTTGAATATACCCTTCCGGCGTGCCATCCGCGACGATATGTTCCAGGTAATTATCCGTTTCCCGATCACGTTCCGCGCTGTAATCCGCGAAAGTCTCGAAAGCCGCTTCGCCTTCCTCGCGCACATACAACACCGGATACCCGCCCATGCCGTCGAACTGGTACACGTAATCCAGAATATACCCCTCTTCGACCTTCAGATGATCCAGCACCGTGAAATAGTCGTTCACGTCGAAATCATCCTCAGTCTTAACCGCATTCTCCGCCTCTAGATGTTCTGGGAAATCCAGTTCGCTTTTCAACTCCGCAATGCCATCCACTGCCGCGCGGCACACATCCGCCAGCGATTCCTCGCCCGGCTGCGGTGTCGGCGTCCCGCCATCAGCGCCCACAGGTATTCCTCCTATCATCAATACGAGAACCAGCAGACTCACAACGGTGCGTTTCATGTTAGCCTCTCCTTTTGTCCTTTTTACCCCATTGCACCCCTAAGACGCAACGCCCCGCCCAAAAGTTCCACCTTTTCCCGCGCCCAACTTCCCCCTCTTCCAGCTTGGTTCCAATTCACGACTTGCCCCGCTCGTAGGAGTGCTGCTTTCCGCCCGCGCCCACTCGATTCCATACCTTACCCGCATCTTCTTGAGGCGCAAATCGCCGCGCACTGCTCCTCCTTTCTCCGCGTGCGGGGAAAGGAGGTTGGGAGGATAGGGGTTTTACGCCTCCCCCACCCACGCGATTACCTGATCCAGCGGCACCATCACCCGCTCGCTGCTATCACGCCGCTTCCCCTCGACACATCCCGCCTCCAGCGCTTTTTTGCTGACTGTCAGCCGCACCGGAACCCCGATCAAATCCGCGTCCGCGAACTTCACCCCGGCGGTCAAATCCGCCCGATCATCCAGCAGCACCTCGCATCCCGCCGCGATCAGTTCATCATGCAGTTGGGCCGCCCGCGCCGCGTATTCCGGTTCCTTCCCCAGCACCACGATATGCACATCAAACGGCGCGACACAGCGCGGCCAGATGATCCCGTAATCGTCGTGGTGCGCCTCGATGATCAGCCCCATCAGCCGCTCCAACCCGATCCCGTAGCTGCCCATCACCACCGGATGCGACTCCCCTTTTTCGTCCTGGTACGTCACATCCATCACATCGCTGTACCGCGTGCCCAGCTTGAAACAGTGCCCGATCTCAATCGCCCGTTTCAGATGCAGATGTCCGCCGTCACACCGCGCACACTCCGCCCCCTCATACGGCTCCGCCATATCGGCCACAAACGCCGGATCAAAATCGCGCGGAACGTTCACCCCCGTGAAGTGATACCCGGCATCATTCGCCCCTGCCACAAAATTCGCGCCGTACCGCACCGACACATCCGCGATCACCTTGACATCCTGGCTCAGTCCCATCGGGCTGGCATAACCCGGTACCGCGCCCGTTGCCAGAATCTCCTCATCCGTCGCCGGGCGCACTTCCCCGCCGCCCAACGCATTGATCAGCTTGACCTCGTTCACGTCGAGATCTCCCCGGATCACCACGAACACAAATTCGCCCGCCTGCCCTGCCTTCTCATTGACGAAGAACACCGCTTTGAGTGTCTGGTTGGTTGGCACGCCGATAAAATCCGCCACCTCCTGAATCGAGGTGCAGTCCGGTGTCGCGACCTTTTGCACCGCCTCCCATTCAACGGCCTCCGGTTTGTCCAGCCGGAACTCGGCGGCTTCCGTGTTCGCCGCATACCCGCATTGATCGCACACCACGACCAGCGCTTCCCCCTGATCGTGCAGCATAACAAATTCGTGACTGTCTCGCCCGCCCATCACGCCCGTATCCGCTTCCACCGGGAACACATCGATCTGCACCCGCTCGAAAATTCGCCGGTACGCGCCCACCATCCGCTCATAGAAGCGATCCAGATCGGCGTAATCCGTATGCAGCGAATACGAGTCCTTCATCGTGAACTCGCGCAGCCGGATCAATCCCCCGCGTGGGCGCGCTTCGTTGCGATACTTGGTCTGAATCTGGTACACATGCTGTGGAAGCTGTTTATAGCTGTCGATCTCGCGTTCCGCCAAAAACGCCACCACGTCCTCATGCGTCGGCCCCAGCGCAAATTCCCGCCCGCTGCCATTTTTGATCTTTTGCAGCACCGGCCCAAACGAATCCCACCGCCCGCTCGCCTGGAAGATTTCAGCGGGCTGCACCACCGGCATCCGAATTTCCTGCCCATCTATTCGATTGATCTCGTCCCGCAGAATCCCCTCGATCTTCTGGATCACGCGCCGTCCCAGCGGCATCAGCGCATAACTTCCGGCGGCCACCAGCCGCACGAGTCCCGCTCGTACCGCCAACTGGTGATTGACCATTTCCGCATCGCTTGGGGCGTCGCGGAGTGTTCGGGTGAAAAGGTGCGCGAGTTTCATGGTTTGTTGTGCTCCTTGCCGAAAATAAAAAACCGGCGTCGGGAAAGTCCGAACGCCGGTTCATACACACGTTGTTTGCCGCCACGACACAAGCAATAGACTATCCTCGACAGGACACGTCGCTATGGAAGCAGGTAGGGGCGGGAGTATGGTTCATCATGCCCCTCATTGTAAAATCGCGCCCTTCCTTTTGTCAAATTAAAAATTTATGAAAATTATCCAGAGACACATGGAAAATATGTTACAATGAGCGCAAAATTGGGAAATCATTGGGAATATCGTAAGATGAACCGCAGAAGAATCGTCGTTATCGTCGCTGTCACTATCGGTTATGTATTCTACCAGCTCACCTCCCCGATCCTCCTGCCCTTCCTGGGTATTCTGATCAGCCTCAATGCCCTTTTCAACCACGATCTCGTGTGGGAACTCCAAACGCGCGGCAGTCACCGTTTTGGTTATCCCCTCGGTGAGCGTACCGCGCAGTGGGAACGAATCATCACGATCTTGGGCTGTGCGCTTTTTGCCGTGATCGTCCTGATTTTCGCCCTACCCTATCTCTAATACTCACACGCGCCAGGGCCATTCTCAAATCCGTTCCAGAAGGCCGCATACCGTTGTTCGCCGTCGCCGTGCGCGTTCGGATCGAACCACGAGCCGCCTTCTGGATCTCCAAAGCGGAACAGGCTGTTAGCCCCCTCTTCGAGATCGCCCTCTTCCAGCACGAGATATTGGCTTTTGCCGCTGTCCAGGTACGACGCATACGCCCCGGCGAAACAGTCCGCTTGTAATTCCGTCTGAATCGTGAATGCCGCGCCGTCAAAATACCCGATCTGCCACGAGATCGAATGTCCCCACTCGTGCGCCAGAATCGTCGCCACCGCAAAATCCCCGATCTCTTTCATCTGCCGTGACAGCAGTGTGCTGTCCAGGTAGATGCTGTGATCCAGCAGGCAGTAAAACGCGTTGCCCATCTGCGTCGGCCCACACGCGGATCGAATCGGCCCGCCGTACAGCACCACGTCCTCAATCGGCGCATAGTCCACATCGTTTTCCTCAAACACCTGGGACCAGTAATCATTGAGATCCGCTTCGACCAGTTCCAGCAGTTCCTGGACCGACAGCCGCCAGCTTCCATAGTAATTCCATTCCGGGTTGAGCATCTGCTCCGTGTAATACACCGCGCCGCTCACTTGCGCGTTCAGGTAATAACCGGACCACGTGCCGTATACCTCACTGAGCGTCTGCGCGGCGATCTGCGCCCCCAGTGTATTGACACATTCATCCATCGTCGCTTCAAACCCCTCACTCCAGGTGCCATCCGCCAACCGGACACGGCATTCCCCGGTGTCGGTTTGGGCGTGAACCGGAACCACCGCCAGTAAAACAACGAGCACCACCAGGCCAGCTTTGAAGTGAAAAT
>CAYYNB010000255.1:0-6186 GCA_964472565.1 uncultured Anaerolineaceae bacterium
GAGGGGGCCAGAATTCTTCCCGTACGCTGCCCCTGTTTTGTAAAACTTCGCGTCGTCTGAGGGAAAACTCGCGACGCCAAATTCGCACTAAATGCCACAAAAACGGCCTTAGTTTGACAAAAAAGTGCCTAAGTTGAAACTTAGGGACGCCTAAATTTTTAATCGCTATTTCAGCCGCCATTTCCGCCCGATTTCACTCTTCCCCTCCCGCCGTCGCCATGTTATAATGCGCCCCGTGATGGACGATTTCACCGCGATGCGCTTGGCTGTGGACGAGGCGCAACTGGCGCTCGCTCACGCGGATGTGCCGATTGGCGCAGTCGCTGTTCGCGCTGGCGAAGTAATTGCCCGCGCGCACAACTGCCGCGAAATCGATGGCGACGCGACAGCCCACGCAGAAATGTTGGTGCTCCGCGAAGCCTCACGGGTGATCGGCCATTGGCGGCTCGAAGGGGTCACGCTCTACTGTACGCTCGAACCCTGCGTAATGTGCGCTGGCGCAATGGTTCTGGCGCGTCTTCCCCGGCTGGTATTTGGTACCACCGATCCCAAAGCCGGAGCAGGCGGCAGCGTGATGGATGTGCTGCACCACCCGCGCCTGAACCATCAGGTTGAAGTGGTCAGCGGGCTTTTAGCCGGTGAATGTGCAGCGCTTCTGGTCCAGTTTTTCGCCGCCTTACGTGCGCAGGGCCAGAAATAACAACTGAATAGCGTCGTTTACGGAGAGGTGCCAGAGTGGTTGAATGGGGCGGTCTCGAAAACCGTTGTGGGGTTTTGCCCCACCGTGGGTTCGAATCCCACCCTCTCCGCCTATCATGACTAAACCATCAACTTTACGACTGCGTTTTCCCTTCGGCCAGACTCTTCTCCTGGCTTTTTTGATTCTAGTGCTGTTGTCCGCGCTGCTCGAAGTCACTGCTCGCCAGTTCTTAGACGACTATCCTACCGCTGTTGGCTCCGCTAACCTCGATCTTGATGTAAAAATTTACGCCCTCGACCAGTTGCTTGCTGAAAAAGGTCACGTTGATTGCATTTTTTTCGGCAGTTCCGTCGTCCTGAACGGCATTGACCCGGATCGTTTCGCCCTGACCTACCGCGATCAGACCGGCGAAGACCTGATCTGTTATAACTTCGGGATGTTGGCCCTCACGGCGCGCACCGCCGGAGTCTTGTCCGAAATTCTGGTCGAGCGTTACCATCCCCGCCTGCTGGTTTACGGCCTCACTATTCGTGATCTGGCAGCGGGCGCAAGCGACGCCAACCGTATTTACCAGGATGTCACCCGTACACCCTGGATTCGTTATCAGCGCGGCGAGTTGGATGTGGAAGGCTGGCTGGCCGAGCATTCCAGCGCCTATCGTCACTATCTCGCCTACCGCAGTTGGATGTCTCCGACGTTTGCATCCCGCCTGAGCGATTTCACCGGTGCGCCGTCGAGCGGTTATTTCCCGTTCCGTGCCACGCGCGCCCTCGACTGGAACCAGATCGAAGCGCCGGTGTATTTTGAGGATTTCCAGATCGATCCCGCCGATTGGCAGGGCTTTGAGCAGCTTCTAGCCACCGCTGGAACTCAGCTTGTTCTGCTTGAAATGCCGCTGCCGGCGCAGTTACTCGCACAATTTTCGGGTGGTCCAGCGGCCTATGAAGCTGTCATCGCCTCGTTTGCGGCGGCGGCTGAAGAACATCAGGTGCCGCTGTGGACCACCACCCCTCTGAATCTGATCCCTGACAATGGATGGGCCGAAGATGCGCACCATCTCAACAATTCTGGCGCGCAGCTTTTCAGCGCATGGTTGGCCGAACAGATCGCTCAAGTTGTGACCGACGGCCAGCTTGAACTCTAACAGATATTGCGTCTCGTGTGACACGGCGCTATAAATAACGCGCTGCGGAGAACCCCATGCGATCATCAACCTTACGTCTGTCCTTCCCTTTTGGAAAAACACTGCTGCTGGCATTAATGCTCCTCCCATTGGTGATTGTTCTGGCCGAAACTGTTTTACGGTTGCCTTTTCTCCAGTCACGTCTTCCAGCTCCCAGCATCGGCAGTTCAGATTTGGATTTTGAAGTCCGCCTGCATCTTTTAGATCAGCATCCCGTGGATTGCCTGATTTTAGGCAGTTCAATGGCGTATAACGATGCGAATCCGGATGCCATTGAACAAGCGTATGAGGCCGGAACCGGCGAGGTGATCGAGTGTTTTAAGATTGGCGTAGCTGGGCTAACCGCGTCGCTTGCTGCTCCCGTGGCGGAGCTTCTCGTTGATCGTTATCACCCCCGGCTGCTGATTTATGGTATCGCCCCGCGTGATTTCAGTCCTGTGATGGCCAAAATGAGCCAAGCACGAATCGAGTTAATTCAACTTCCCTGGTTCCGTTACCGTTTAGGATCATCCAATGTTGAAGGTTGGTTATTCGATCATTCCTACCTGTACCGTTATGGTCTCGTCTATTTGAACCAGCAGCCAGCCATGCAGGTCGAACAGCGTGTCAAAAAAACTCAACAGTTGAAAACGACCAATGGTTGGGAACCGATTTGGGCCAATAAGGGGTTGCCTGAAACAGCGCCCAAGCTCCAGGCAGTTTACGATAGTTATTCGCTTGATCCGAAGGAACTTGCCGCACTGGAACAAATCCTCGCGCTGCCAGATACGCAGGTTGTGTTAGTCGAATTTCCTGCTCATCCGTCTGTTTTGGAACAATATCTTGATCCTGAAACGGAATATTCGGCCTTTGTCGAAGCGGTTTCCAGCCTGGCAGATCGTGCTCATATCTTGTTCTGGCCCACACTCGAAGGTGCGATTCTGCCGGAAAATAGTTGGTACGATCTGTTTCACATGAACAGTTCGGGGGCAACGGCGTTTAGCGAATGGTTAGGAGAACAGGTGGCTCAGGCGGTGAACGATGGTCGGCTCAAATTCTGATCAGTCACGATAGACTGGAGAAACACATGCGGATCATCCGTATAACCTCACATCCAAGGCTAGGCGCATGAACATTGTCACACACTCTTTTGCTGGGTTTGTCCTGGTTGTTTTGGCGCTTTACTACTTACTGCCTCGCCGCCCGCAAAATATCCTGCTTTTGGGCGCGTCTTACGTTTTTTACGCCACCTGGTCTATCGAGTTTCCCTTTATTCTGTTTGCCGTTACGCTGGTTAACTTTGTGCTGGCGCAGCGTCTGCAACAAACAGAAGCGAACACGGCGGAACGGCGGCGTTGGCTGCGGATCGGCACCGGCTTCAACCTGTTCGTGCTGGTGCTGTTTAAGTATGCCGGCTTTTTTGTTGAGGATGTCACGGCGCAACTGTCCACGTGGGGAATCGATCATACCGAAGGCCTGGAAATTCTGCTGCCGATTGGCATGTCGTTTTACATTTTGCAGGCCATCTCTTACCTGATCGACGTGTCGCGCAAACAGCTTCCCGCCGCTACGGATGTGATTGATTTTGCGCTGTATATGGCGTATTTTCCTAAGCTCACTTCCGGCCCCATCGAACGCGCCCGCGCTTTTCTGCCGAAGCTGAAAGAACAGCGGATCGTCGATAATGACCAGTTGGCGCGCAGTTTTACGCTGATCGTGGTCGGCGTCGTGCGCAAACTGGTGATCGCGGACTCGCTGGCGGCCATGATTCCCGCTGCCTATTACAACGCACCGGGCACCTTGTCGGTGGTGAACCTGCTCACCTACGCGCTGACCTATGCGTTTTGGCTGTACAACGACTTCGCCGGATATACCAGCGTGGTACGTGGCGTCAGCGGCCTGTTTGGGATCGAACTCTCACCCAATTTCCAGCAGCCCTATTTTGCCCGCAACCTCACCGAATTCTGGAACCGCTGGCATATCACGCTCTCGCAGTGGCTGCGTGATTATATCTATTTCCCCCTCAGCCGCGCGCTGATTCGCCGCAATCCCAGCCGCTGGAATGTCTGGAATATTCTGCTGCCGCCGCTGGTGACGATGCTGCTGAGTGGCTTGTGGCATGGCACCGGCTGGCATATGGTGGTTTGGGGCGGCTTGCATGGCCTGTATCTGGTGGTTGAGCGCCTGTTCGGGCTGTGGCGTCCGGCGGTAGCGCCTCAAAAACAACCGCGCTGGCGTCAGGCATTGGCGATGCTCGTCGTGTTTACGCTGGTGGTGATCGCGTGGGTTCCCTTCAGCATGACGCTTCCTCATGCCGCCGAATTTGTCCGCCGCCTCACGCTGGATCGAACGCTGCACCGTCCTTCGGTTCGGGTGCTCCTGGTAATTTTCATCAGTTTGGTGATCGATTGGGTACAATACCGGCGCGGCGGGAATGAAATCGTCTTTTTACGCTGGCCGCGCCTGGCTCAGGCGACGCTGTTGGCGTTGGCACTGTTGGCGATTTTTCTAGTTTCCCAGGCGACGATCAGCTCGCCCTTCATCTATCAAGGTTTCTAAACAGGGATAATATGAACGAAAACGATGTACGCGAAAAATTACGACCTTTTGTGGTCAACGAACTGATCCGCAATCCGAAATACAATCTTAAAGACGATGAACCGCTGATCACGGGTGGGTTGATCGATTCATTTTCGTTGGCCTACTTTGGCGTCTTTTGCGAAGACACGTTTAATATCTATATTCCCGATACCGATCTCACCGTTGCCAACCTCGACACATTCAACCAGATGGTTGATCGGGTTATGCGCGATCTGAAGTGATGGCCGCGCGTCGAGGGAAGGATGTGGTGATGCGGCAGCAGGTTCAAACGGTTCTTTTGAGCGCCGCGCTTCTGGTTCTGGCGGCATGCAGTAATACAGCGGCAGCGCCAGCACTCAACAGTACGCCGACGCTGATGCCGACGCCTGATCCGAACTTAAGCACGGTGCGTGATGCGGTTCCCCAACCAACGCCCTCGCCGACTCCCCAGGCGGCGAATCTGCGTATCTGGTGGCC
This sequence comes from uncultured Anaerolineaceae bacterium, assembly GCA_964472565.1. Classification (GTDB taxonomy): domain Bacteria; phylum Chloroflexota; class Anaerolineae; order Aggregatilineales; family Aggregatilineaceae; genus DATAMF01. Next base: position 4,920 of record CAYYNB010000255.1, read on the forward strand.
GGATGATCTGTATCCGGTTGACAACAGTACCGCCAGCAGCATCTTGTCCGAGCAGATCGATGGGTTCCGCGATACCTACAGCAACTTAGGGCTGGATGTACGGCGTAAACGGGCCAGTGGCTTAGGCGGCATTCTGTCCACGCTGCGCACGGCTGCGCCGGTTGCGCCCGGTGCCATGCCCGATCTGACCCTGATGCAGCGTGGCGATATGATCGCGGCGGCCAGCGAAGGGCTGATCGTCCCGATCACAGATTGGGTAGCCAGCGACGTGTTGAATAATTTGCCTGCGAATGTCCGTGCATTGGGCGAAATCGACGGCACGCTGTATGGTGTTCCTTATGCGCTGAATTTGTTTCACGTCGTGTACCGTGCGGCTTTACTCTCTGATCCGCCATTGAGTTTTGAAGATGTTCTGGAACAGCAGCCGCGTTTCCGTTTTTCAGCCGGAGTCGAGCCGGGAAATTCGGTCAACTGGACGATTCTGCTGCAATATCTGGCTGCCGACGGGCGTTTGGTAGACGAGAACAACAACCCGGTTCTGGATGAAGGGCCGCTGCTGACCTTGCTTGAATTTTATGCGCAAGGCGTCGAACAAGGCATTTTTGATAATTCCCTGCTGTCCAATACGCAGGTGGACAGCTACTGGAACAGTTTTTCTTCGGGCGAAACCAGCATGATGTGCCTGGATACACGCACCTATCTGACACGCAAAGATGGCGTTCCCAATGTGGGATTGGCTCCCGTCCCGACGGCTGATGGCAATCCACTGACCGCGCTGGAAGGTTGGATGTGGGTGCTCACCACGCACGACCCGGATCGCCAGGATCAGGCGGCAACCTTTTTATCGTGGATTATGCGCGTCAATGCCCAGGCGGTTTATCTGGAAGCGTTGGGGCTGCTTCCCTCGCAGCAGCAGGCCTTGAGTCTGTGGGATGACCAGGATTATGCCGCTTTTGCCCAAACCATGTTGACAACGGTCCAGATTGTCCCGATGGCGCTGCGGAATGGCAGTGCTGCCGCCGCGCTGCAACTGGCTGTCGCGTCGGTATTGGAAGGTGTACCGGCGGAAGATGCCGCTGCCGATGCGCTGGCAAAATTCGCCGCAGCCGAAACTGCAAGCAACTAAGGTTGCGCCACTCTTTTCTTTACCCCTTCCCTGATGGAAGGGGAGTCAAACCGGTTCTTGGGATGGGCTAAAATAAAAACCCCTCCGCGAAGGTGGGGTTTTTAGTGGTTGGCTCCTGCGGTTGGACTCGAAGCTACAACC
>CAYYNB010000256.1:0-6056 GCA_964472565.1 uncultured Anaerolineaceae bacterium
GAACGAGATGCGCCACCTGAAGATAACGTTTGTGACCCGCTTGCGCTTGGATGCCTGTGCCGGCTACTTACGTCGTCCGGACTAGATTCTTCGCTCAGGCAGCCCATTGGTAGTCATGATGCAAGCCACCCAGAATCGGGATGCGCCTGAGTCGGGACAGTGGTGGAACGACCGGCGGTGGCGGACTGGATGGGATGGGAATTTGCCCGTTGATGCCCTGATGCGGACGTGCATAATTGAAATACCGGACATACTCCTTGACCTTGCGCCGCAGATGACGTTCACTCAGAATCAAGATGTGGTCCAGTAGTTCACGTCTGACACTGCCCATGAATCTTTCGCAGATCGAATTGGCCTTAGGCGCATAAGGTGGCGTGTGGATCACATCGATACCAGATCCCTCAGCGACGCGTTCAAACTGGTCGCCAAACTTGCCATCGTTGTCGCAGATGAGAAAGCGTGGTCTTTCGCCAAATGGGGTGGCTTCGCGCAGTTGTTGGGTCACCCAGGCATCACTCGGTGAACGTGTGACGCCAAAGTGCACCACCCGTCGTGACCCCAGTTCGACCATGAAGAAGACAAAGATCGTGCGGAAGAACAGGTCATAGGTCTGCACAAAGTCGCAGGCCCAGATCTCGTCGGCGTGATTAGCCAGAAACGTCGCCCAGGTTTGACTCTTGCGTTCAGGGGGCAGACTGCGCCGCGCCTGGCGCATGTACTTCTGCACCGTGCGTTTGGCCACCTTGAACCCCAATTTGAGTAGCTCGTCCCGAATCCGAGGTGAACCCCACAGCCGATTCTCAATCGCCATCTCTTTGATCAAGGCCATCGCCTCGGGTGATATCTTGGGCTTGCGAGCTTGGCCCTGCGACTTCTTCCGCCAGAACAATCGGAAACCTTGCCGGTGCCACTTCGTCAACGTGTCAGGTTTAACGATGTGGAGTGCATCTTTCCACCCACGCAATTTACTCGCCAGCATCACCAACACACGTCGATCATGGGGTGTGAGCGCTAGACGCCCCGTGTTCTGGCGATTGAGCACGATCACCTGCTGGCGTAGAAACGCGTTTTCAGCAATCAGTTCTGGCTTGCTGCGCAACAGATCAGTGGCCACCCCTGTGATCTGGCGATCCGGAGCCGGTTTGGTCCATTCTTTCATCTTGGTTTCGATCTGTTGAACGCCCCGTGTGACCAGTTGTTTGCCTGCGTTCCAGAGTTGACGCCAGTTCATTGGAATTGTCCTTTTCATGAGATTTGGAGAGAAGCATTAGACTGTGATTTTAGGAGGGGATTATACTTGGTACAGGCGAAAAATCATGTCGGACGACGTAAGTAGCCGGCACAGGTGTCGATTTGCAGCGATTCGAACGTATCCTGGATATCCGGGAAGATCGCGCCCAGGATCACTCCGGCAGCCATAGCGATAAAAATCCACAGCGGCAGAAAACGGTCCAGCAGCGAGAGCCGCTGAAAGATCGTGCCGGTTTGAGCGGCAGGTTTGGGTTGAGCTTGTGTCGTCATAATCTCCTCAAAATCTGGCACATATATATAATAAACAGTACCGATTTTCGAACTATGATGCGGGCTGGCGGGCTTCACTTAATTCAGCCAACCAAGCCTTGATGTGTGCATCGATCAAATCGCGCACTTCACGGAACTTGGCGAGGGTGTCCTGTTCGTTTCCCTGAAATGCCGCTGGATCGTCAAACCCCCAATGCAGTTTGTTGCCAAATCCCAGGAAGGTCGTCGGGCAGTTTTCTTCGGCGTGCTGGCAAACTGTGACCAGGTAATCGAAGTGAGTCTGGCCCATATACTCGCGCACACTCTTGGATGTATGACCGTTGATATCAATTCCGGCTTCCTGCATGACGCGCACGGTGTACGGATTCATGCCTTTGGGATCGATGCCTGCGCTGTGCGGCTCCAGCCAATTCCCAGCGTACTGTCGCACAAATGCTTCGGCCATCTGGCTGCGTGCTGAATTGCCTGTGCATAAGAACAAGACCTTTGGTTTGCGCTCCATGTTTGTTGACTCCGTTGATGACTAGATAGATAAACTTCGATATAGTGGGCAGAAAAAAAGCGTGTCAACCCACGCTTGAACCAGTACAATCAATCCAATATGCTCAGCAGATCACGTAATGGATCCAGCGCGCCTGGTCTGACATGATAGTAGACCCACAAGCCGCGCTGTTCCCCGTCGATGATTCCAGCCTTGCGCAGCACGCGGAGATGGTGTGAAATCGTGGGCTGTGTCAAGTCAAAGTGCGGTACACCCCCAGAAGCTGTAAGACAATTCGAGCGTGGCATCCAAAGGGTTGACAAAAGCGCGCAGGTTGGTAGACTGCGCGTTTTTTGCGCTACGTGCCCAATAGGGAGCTATCCGTGCCTGACCTCCTTCACCTCGAACCTGCCATACTGCTCTTCTTGTGGATGGATGTGTTGCGCTTGTGGTGGCGCTTGAACAAACGTCGCGTGAAAGGGTGGTGGCCGCGGGTCAAGGACCATCGGCCGCTGAAGCGGCATCCGAAATCGCCGCACGACTGTCCGCACTGCTGCCGGGGAGTTCACCTGGAAAGCGTACGGATCAATCCCGCGGTGACACCCTGGAGTCAGGTGAAGAGCAAACGGGGACGGAAGAAGCAGTACCCGACGCACGGCTGGGCCTGTCTGAATCCGACCTGTCCGTATTTGGGGATCACCGAGGAAACGATCCACGCGTTGGTCCGGCATACGCTGCGGGGCAAGGATCACGACATTCCGTATCTGTGCTGCCAGTGCTGCCACACGGTGTTCAGCAGTCGCCAAGGCACGCCGCTGTACTATCTCAAGACGAAACCGGACCAGGTGGAACTGGTGTTGTGGTTTCTGGCCGAGGGGGTGAATCGGGCGGTGCTGGTGCGTTACACCGGGCACCAGGATGCAACCCTGGCGCGCTGGTTGGAGCGGATGGGGACGCACAGCCAGGGATTGCACAACCGGTTATTCCGCGGGCTGGTGCTGCGCCTGGTGCAGTTGGATGAGTTGTACGCGCCGGTGAAGGATCGCGAGCAGGCGCGCTGGTTATGGCTGGTGATTGACCCGGTGACCAGGATCATCCCGACCCGGCACCTGGGGGGACGGAAGGGGGAAGATGCGTACGCGGTGGCCCATGATCTGAAAGAACGGGTGGCACCAGACTGTGTTCCCACCTGCATGACCGATGGGTTGTGGCTGTATTTTTACGCGCTGACCGCTCACTTCGGGCACTGGTTTCGCCCGCTCCGCGCCCGGACCGACCAGTGGCAGTCGGACGACAACTTCCGGCTCGCGCAGCTGGTGAAACGAACCTGGCGCCGTCGGCTGACCTCTACCATTCGGCGTATGGCGTGGGGCAAACGCAGCGAGTTGTTCGAGGTACTAACGGCGCAGGGCTTTCGACAGACGATCCAAACGGCTTTCATCGAACGGCTGAATCTGACCTTCAGGCAGGGCATTGCCGGCTTAGGTCGCCAGACCTGGGCCTTAGCCTCCGAACAGCACTTACTGCTCCATACCGAGTGGTTCCGGCTGTACTACCACCTGGCCCGCCCGCATGAGGCCCTGCGCGAGCCGATCCCCGGCGGCAAGGGGAGATCGCGGGCGCGCACGCCCGCCATGGCCGCCGGTCTCACCGACCGCGTCCTCACCTGTGGGGATCATTTAATGTATCCACCGCTGATTTTCCTCGCAAACTCGGTATAATCGTCCCCTAAATTGGACTGATACCTAAGAACATCCCATCGGTATGATGTCCATCGACCGAAGGGTGGGAAAAGGGTGAGAAAATGCCTCAAGTCACAAACGACGCTCCGCAATCAGCAGGGATGAAACAACTGGATAACCTCATGCAACAAGGGTATCACCAGATGGAAGCGCATCATGCCTCCCCAAAAGCGAGTGACGTCTGGGGAGAAGCCTGGGAGATGGTCAAACGGTTGTCGAGGACCGATCTACGGACAGCCGCCAGTTTCGATCGGACCTATCCAGCCTTACGACAGTCCGTTGAGAACTGGACCTACGATGTGGACATCGAACTGCATAATGCGGGTCTGGCTCAGGCGCAGTATCATGAGCGCCGGATACAGTTTGTGCATGAGTTTTTTGCCCTGTTTCCAGACGACAAGCAGGATACCAGCCGCTTACTCAACTTCATGCGTGCGGAAGGGGAAGCGCTGTGGAATCTGGGACGGCGAGAGGAATCGGATCAGGTGTACCGCCACCTAATCGAGCTACTGCCGGATGAAAGCTGGGGCTATATTGGGTGGGCGGACGATTATTGGGCGATGTTCAATTCACCCAAGGATTATCAAAGAGGCGAAAGCATCTTGCTCCAGGCTCTAGAACGTCCTCACTTGCAAGACCGGGTTGAGGTCCTGGAACGTTTGGAAGACCTGTATATCCGGTGGGGTAAACCGGAGCGGGCGGGGGTTATTGGCAGCCAGCTGGAGCAGTTGTTGACACGACCCAGTCTCGTCGCACGACTTCGGTCTGCCCTGCCGTTTACTCGCTCATCGCCTCCGCAAGCCCCAGAGGCAGCACCACCCGTTAAGAAACTCGGACGAAATGAACGGTGCTGGTGCGGCAGCGGCAAGAAGTACAAACACTGTCATTGGAAAAGCGATCAAGGGTAGCACCAACAGGACCACCAATCATCGTGTTTTTGCTCAAGTGATCCTGTTCAGAGGCAGGGGTGCTTGATGGATCTGCTGCCAGGTTGCCTCGCCAATCCGAAATAATGGGTTCCTCAAATTGAGTCTTGCAGGATCAGTTAAAGGGTCCATACTAATTTTGCTGGTAAGACCGGTATAATCTCCGCCTCAAATCCAACGAAACAATCCCCTTCAAAAGGATGGAATCCCATGCTGCTCCTCAAGGTTGTGCGTCAGGTTGTGCCAGCGGTTCTTCGAAAAGTTGAAGAGTACATGAAAGCCTGGACGAAACCCGCCAGCGATAGCTTAATCGGGGGTACGGCAGCGGACCTGGTGAAGAGCAAACCCGAGTTGATCGTCGAGAACGCGTTCTTGCGGCAGCAACTGATTGTTGTCACACGCCAGGCGAAGCCACCGAAACTGACGCCCAGAGACCGTGGACTGCTGGTACTGTTGGCGAGTCGGGTGCGAGAGTGGAAAAATGCGCTGTTAATCCTGAAACCAGATACCTTGTTGAAGTGGCATCGCCAGGGCTTCAAGCTGTTTTGGCGACAGAAATCCAAGGGACACCCGCGTCAGCCTCGGATCTCCGCAGAGACGATTGCCCTGATCAAACAGATGGCCGTTGAGAATCGACGCTGGGGAGCGAAACGCATTCGCGGCGAGCTGCTGAAATTGGGGATTCGGGTCAACAAGGGGACCATTCGACACTACATGTGGCAAGCCCGACGCCAGCTGCCACCACAACATCACGGCCAAAGTTGGGCGACCTTCCTGGCTAATCACGCGGCGGAGATCTGGGCGTGCGATTTCGTGCAGACCTACGATCTCTTCTTCCGCACAGTGTTTCTCTTTTTCATCATCGAACATGGCTCGCGGCGGGTAGTGCATGTCGGCGTGACCCGCACCCCGACCGATGAGTGGGTGGCCCAGCAAGTGCGGGAAGCCACGCCTTTCGGGGAAGGCCCACGCTTTTTGATCTGCGATCATGACGACAAGTATGGGGCACGTTTTGAACATGCGGTCGAAGGCGTTGGCATCGAACTCATCCATACGCCGCCCTATGCCCCCCAAGCGAACGCCCTGTGCGAAAGGTTCATCGGCAGCGTCCGCCGTGAATGTTTGGACTACATTCTGATTTTGAGCGATAAGCATGTTCGGCGCGTTATCCGCGAGTACTGTGAGTTCTTCAATCAGGCGCGTCCACATCAGGGCCTTGATCAACAGATTCCCAACCCATCCGACATTGCCTATCAGCCTGAACACGAGCGGCATGAGGTGATCGGACGGCCTGTTCTAGGTGGTTTGCATCACGACTACCGTTGGGCTGTTTGAGGGGAAAAACTTGGGCAGACGGCTTATCTGAGTGCGACGTGAAAGTCGTTT
>CAYYNB010000257.1:0-6026 GCA_964472565.1 uncultured Anaerolineaceae bacterium
TTTGTTCGCAACAAAACCTTAACCTCGTTTCGCGTCTTTTTCTATTTCAACCGAATAAGATACTCAACCCTCCGGCTCAGCCTCGGTGGGTGTTGAGGCTAAATCAGTCTCATTTGCAACCTCATTTTCCGCTTCTGGGGCGATTAGCTCCAGTTCACTGGGAAGCGGCATCGTTGTTGGGTCGAAGACCTGGGCAGCGTCATGGCTGATCATGGTGATTTTGCCATCAATAAATGCCCCTTCTTCGGTAGCAATCGCAGTGGCGCTGATGTCACCCCAAACACGGCTGGTGCGCAGCAGTTGAACTTTTTTGCCGCTTACATTGCCGCGCACCGCTCCGGCAATGGATACATTTTTAGCATTGATATCGGCGGTAACTTTGGCTGTTTCCCCAACAAGCACATTCCCGTCAATTTCCAGTGTGCCCTCAAAAATTCCATCCAGGCGCACATTCGCCCGGCTGCGCAGTTCCCCTTTAAGCGTTGCATTTGCGCCCAAAATTGTCTCGAAGCCAACGGGCTGTCGCGGTGCGAGAGATGACGCCGGGGCTGCGGAGGATGGTGCAGGCGATGGCGGAGGTGCAGGCACCGACGTTGTTGGATTTTGTGGTTGTTGTTTGCGTCCACCAAAGATTGACATACGGAACCAACCTTTTTCAAAAGCATTACATGGTCTTTACGGACTATACTCGGCTTGTAAGCGGGAGTCAATCAGAAATTGCGTAATACGAGGGCCGCATTCAATAGCAGAAAACAGAGGGTAAGGTACCTTACCCTCTGGTCCAGAGTTAACTCGCTTCAGGTGTTGTGCCCTGTTGCCGTGCGCGACGCTCGGAGAGGTAGTCACGGAGTAGATGAATCGCCGGAGGCATCACCGACACGAGGATGATCAGCATCACAATAGGCAGCAGGTATTTGTCAATGCCGTCGATCTGCTGACCGAGGAAGTGCCCGGCGCTGACCACACCAACCGCCCACAGGAAACCACCAATCAAATTATAGGAAATAAAGCGGCGATAATGCATGGTGCCGATACCGGCTACAATCGGCGCAAAGGTGCGGACAATGGGCATGAAACGCGCGATGACGATGATTTTGCCGCCATGCTTTTCGTAGAGTCCTTGAGCGCGGAGGAGATGCTTTTTCTTGAACAGAAATGAATCTTCACGTTGGAAGAGACGCCGCCCGACTCGATGGCCGAACCAGTAGCCGACGCTGTCACCCGCGACGGCTGCGACAAAACAGCCGAGGGCAAGAAATGGATAGTTCAGTTCGACGCCAAGCTTATCTTGCAGCGAGGCACTGCCCGCAATCATGCCAGCCGTGAAGAGCAGGCTGTCACCGGGCAGGAAAAAGCCGATCAAGAGGCCGGATTCGGCAAAGACAATACCGAAAATGCCGATATAACCGATCGTGGCGATAAATTCCTGAAGATCAAAATGCAGCAGTTCTTCCATCTCGATCCGATTCCACTCCTATTACTTAGACATGTGTCCAAAACGTGCGAAGTGTACCACAACTTCATACCCTCGCCTAGAGTATATCAAATACTTCTTTTGTTAAACTCTACCAGTCCGAAAAAGGTTGGAGGAAAATCCCTATGCATCTTTTAAGTTTGAACATTGGCAAAGAGCAACCCATTCAAATCGGTAACAAAATGGACCGAACAGGCATCTTCAAAACGCCAACAATGGATATTATCCAAATCCTTCCGCTAGGCGTCGAAGGTGATCACGTGCATGATGTCGAAAATCATGGCGGCGTCGATCAGGCGGTTTATATCTATGGCGGAACCGACTATGAATGGTGGGCAACCGCCTTAGGTCTGCCGCTTGCGCCCGGAACTTTTGGCGAAAACCTGACCATTGCAGGCCTCGCAAGCGCACCCATTCAGATTGGAGATCGGCTGCGTGTTGGCTCCGTTTTGCTAGAAGTCACTGCACCGCGTATTCCGTGTGCTACGCTTGCCGCGCGCATGAACGATCCGGTATTTGTGAAGCGCTTCCGGGAAGCCGAACGTCCCGGTTTGTACTGCCGCGTGATTGAACCGGGTCCTGTTCGCGCGGGCGATGTGGTGATGCTGGAGCCTCATACCCAGCCAACGATCACCATCGGTGAAATGTTCCGCATTCACTACGACCACACCAACGAAGCCGACCTGCTCCGTGTCCTGGCTGCGCCGATTGCCATTCGTGAACGAGAAGCCCATGAACACTGGCTGAAAGCGCTGCAATCGTAGCATATGTTATAATGACAGCCAGCGCGGTTGCAGCGGGACAAACAACGAATGACACGAACGCTGGTCATTGCTAATCAAAAGGGTGGCGTTGGCAAATCCACCTCAGTTATGAATTTGGGTGTGGCGCTTGCCGAGCGCGGACTTCGCATTTTGCTGATCGATCTCGATCCCCAGGGCGGTCTGACGGCTGCCTTTGGGGTCGAGCCACATGATGTCCGGCGAAGTGCCTATTCATTGTTAATGTACAGCCAGGTTTCAATTGCTCGTGTGCTGCGCCCCTTGCGGGCGACACTCGGCATTGTCCCGGCAAGCGTTGATCTCTCGTTGGCCGAAATTCAACTGGCAAACGTTCCGGATCGGGTCCAGCGGTTGAAACAATCGCTGCAACAAAGCCGGATTCCCTTTGACTATGTCTTCATAGATACACCACCTGGATTAGGAATCCTTACCGCCAATGGACTGGTTGCCGCTGAGGAAGTGCTGATTCCGGTGCAGTGCCAATATCTGGCGATGCGCGGCGTTCGCGCGCTGATGGATACAGTTGTGCGCGTCAAAAATGGGCTGAACCCGTCACTGCGATTGGGTGGGTTGTTCGGTACGATGTACCGCGACGACTCGCGGCATGCGCAGGAAGTCGTTGAGGAACTGCGCGCGGTGTTTGGGCCGAAGATGCTCAAAACATTGATTCACTATGATGATGTGGTATCGGAAGCGCCCATTGCGGGGCTTTCGGTGCTGGAATATGTGCCTCGTCATCCGATTGCCCGCGAATACCGGGAGCTTGCAGAGGAGGTTGTGCGTGGACGACTCGATGCGTGAAGGACGGCCCAGAGCCTCTCTGCGGGGCAAAGGACGACAGATTCTACTGGGGCAGCATTCGGACGAACAGGCTGAAGAGCCAGTCCGCCAGGAAGCACCTCAAACTAATGCCAGTTCTGGCCCAATTGATGCGTCGGCTTTGGCGCTGACACCGGAAGAAACCGAAGCGCTGCTGGATTTCTCGCCCAATTCGCCAGCCTATGAGCCAGAAACTTCGCTGCCGGTTCCTTCCCCAAATGTACCAGCCCAGGAAAACTGGGTGCCGGACTGGATGAAGGAATTTCCCGAAACCGAGGCGGTGGAACCTATTTCACCTGAACAGGAGGCGCTGCCATTGGGCGAGCGCCCGACACAACCATCGAACACCGATGAAACGCCGTATTATCCCAGTTCGGAAATCGAGGATTTGACGCCGACAGAACCTGAGTTGTGGCCGAAGGTGCCCGAAACCGATCTGGTGGTGGAACCACAATCCGAAAGCCCTTCATCGGCAATGGTGCCGAGCGCGATCCAGCAGCACCAAGGCGGATTAGTGGTGCCTGATAACGCGGTAGTGGAAGCGACCAGCGCACCGGGGATTGATGATCCGTTTGCGCCTGTGATCCGGCGACAGGGTTCGCGGGCGTTGTTCGGCACCACGCGGGAACCTGATCCGGCGCTGCTGAATACCCTGGTGGATGACGAACGCCTTAAAGAACTGTGGAAACAGATCGATGCACTGCACGAAGATTTGATCTCGAATGTGCAGGGAGATCGCGGGAGTACGGATGTGTACCAGCAGGAACTGCTTCAGGCGAGTTCGCTGCTGCTGGCGTCGCGGGCAAACTACGACGATGCGCGTGCAGTTGTTTACCGGATTCGCGCCGATCTCAACCGGCAGCGGCGCGTTGAAAAAGATGTGGTGCGCTACCGTCCGCTGCTGCTTAACTACTATCTCGGCTGGGTCATTGCGCTCGGTGTGCTCATTATGCTCAAGGGTATGTTTACGGGCGTGGCGGATGCCGTCGGGGTCACGCTGCTGTCAGCCGTGTATTATCCGATGCTGGCCGGCGTGATCGGCTCGCTGATTTCCGGGTATCTGACGCTGGAACGGCATACCACCAAACTGCGCGACTTTGATCCGAACCATACAAGCTGGTATTTGTTCAATCCTTTGTTGGGCGGGGCGATGGGGCTGCTGATGTTCTTCTTAACCGCCATCGCCAACGAAGACCTGCTCAAAGAGACGGCCACACCGCTTGAAAATGCGATTGTGTGGCTGCTCTGTGTGTTGGGCGGGATGAATCAAAATGCCGTGCTGCGCCAACTGAATGATTTGTGGAAACGGGTTGGCAAAGGTAAAGATTAGTCCAGATAGACGCTGTTATCGGGCGTCCAGGCCGGAACGCAAACGGCGAGAAAAACCAGATCAGTTGTCCCGATGTTGAAAATCTGGTGGGTCTGCTTCGCCCGAACAGCCACGGCATCACCGGGGCCAAGCTGAGTCGCTTCGCCGTCGATTTCCATGCGCGCCGCGCCGGAGAGGATATAGTAACTTTCCTCGACGACGGGATGATAATGTTTCAAGCACGCCTTGCCCGGTGGAAGGACGATCTGGGCGAGGCTGTGCGCCGCGCTTCCGCCAGCCGCGTTACCCATCAATTCGTAGACAACCTCGCCGTGCGGACTGGCAATACCTTGCACATTGTTCGCGTTCTGAATATGCATGCGATACCTCTCCTGTGATTGTGCTTATCAAGCTGATAATACCCCCGCCCCCCCCTTGAAACGCGTGCTGAGGGGAAAAAAGGTTAAATTGGCGACGCGAAACAGAGTTTCATGACGCGAGACGGGAAGATTTGTCGGGGGCGCTGAGTTATGAGTTTTGAAAAGTGCAACGGTTCTCGTATACAGAATAGCACGAATGTTCGAACTTGTCATCACCTTTCACCGACTAACTTGACCGACTAACTTCAATGGTGAACTTGGATGGTGAACTTGGATGGTTAATAACATCCAACTTACTGGTTCGCAGTCCAGGCAGCAAGCAGGGTATCCAATCCGGCAAAAATACCACCAGCCTGAACGGGATAGTTGGCGGCTTCTTCGGCGGTGGTTGTGCCCGTCAAGACCAGCGCCGACAGCAGCCCGACTCGGTGTGCGCCGAGAATATCCGTTTCGATGCGATCACCGATCATCAGCGTTTCGGATGGTGCCGTGCCAAACCGCTGCAAGGCGACTTGATACATGGCGGCTTCGGGTTTGCCGATGACCACCGGCGCGACATCGGTAGCGGTTTCGAGCAGCGCTAACAAAGAGCCATTACCGGGGATCAGACCTTCGGGCGTGGGGAAAGAGCGATCCCCATTGGTGCCGATAAAGTCCGCGCCTGCACGGATCAACAGCGTGGCGGTTTTGAACTTATCATAGGTGACGGCAAAATCCATGCCTACCACGACCACACGGGCCTGCTGCGGATCCTCACGGTAGCCTTTTTCCGCGAGTGCCTGCCGGATGCCGTCCTGCCCGATGATATAAACCGGGGTATCGACGGCATACCGCTGACTGATGTAGTCCGCCGTTGCGACAGATGAAGTGATCACATTTTCAGGCCGGGCTGGGACGCCGATCTGGTTGAGGCGTTCGACATAGGAGGCTACCGTTTTGGTGCTGTTGTTGGTTGCCAACCCAAATTGAATCTGGTGCTGCTGGAGGAAGGCAAAAAATTCAGGCACGCCGGGCAGGGTTTCCGGCCCGCGCCACAACACACCATCCATATCGAGCAGTACCGCGCGTATTGAATTGAAATTGAGAGTCATCATTCATCGTGTGTATGTAACAGAGAACCCAGAGCGAGATTATAACACGTTACCGCTCAATTGATTCTGACTGTCCGAATTCTTTCCGATTCGCGGGATAGTGTATCTTTGTCGGTTCGGTTGAAATTCAAGTTAGCCGATAGGGTTCAAGCCCGCGAGTGGCGGCAGCCA
>CAYYNB010000258.1:0-5951 GCA_964472565.1 uncultured Anaerolineaceae bacterium
CGGCGGGGTGCTGGCGGTGGGCGTGGGGTAGATGTCTTCCAGGCCGTGACTCAAACGCTGCAAGCCGCGCGATAGGCGGTCGGTGGGCGTGGAAGCAAAACGCGACTCGTCGGACAGCAGCGCCCGCAGCGGTGTATCGGAACCCCGGATCAGGGCTTCGATTTCGGCCCCCACCACGCGCACACTCGTAATCCGGCGATCCCGGTCTTTTTCGAGCATACTCGAAATCAGGTTTGCCAGTTCCGAGGGAATATCAGGCCGCAGGCTCGCAAGATCGGGGGTGGGTTTGGTCAGAATGGCGGTGAGCATGGCGGCGGTGCTGGTTTCGTCAAACGGCAGCCGCCCGGCTAACATTTCAAAGAGCATCACGCCGAAGGACCAAATATCGGCGCGCTCGTCCAGGTCCAGGCCGTTGCAGGCTTCGGGGCTGAGATAAGCGTAGGTGCCGATCACGGAGCCGGTTTGCGTCAAACGGGTGCGATCACCGAGATGGGCGACGCCAAAATCGGTCAGGCGCGGGGTGCCATCTTCGGCCAGCAGCACATTGTCGGGTTTGATGTCGCGGTGGATGATGTTCATCCGGTGGGCGCGGGTCAGGGCATCGCACAGATCGAGCGCGACATTGAGCACCTGCTCAACGGGCAGAAATTCCTGTGCATCCAACTGATCGCGCAGCGAGCCGCCGCCGACATATTCCATGATCAGGTAATGGCGATCCTCTTCCTGGATGGTCGCCAGAACCTTCACAATATTCGGGTGGTTCAACTTGCGCAGCGCTTCGCCTTCACGCTCGAAGCGGTCAACCAACTGGGGATTTTCCTGTACGATCTGGGTGTGCAGGATTTTGACAGCCACCATATCGCCTGTCTGGGTGTCGCGGCCACGATAAACGTCCCCCATACCGCCGCGCCCCAATAGGTCCAGAATTTCAAAACGCCCGGCGATCAACTTCTTTTCACTCATCAGTTATCCTCAGTTTTTGTTTCTCGACTGCGCACGGTAGCGGTTAAACGGCCATCGTGAAGTGTGATTTGGATGGATGTGCCTTCGGCGGCCTGCTGCACACTGGTGAGCCGTTTGGCGTCGCCGGTGCGGGTCACAATGGCATATCCTCGCCGCAGCAGCGCGAGCGGGCTGGCCGCTTCCAGGGCACGGCTTTGGGCGCGGAGCTGGTCACGGGAGCGGGTGAGACGGTGCTGCACCTGCACATCCATGCGGCTGACCAGTTCATCAATGCGCTGGCGGGAATTCTGCACGCGAAGCTGGGGTGATAGGCGGGCAATCAGGCGCTGATGGGCGCTGATCACCTGGCGGCGGCGATCCAGGGCATCCTGCAAGGCGCGGTCCAGCTTGGCCGAAAAAAGCTGAATATCATTACGCAAGAGAGCGCTGTCGGGTGTCACCAGTTCCGCCGCGGCGGAAGGCGTCGGGGCGCGGAAATCGGCGGCAAAATCGACCAGCGTAAAGTCGATCTCATGCCCTACCCCCGTCACCACCGGAATCCGCGATGCCGCGACGGCACGCACCACGCGCTCATCGTTAAAACACCACAAATCCTCTAAACTGCCGCCGCCGCGCGCCACGATAATCACATCGGCATCGGTATAATCGTTTAACATGCGCAGCGCCTCGACGATCTGGGGCGGCGCATCCACGCCCTGAACCAGCGCCGGACTCAGGATGATGTCGCAGGCGGTATAGCGGCGACGCAGCACGTTCTGCATATCCTGAAAGGCCGCTGTGGTGGGCGAGGTGACGATCCCGATACGGCGGGGATAACGCGGCAGGGGGCGCTTGCGTTCGTTGTCGAACAACCCTTCGGCTTCCAGTTTGGCTTTGAGCAGTTCAAACTGGCGGTTCAGTTCCCCGATTCCGGCGGGCTGGAGCGCATCACAGTAAAGCTGGTATTGGCCGCGTTTTTCATACAGGCCAATCGAACCGTGCGCCAGCACCGCATCACCATGACGCGGCTCAAACAGCAGGCGGTCCGCCTCGGAACGCCACATGACACACGGGAGTTCGCTCGCGTCATCCTTCAGCGTAAAGTAGAGGTGGCCGGACGTATGGCGCTTGAAATTACTGATCTCACCCGTGATCCAAATGTCGTGCAGGCTTGGCTCGGAGTCAATGAGATCGCGTATGGTCGCCGTTAGCTCGAATACGGTGTAAGTTTGTGTCATGGGTGATCGCTGCCTAAATGATGTGATCAGTCCGAATTGTACCGCAGAGCGCCCGGTTAGGCTATGTAGGGGCGTTTAATTTATGCTAGAATCTGCGGGACGATGTTTTCACCGGGAGTAAAGACAGATGGATGAGGCCGAACGTCAGCAACTCGCCCAGCGCTTAAGCGCGCTGGCGCTGAAAGACGCGCAGAAAGAATTAAAGAAGCTGGATCGCACCTTAAAGTTGAAATATTATCGCAATTCGATCTGGGATGAATACCATTCGCTGTATCTGCTGCCCCAGCTAAACATCAGCGTGACGCTGGTGGAAAAAGAAGACCGGGACGAGATGAGCGCCGGGGTTGCTGCCAGTCCGGGGGGCAGGCTCAAAAAAGAACGCGCCAGTTTTTATTATGTGGAAGCGCGGGTCGGATCGCTGAATCGCCCGATTGGTAACGGGACCGGGAAATAGCGTTCCAAAGCGAAAGGCAGGCGGCACAGCCTGCCTTTTTGGATTACGGCAGCTTGGGCAGATAATCCTGCTTCAAACTCGTTATGTGGTGCTCCACATGCCCGGCCAGCATATAGAGCAGGGCGCGCACGCTCACCGCCGCCCCGCTCGCGGTACCCTGGCGCAGGCTGTCTTCCTTGGAAAGGCCGCGAAAGGCCAGCAGATTCGCGCGCCGTTGCAGATCAAATTCCTCTAACAAATCGTGCAGCGTGCGATCACCAAAATATGCCGTGCGCACGTAATCATCCTGTTCAAAACCGGGCAGCGGGGTCTGATCGCCGCGCGAAATGCGCAGCGTGCGGTAGGCGAAAATGCGCTCGGTGTCGTTGATATGGCCGATCACCTCTTTGATAGTCCATTCGGCGGGACCGGGGCGAAAATCGGCCTGCTGCGCCGGGAGTACCGCCAGCAGGCGGCGCAGGGCGTCACTCTGGCGGGCGAGAATCTCAAAAATGTCGCCATCCGGCACCTGCTGGATGTAGCCCGCATAAAACGGTGCATACTCATTTTCGCCCGGACGATGGATCGTGGAAACCATACAAGCCTCCGTTGATGTGTGAGCCAGTCTTCTCTATCGTAGTTCTATAGTAGTGAAGGCGCTCGGCTTGTGCCAGTAAGATGATTCTACATATAACCATGACAATCTCTTAACAAAAAAGATATTCGCTATATTTTTTATAGTATTGAAAAAAATGAGGTCCTCCGCTAAGCTGTTAAGTACTTACCGTGTACAGCATAAGGAGAAAGCAGTGATGCATCGTAATCGTTTGTCAGGCCTGGCTGTATTGTTCACGCTTGTTCTTTCCCCGCTGGCTGTGTTTGCTCAGGAGGATACGGCAACCTTCACTTCGGAAAATGGGCTGTTTTCCTTTACGTATCCGGCTGAATGGGTGGTGCAGGAAACTGAAGATTTTCCGTATGGCGCAACGGTTGCCGATTCGGAAGAGACGATGGAAGAAATGCAGAACGAAGACGCTGAAACCCAGGCCGATCCCGGTCAGGTTGGGGCTACCATTGGGCTGCTGCCTGTCGAGTTTCTGACTTCCCTGGGGTTTGAGATGGAAGAAGAAATGTCGTTTGAAGACGTGGCCGAAAAGCTGCTGGAATTTCTCACCGATGGTGAAGAGGGCGACGACAGCGAAGCGGATATGGAAGCCACCGCTGAACCGGGTGATGTCACACTGAGTGAGATGGAACTGGTCGAATTTGAGAGCGGCGCGGTAGCGGCGATAGCTGAATATACGGAAGAGGGTTCTGAGGGCGCGATTGTCGTGTTTATGCCGGCGGATGGTGTGGTCGGCCTGTTGTACCTGGCGACGGCTCCCGGCGAACTGACGGATGAATTACACGCGACGGTTTTGGCGATTGTGGAAAGCTTTGAGTTCACAGGGACGGCAGACGATTTGATGCCGATGATGCCCGATACGTCGTCGATGGATACGAGCGAACTCGATGGGAATGCGCTGGTTGATGAGCGCTGCACGGTCTGCCATGATCGCGGGCGGATCGATTCGAAGGATAAGGATGAGGCCGGGTGGACCGCCACTGTGGATCGGATGATCGGCAACGGCGCACAGTTAAATGATGACGAACGGCAGGCGGTGATCGATTATCTGGTAGAAACGCACTAACCGCGCATTCTCATACATGAAGCGGGGCGATCCACGAATCGCCCCGCCTGTTGTACGTTGGTTATTCCTGGCCGCCCAGGTCCTCTTCGGTGGCGGTGAGGCCGAGGGTATGGTAGCCGCCATCGATGTGGATGGTTTCCCCCGTGATCTGCTTTCCCCAGTCGCTCGCCAAAAAGGTCGCCACATTGCCCACGTCTTCCTGCGTGACCTGTTCGCGCAGCGGGGTGACTTTTTCGCTGTAGTTCAACATCATACGGAAGCCGGGCACGCCTGCCGCCGCCAGCGTTTTGATCGGGCCGGGGCTGAGCGTGTTGACGCGGACGCCCTGCGGCCCCAGATCGACGGCGAGGTAACGCACGATATTTTCGAGCGCGGCCTTCGCAATCGCCATGACATTGTAGCGAGGCATGACTTTTTCGGCGGCGTAGTAGGACAGCGCCATGATGCTGCCGCCGTTGGGCATCAGATCGGCGGCGTATTTTGCCATCGGGATCAGGCTGTAGGCGGAAATGTCGAGCGCCATCTGGAACCCCGCCCGGCTGACATCCCGGAAGCGCCCGCCCAGGTCTTCGCCCGGCGCAAACGCAACGGCATGTACCAGAATATCGAGTGTCCCAAACTGCTCTTTGGCCTTCATAAAGACCTGCTCGATCTCGGTATCGCGGGTGACATCGCACCTTTCGACAAACGTAATTCCGGCTTCCTGGGCCAGCGGAAAGACGCGCTTTTCCAGCATCTCGCCCGCGTAACTCAGGCCGACGGTGGCTCCTTCGCGCAGAAAGGCCTCGGTGATACCCCACGCAATCGAACGTTTATTGGCGACACCAAAAATAAGCGCTTTTTTTCCTTCAAGAATTCCCATGGGTGTTTCCTCCTGATGTGCTGTGTACGGGTAATACAACACAATGCGGGCGGATTTGATGCGGGGGGATTACTGCTCGACGATAACGGGGGTGCCGATTTCCGCCCAATCGTAAAACCACTTAGCTTCGGGGGTGGGGAGATTGACGCAGCCATGACTCATCGGCTGTCCAAAATTTTCGTGCCAATATGTACCGTGCAGGCCGTAGCCCTGGTAAAAATACATAACAAACGGGACACCGGGCAAATAATAACCCGGTCCACTCATGGTTTGAGACGGTAATTTTTGATAGATCGTGAACTCGCCTTCAACGGTTGGGTTCGGGTCGAGGCCGGTTGAGGCTAAAACGCTGCGCACGATGCGCCCGTTTTCGTAGGCAAAGACGCGCTGTGACTTCAGATGAACTACGATTTTTTTGCGGACGAGGTTGATCCCGGTGAGATCAGAGTCGGGCGACTGGTAGCCGCCCTGACGATAGGCCACATGTGTGACCGGAATGATTAAGTGCTGCCCCACCGACAGCCGGTTCGGATCGGCCAGCCCATTGAT
Organism: uncultured Anaerolineaceae bacterium; assembly: GCA_964472565.1. GTDB lineage: Bacteria > Chloroflexota > Anaerolineae > Aggregatilineales > Aggregatilineaceae > DATAMF01. Next base: position 5,716 of record CAYYNB010000258.1, read on the forward strand.
TTCGATGAGCGTAGCCATCGTCACCCCATAGCGCGAGGCAATGCCGCTCAGATTTTCGCCGCGCTGGACGATATGCTGGCGGCCCTGAACAGCGGCCAGTTCCGGCGGCATGGCATAGGTTGCCAGCATGAGCGTGCTGGTTTCGGGCGTCGGGGTGACGGTAGGCGTACCCCGCGTGGGGGTGACGGCGGGTGTATTGGTGGGCTGAGGTGTGGCTGTCGGGTTGGGTGTATCGG
>CAYYNB010000259.1:0-5931 GCA_964472565.1 uncultured Anaerolineaceae bacterium
AGAAGTTCAACAAACCGGCCATTTTCACCCCCATTTCTCCCTCAAACAAGCGTCCAAGGGGGGGTAACTTTTGGAGCCAAGTTCAACAAACGGAGTCGTCTGAGGGAAAAAAGTTTGATCTAAGGTGCACCTTAGATCAAACTTAGGTCTGCCGAAAACGCCAGCAGGATTAAGCCCCGGCTTCGCTGAGACTCATCTCAGGAATATCCGGCATCACGACATCGTGCAGCCAGCCCTCGAATAATGCGTCCAGGTCTTGCCCGCTGATCGTTTCCGCCAGCGCCACAAAACCTTCAATTGTCGCGTTCCCATACTGGTATTCTTCCGCATAGGTCCGCATCAATTCGAAGAACGCCTCATCACCTATCGTCACCCGCAGCGCATGCAGCGCCAGCGCCCCGCGATAATACACCCCTACGTTGAACAGATCGGTTGGTGGAGCTTCGCCCGGCGCAACATCGCCATCAAAGCTCGCCAGGTCGAGATAAGCCTGGGTCACCATCTGCGTAAAAACATCCGCGCCTTCCTGGTTTTCCACCCACAGCCACGATGCATAGGTTGCAAAACCTTCATTCAGCCAGATTTCTTCCCAGCTCGACAGGCTCACGCTGTTACCATACCATTGGTGCGCGAGTTCATGCGCCACTGCGATTTCCGACCCACCCGATGGATCAATCCAGTTGCGGGCAAACAGGCTAAGCGTCTGAGTTTCCAGCGCAAATCCCAGGTCAACGTCGGCCACCACGACCCCATACGCATCAAACGGATAGGGACCGAACACGCTGTTATAGAATTCGATCATTTGTGGCGTCTTTTCAAACGTCACTTTAGCCTGCTCGGCCAGCTCCGGCGGAAAATAATTCCGAATCAACAGCCCATCGGGTCCTTCTTGCGTCTGGACGACAAAATCATCGATATTCACCGTGACCAGATAACTGGCGATAGGTTCCGCCATCTCAGATACATAAGTAGTGCTGTCGCCGTTATCAATCGAATCCTGCGGCACGCCGTTCATCGCGACCACATACGGTTTGGGCACCGTAATCCGAAAACTGTAGCTCGCCTTATCCAGCGGATGATCGTTGACCGGATACCACCCGGCTGAGCCAGCGGGTTCACTCGCCACATACGATCCGGTGCCGTAATTATCCCAACCCAGATCCGCATGCAGCGACTCCGATGAAATCAAAGTCGGTTGGCCGCTGTAGCTGACCGTCACCGTAAACGCCGCGCCTGATGTCAGCGCTTCAGCCGGTGTGATCGTCAATTCAATTCCATTGTGCTCGTAAGTCGCCGCCGTGCCGTTGACGGTAATTTCGCTGATCTCAAATCCGAGAAAGTCCAGATTAAACGCGCTCAAATCCTGTGTCGCCACCGCGTCAATCGTCACCGTTCCGGTCAGCGTATTCGCTTCAACATCTGCGGTAAGATCAAGCGTATAATGCTGTGCATCATAGCCGCCGTTACCTAACTCTGGATAATACGGATCACCCATCGAATCAGAACCCGGTTCTGGTCCTTGTGCGTAGGTGACGCCGGCCATCACCAGCACCACGATCAGCAGCGGCCAAACTTTTCGGTACATGTAGCCCTCCTAAACCAACGAATGTGAATATCCTATTATACGTTATACGCTATCAGCTTTCGTAATCCTCGGCCTTTTTCTTGCGGATCAGCGGATCTTCCAGTGTACGTTTGGCCGCCTCAGCTAAGGCCGCCGCCAGCCCTTCAAAAGAATCGAGCGCAAAAGCGAGCGTTTCCTCCCCGGCTTTAAACCGGACCAATCCCGCCGCGCGCGGTTGATCCAGGCGGCGAAAGGCGCTCACCTGCTGCACCTGTTCAATCGGAATAATCCGCTGAACTGCCATCCCATTCAACAGCACCAGCGCCGCTGGCGTGAGAAACAAGCTGATCGGAGCATCGAGTGTCCACGCCCCATGCATATCCTGCACGGCAGGCTGAGCAGACACCGGCCCCAGATGCACATACGGACGCCGCCGCCGGTAGGCCGTGACCAGTTCCGGCGTGATCACTTCCTTCAGCGTGCGGATCAGACTCTGCATATCATTCTGATAGAGCTTGAGCTTGATCCACCACCACCGATCATCCTGTTCGACATGCACCCACAGTTCATTCTCGCCGTAGTGATACTTCCGCGGACGTCCCAACCAGCGAATTTGGGCGGGCGCAAAAGAAACACATCGTTCGTGCGGTTTCACCAGCGGATACAAGGCGATCTGCTCGGCATCCACCGTTATCACATACGGCTCCCATTTGGATCGCACCCCGCCCACTGCTCCCGCCTGAAAACGCGGCCCGCGCGAATAACACACAAAACGCGGACGATCATCGGCCTTAATTTGGCGCAGCAGTTGTTGTGCCCGCTGTTCCCGTTTCACACTACGCGCAACCAGCGCGCCCACCGATGCCACCATCGCCCCAACAATCAACACTTCAATTCCCACAGCGCCCCCCAACATTCACGATAACTGCCATTATCACGAGCAGAAAATAAACCCGATTAATCTCTTATTTTGCCCTATCCATAAAAAACGCCCTGCCAGTGGCAGAGCGTAGTTACGAAACGTCTACTCACCCGGATCAGGGACGAACTTCTTCAACGACAATATCGGGGAAGAACTGGCGTAGTGTTCCGGCAATCCAGCCGTGCAGGGTATTCAACGACAATGGGCAGCCTTCACACGCCCCGCCGAGTTCGACCCGCGCCACTTGACCGTCAAACGATACTAATTTCACCCACCCGCCATGATAAAACTCAATATATGACGAGAGGTTTTCAATTAGATTCTGCAACCGTTCCCCGACCGGGGCATTAACATTATCGCCTGCGGTAATAGAATTGGATTCGCTCATCAAAGTTTTCTCCTGTCAACCCTGACTCTATGTTAGCAGGACTTCCGGTGATTGAAAAGCAGGCCCGGGTTATACCGGCCAGTCGCCGCCCACATAACCAATTCCCAGAGCGCTCGGTCCAACATGCACCCCCAGCACCGGCGCAGTGGGTACCATTTCCAAATACACACAATCAAACTTCTCACGCAGTCTGCGGTTAAGTTCGGTCGCTAAGGTTGGATCACTGCCATACAACGACACCGCGCGTAATTTGGACCCCGCGCCGATTTGCGCTTCAATATAACTGATAAACGCATCGATAGCTTTCGGCACACTGCGAACACGCGCCGCCTGGATATAAGTGCCCACCTTCTCGCCCGATTTAGCGACGGTCACAATCGGTTTGATATGCAGCACCTGGCCGAGTTGGTAACGCACCGACCCAATCCTGCCGCCGCGATATAAATAGGTGAGATCATCGACGGTGAACAACATATCGCCGCCCATAAAGGTATCCCGCATCAGCGGTAAAATCTTTTCGACCGAATACCCGGCCTTCGACGCCCGCGCCGCCGTCATCACCTGTAACCCCAGGGCCGATGTGAGGGTAACACTGTCATACACCGTAATCGGGATTTCAGGGAGTTGCTGGGCCGCTTGCCGCGCCACGTTGACGGTGCCGCTCAAACCTTCACTTAAATGAATCGATAAAATCGGTCTGCCATCTTTGGCGAGTTCACGGTACAGATCGACAAATTCTGGAACTGACGGCTGCGAGGTCGTAGGATGCACATCCCCTTTTGCCAGACGTGCATAAAATTGTTCCGGGGTCATATCAATCCCGCTTCGGTAAACTTCATCACCGAATAGAATCTTGAGCCTGACTTGCTCAATCTGATACTGCTCAAAAACATCAGCAGGCAGATCGCAGGCCGCATCGGTGACAATATGAGGTGCTGTAGCTACAGACACGTGTGACTCCTTGTCTTTGTATTAAAACCCCAGGCTGAATATGAATCTATAACCCCATACCCACACAAAAGGCCCGATTTGCGTGAAAATCGAGCCTGAACAAGCAACAAAATGATAAAACGCTAGAATTCACGGCACTTATCGATCATCTCAGTCTCATTCGACACCAAAATAATTCGCTCGGTTAAGCCCACCATGCTGAATAATTTCCGGTAATGCGACGACAAACCATAAGCATAAACCGCCCGCCCCGCGCTGATAGCGTCTTCCACCAGACTGATGACCAGGCCGATTCCCGTGCTGTTCAGGTAATCACTCGCCTCAAAATTCAGCCCTATCGCTTTAACCTTTGCCCGTGCCAGGGTGTTATAGGCGTCATACGCCGTTTCACGCGTTTGGCCGGTGACATCCCGTGGGAAGTCCATAAACCCGATGGTATCTTGCTGACGCTGGCCCACTTCTTTTCCCATACTTCAGACCTCAAACTCTCTTTCAGAGGCACCGGTTCCTAGTTTACCCCAGTTTACCGCGAATCGGCAGGTAAAATTGCACGAAGTTGAGGCTGTGCAGGTTGGATAGCACGTACAGGTTCCACCGCAGGCAAAATCGCACGCGGGCGTTCAACAGCAAGCTCAATGGCTAATGATCGGGCTTCGGCAACAACCAAATGCCTCTTGATCACCTTTTCCTCTTCCACAAAACGGAGCACCATCTTAACCTGATTACCGCCGTTTGGCAGTTGGCTGATTTCAACCTCATCCACAAGGTGTTGGATAAAAAAGAGTCCCCATCCGCGATCCGATGTCGGTGTCGGCAGCGGATCAGGAATCGGATGCCGCCCAACATCAGCCACACGCACTTCAAGCTGCTCCGGCATCACACTCATAATCACCGTGACACTGGTCGCGGGTTCCTGATCATTGCCGTGTTCAATTGCATTCATAACCGCTTCAGCCACCGCCGTTTTAAGGTCTTCGGTGCGCCCCTCATCAATCTGAAGCTGTTGAGCAATCGCTTCTGCTGCGCCGCGTGCCACCTTCTCATACCCGATAATGCTCGGCAAACGGAGTTCAACTCGCTTGGGTTGTATGTTTCCAGCCGTATCGTCAGCCATTTTAGCCCTCACAGTCACTTAATACGGGCGCATCTTCAGGAATCTCAGGCATCTCACCGGAGGTCAGCGGTTCTGGTGCCGTCGTATCCACACCTGTTTCCAGTATCCCCGCCGCCAACCCCCGCCAGATCAATTCCACCAGCCGCTGGTTATCATCCGCAATAGCATCTTCTGTCTCATGAAAAGGTGCATATCCCACCCCGCAGTGCGCCGTGTCAAGCACGACCACACCACGAATAGAACCCCCTGCAACAATGGAGGCAATTGCCAGGTACACCCCATTATCGACCCGTTTAATGGCGCTTGTCAGCACCTTATCCGAGCCATCAAAGCGGCCCTCCCGAAAATTCGTCCGCCATTCATCCTGATCCACGCCGATCACCCAAACATCCTGCCGCGCCGCATATTGGATGCCTGCGTACCCGGTACTTCCCGCCGCTCCAAAAATGACATCGGCTCCCTGGTCGATAAAATCCTGTGCGGTTTCGGTTCCCAGTTCCCCATCATCGAACGAACCCGTATACACGATCAGCACGTCCACATCCGGGTTCACATACTGTGCGCCGTTCCGAAAACCTTCCGCCAGCCGGATCACCGGCGGAATCTCCATCCCCCCGATCACCGCTACGGTATTGCTCTTGGTCATTTTCCCGGCCAGTGCGCCGACCATAAACGCGGCTTCATCTTCGGCGAATTGCAGTCCAATCAGGTTATCCGGCAGTTCTTCCACATCTGAATACGCCTGATCCACCCCGATAAAATACACGTCTGGATTCTGGAGCGCATAGTCCAGTGTCACCGCTTCCATCTGGTAGCCCACCGTAACGATGATATTCCGCTCTTCACCGAGCATGGTGTCCAGTTGGGCGGTATAATCAAACTCATCCCGCGAGTTCGAATAAGCATAATCCAGCCCAAATTCTTCCGCTGCGCGTTGTGCGCCTTTGTGAGCGCTTTCCCTGAATCCGCCAACCGAGCGCGTCCCGCCAGCG
>CAYYNB010000260.1:0-5906 GCA_964472565.1 uncultured Anaerolineaceae bacterium
GGCAACGCGCCGGTACCCTCACGGCACAACGCAGAGGAAGGGACCCGTCAAGGCCCCCTGCGGCATGTCTCACAACAGGGATTTGATCAGATTCTCTCGCCACTTATCCGGTGAATTTCCTCCTGGACGCAGCAGGCGAGGCAAGTGGCACGGTGGTACTGCTCGTAGAGTAGTGCCACCGTGCCGCTGCCGTGACTTGATGGGAAGGCCGCCCGCGTTGTTCACTCGCCGCGCGATCGGGCGCGTTGCGGGAAGCCGGGACTCATGTTCACCAACAATAAAGTTCTAGACTGGGGGTGGGCGCATTACGGGAAAAACGCGCCAGATTTGAACGAGTTTGAGACAATAAAGTTCTGAACTGGGCGATCAAAGGCCGACAGAATGCCTCAAAATCGAGACAATAAAGTTCTGGACTCAGTATCTGGAATAGCACCAGACTTTCGCAAAGCTGAGCGAGAAAAGCCTGTTTTCAGCGTAGCGGACCGATGTTTCGCTCGTTTTCCAATCCAGAACTTTATTGTCCAGTCCAAGACTTTTTTGTTCAGTCCAGAACTATATTGTCAGTGAACAACTGTTCACCCGAAATAAAGTTCTAGACTGAACATGAGCATTCTTCGCCTGAGAATGGCACGATCAAAGGGCGTTTTCAGAAATATAGTTCTGGACTGGCCCTTTCTCATCGAAATACATGCCATTCAGCCACGGCATTTTCCAGAAATAAAGTTCTGGACTGGGTGGCTGCTTTTTCCCTTATCTGAATGCACTGTTTTTCGCATTACCCTCATTGATTGCCATTTTCAGTCCAAGACTCTATTTCGGAATCTTGGACTTTATTTCTGAGTCCAGATCTATTTTTCGGGTGAACAACAACTCATGATTCGGGGTTTTGTCACCACTGTCTCCACTTACTCCACAAGCTGTTTCAGCACTGCAATTTGGTTTTGTATACCCCCTGAAATTTTTGATTTTCAGTCATTTTTGACTTTTCCAAGTGGAGACAGTGGAGATAGTGGAGACAAACGACCGATTCACGATCTGTCTGTCTCCACGGCTCCACTGTCTCCACAACAGGATCACATGCTATGCATCCAATTCTGCGATAGTGTCTCCACTTTCTCCACCGTCTCCACACAGAATTTCGGCTTTGAGACGCCAGGCGCGCACCCGGTTGCCGCGTACCCGGATCTGGACCGCCAGGTGCCGGTCACCGTTGAACGGCACAAGAACTCCCTCCTCCCGCAACTGTGTGCCAATGGCAGGTGCAGTAAACCGCAGCGGCTGAACCCGGTTGACTTCACGATAGGCGACTTCGGGCAGCAGGTAGAGGAACTGGGCATCCCGGTAGCCTACGACTGTCACGCCTGGTCGCGGTTCTTCGGGTTTTTTCATGTCAGTGGAGAACATCACCTCGCCGCTGGCCAGCAGCTGCGCCAGGTTGTTCAGGAAAACCTCACTGGCGCGTTCCTGCCGCACCGCCTGAGCGGTTTCGAGGATCGCATCCTGCCAGCCGGGCAGCACGTCGTCGGACTCCTTTTCTTCGAGGAACTTACGCAGCAGTTGGTAGACCGTCACCAGCACCGCCCAGTTCTGGACAATGCGCCCGGTGTTAGCCTGAGAACCGCCCAACAGCGCCAACTTCTTGCGGTAGCCTTCGGCGCTGGTCGCAAACCGCCGGGCGATATCCCCCACCAGGTCATGTTCTTCGACCTGACAGGCAATCCAGGCGGCAAACTCGACGGTGAAACCAGCGAGATGCTGCCGCAGCAGGTCCGCCTGGGCGAGTTTCTGCCCTCCAGGATCGCGGTGTTCCCAGGGCGGCACATCCAGCACCAACATACGCGACAGCACCGAGGCCTCACCCTCCAGGACTGTCTCACCGGTGCTCAGGATCAGACCTCGACACGGGCGCTCCTGGCGCAGTTTGGCTTCACGGGTCAGCCTGCCCCGCCCCATGCCCCGCGAATAACTTTGCAGAAAGCGAGTGAAGGCACGCTCGTCGGCGTAGATGCTCTTATAATCGTCAATCCAATAGAGCGCATCGGCCAGGGGATACCCCATCGCCTCCACCGTGTTGATGGTATCCCCCCACTGCGAGGGCGGCGTATCACGCGAGAATATCCCGTAGAAGCTGCTCATCAGCGCGGCTAACTCGGATTTGCCGCTGCCATACGTCCCGGCCAGGTGGATCGCCGGTCGTGGCGCGGCTGCCGGGAAAAAACGTTGCAGCAGTGGCAGCAGGGCAAAAGCTATACACGTCGGCGCGAGGTGTTTCGGAAACACCGGGATCATGGCCTCGAAAGCATTCAGGCTGTCTTGCCAGGTCGTGTCTTGCAGACCATAATCCCGCAGCCGGACGTCCAACTCCACGTCGGGCGGCTCATCTACTTTTCCATTCGCATTCACACAGAAACCCGGTGAGACATACGTCCAGCGCCCGTCGATCTGAGTCCAGCCCATGAAACGGTAGTTGGTCCGGGTCGGATAGCTGCCAGACAATTTGAGAATAGCAGGAGCCAGGTGCTTACCCATCCCGGCTCGCACGGTGAACATCTCGCCGCCACGACCGGCGATGAAACGCCGCAGCGCCGCGTCATCCCCAAAAACCTCACTTGGCACTTGCAGGGTGAAAGTCTGGTCTTTTTTGGTCAGGACCAGCGAGGTGACATGTTCCACCTGCCCATCGTCGTTGACCTGGGAAATGCGTTCGGTTACGTGAGCAGTCCAATCCGCGACGGTTTTGTCCGCCGGGCCGTAATACGTTTCCCGCCGGTGGACCATACGGCCCTCAACTTGGATATAACTCTCATTTTCTGGCTGAGACTGGTAACGCTCGCGTTCCAGCGTCTTACGCGCCTGCCGGTACTGGCGCTCCAAGTCGCCGGTTTTCACACCGTTTCCGCACAGTTCCTTGATTTTGGTGCGCTGCACCGCCCATTCCACCGGTTCCAGGTGGGCGCAGGCCGAGATCACTTCCGCGATCTGTTCCGACGTCGGGCGCTCCGGCTGCTCCTGGCCGCTGAAGCGGCTCAAGAGGTGGTTCACCCGCTCGGGCGCATCCTGGGTAGACCGTGCAATCGGCTCGCGGGCAGACTGACGGTAAGCACTGGTGATGGTCGCCCGCGCTTCACGCTCACGCGCTGCCGGATTCTCGCCCGGTCCTCCATCGGCGACGTGGCGTAAGACAAGCTGGGTTTCAGCTTCCGCCTGGCTGTAGCCCGCATCGCGAAACTGGCAGGCAGCATCAAACAAAGCTTTGTTACGACTGCCGTTGGAGGCCCCGCGACTCAGGTAGTCCAGTGTCACCTGGGGCAGCGGCGCATGGTGACCGTTTCCAGACACCGGCTGCACCGGCAGTATCTTCTGCTGCGGCTGCACGGCCAGCCATTCAAACGCAGCCAGGGGATACCGCCACTCGGGATGGAACTCGATAATCGCAGCCACCACACCCCCACGCTCCGGTTTGGTGTTGGCCGAATCCGGCAAACGCATGAGAGAAGCGACCGACTTCACATAGTCGGTATCTCCACCGAGCGCCGCCGACAACCCATGCAGGATATGGGCGACGTGTTGCCGATCCTCGTCGTTTTCCAGCACGTAAGGCGTACCAAGCAGGTAGTAAACGTGCCAGCCTCCCCCACTGTCCAGAAGGATTGAGGGTTTCTGGTCGAAGGAATGCAGCTTCTCAAGCGCGGCGGCACGTTGACCGGGATCATCGTCACAGTCGATGTCTATCCACAGCGCAGGTACTGAGGCCACCGCCTGGGCATCGCCCTTTTTCTCCCGGCGCAGACAGGGCGCGAAGTAGACCCCCAAACCGGCTTTGTTCATGGCATCCGCCTGACGTAAGACCGCCGCCCGGCGGGATGGATCACCCACCGGCGACCACAATACGCGGCTGACTTCGGTTTCAGGATGGATGCAGCGCAGCTCCAGCCAGTGGGCCGGATCCGCCTGGCCGTAGAGTGCGTCCAGGAAGTTTTCTCGGCGGGCGGCAGGTCGATCAACCGCCGCTGCCTTGTGAGCAGAGTCATTGTATGTCATACTATTTTTCACCTATAAGGAGTCGCACACAGGGGATTTGGGCGATACGTTTGGCGACGACATGCGCCCCGATCCTCTGTGCGCTTCTCGGTTACAAATCGAGCGAAGGGCCTTCGCGCTGAATATCCAGTCCCGGTCGTGTGCCCGAATCTCCCTGGGCATCCTCTACCAACTGCCGGGCATAGTCTTCCAGCTTGGTCAAAGACGGATCGGGATAGGCGCGCATCTGGTAGGCAAACGCCTGGGCGACAGTGTCAGCCAGGTCATGGTCGAGAAGTTGGAGGAGCGGACGGAACTCAAGCCGCAGTTCGTCCGGCTCAAACTCCGTCTGGCCGCTGGCCGGAGCCACTGGAAAGTAACGGTAGATTCCGGCGGCACTGGTGTCTTCCGTCAAACGTCGTACCCCAGCCCATACCGGCCAGACGATCCTATTGTCGAAGAACTCCCCATCCGGCTCGCGTTCGACCACGTTGTGCTGCTGTTCCCGGACCATTTCCAGCGTGTCGTAACGCCGTTCCCAATCCAGGCCAACGTACCGCTCCAAACCATCGACCATGTTCTTTTCCGTGATCTGGTGCAGCAGTTCGATGTGATCGACCTGCCGGTTGCGTGAGAAAAACAGCGGGACTCGCCGGCCTTCATCCTCATCGAAGTAAGTTCCCGGCAGAATCACGTGGGTATGTGGATCGGGCAGGCCGGGCGCTTGTGGGTCTTCGCTCTGGCGGTGGTGGGTCACATAGCTCCATTCCACGCCGCCCTCCAACCCACGCGCGTCGAAGAACTGGCCCAGCGTGTTTTCGGTCAGTTCGCGCACGAAACGCCCACGTTGTTTTTCAGGCACCATCGCGATCAGGTCGGGGTTGGGATTGACCACAAGAGTGAAGGCCAGCACATGCTCGCTTTGGTAGCGATCACACGTCTCCGCGATTTCTCCTACCGTATGCCCCAGGCCATGATCGACCCAGCGTTCCTGGCCGGATACCTGTTTGATATGCCCGTCGCGGCTGTCGCGATAAGTCAGGTAGCGTAAGAGGCCTTTGGCCTTTTTGGAATCCGCTTCGGTCGGTTTTTTGTATTTCAGATTGGCCACACACATCTGTTTGTGATCCATCAGCTTCCCCTCCGTTTGGTCACTCGTTCGATAAAGTCTTCCAGGATGTCCGTCAGGTGGTCCACTTTGCTATCTACCTGGGCGATTTTGCCTTCCACCGACCGGGCAATCGCTTTGCGTGAACCGGGCAGATCCTCCTGGTGCATGAGGTAGAAGTTCACGGCATCACGCACCAACTCGGTTCGATTGGTCGTCTGCCCCTCACGCGAGCGCACGCGGGCAAGTTCATCCAACCGCCGCACCTGGTCGAGCGTGAAACTCAGGGTGAAACGTTCGCTGTACTGGGCCTTACTCATCAAATCCCTCCTGGTGTCTCTCTTCCAACGCCCGACGTAAGACAGCCGAGGGCCGGAAACGCCCATAGATACGTTGGATGAGATTGGGATACTCATCCCCCCATTTGTCGTGCAGGGTCTGGCGCACAGCACCAGCAGTCTGTAATTCCTGCACCTCGATTGACAGTGTGCCCAGGTCGAACAGCGCAATTGTCTTACACGGCTGAACCAGTTCGGCCAGCCACAGGTCACGCAGCACGTCCAGGACCTCGGCCACCTCCCGCTGCGAACGGTGTGGCAGTCGTCGTGCAATTTCAGTGATCGTCTTACGGTAACTCATGCGGTGATCTCTCCTTTGTAGTGCGTGATTTGGCTTTTGATGCGCCCCGGTCCGGGGTGCATCCTGTCGGGCTGGGCTACCAGTCCGGCAGGCGCGGGGGAGGCTGTCCACCCGCGCACCGGTGAGAGCGCGACCGGCG
>CAYYNB010000261.1:0-5894 GCA_964472565.1 uncultured Anaerolineaceae bacterium
GCTTCGTGCCCGGCAAATACCACGCGGTGCTGTTCCAGCCAACCGCGCGTCCAGTCCACCAGGGATGCTTCGTGGACTGCCCGGTCAAACGTCACGTCCGAAAGACCGGGGATACCCGGCACCCCCTCAGTTAACGCCTGTAGAAGTTCCGCTTGCAGCCGGTGGCTGCGGGTGTGATCGGGCAGGATGTGAACGGTGGCGAAGTAACTACCCACCGCGCGTTCCAACTGGCGTGCAGGCTGGTGTGTGACCGGGCGTGGCGCGGTAATTTCTTCGGTGATTACCCCACCCAATTCGATAGCCGCCTGCACCAGCCGATCGGTTTCAACCGCTGCGGCAGCCATAGGCAGGGGCGCACGTTCCTGGCGGTCCACTTCGACGTTCCAGAAGGAGGCATCTTCGGCATCCACCTCACCCTGGGCGGACTGCACCTTGAATAACGCTGAGGGATCAAGCAAGGTTTCATCGCGGCCAATGGCATCGAGCAGGGCTTCCTCGAAGCCGCCCTCACCTTCGGTCAGCGCATCCAGCCCGGTCAGGCCGATATCGCCGGTCAGCAGTTTGGCAGCGCGCTGCTTGCGGCTCATGAGCTGCACGGCAGTCGCTTCCATCGTGTCCTCGGCATACAGGTAGTACACCTTACAGTGCGGATGGGACTGGTTGAGCCGGTAGGACCGGGCAGCGGCCTGCATCAGCGTCGAGAGATTAAACACCAACTCAAAAAAGATGAGGGTCGGCGCAAAGACGAGATCCAACCCGGTTTTGACCAGCTCCGGGTTGGAGAGGATAACGTTGGTGCCTTTCGCCACCTCCGCATTGATCACCGCCTCGCGGCGTTCAGCGTCTACCGTGTTCTTGAGAATGAATGGCCTGGCTCCCGGCACATGCTGCCGGATGAGCTGTTCGAGGCGCGGCTGGATGTCGCGCGTCGCTGTCTGTCTGAGATAGACCACACAGGGACGGTCGTTGGCCAGTTCGTCACGCAGCAGGTCGATCAGGGCGGTTTCTTTAGCAAACACGCGCTGTTCGCCGTAAGACGGGAGCGAAGTCACCCGGTGCGGGATTTTCATGCCGGTGACCGGATGTTTCAGGTTGTGGATGACCTCGTAAGGCCGGTGAGCGGCGTTCGGCCAGCCCATCGCCCACTGGAGGTAGGCTCCCCGGAAGGTGGTATCGCCCTCCCAACGGCGCTGGATGAGATAGTCCTTCAACTGCTGGCGAGTGCGCTCGTACTGGTCGTAGACGTCCGAGTCCAGGACGACGGGCACAGCAATCTCCTCGAACTGCGGCAGCGCTTTGCCCAGGTCACCCAAGCTGAAAAAGATGGCATGGTCCAGCACTTCGGCCACCAGCAGGGGCGAGATCCCCGGTGCTTCTTCATAGGGCCGCTCATAGGTGGTCGTGCCGGTGTAGACACCGGTGTCGCGGTCGTAAGACGGACGCTCTTCGATGACCTGTTCACGCACGCCCATGTCCGCTACCCAGCGGGATTCGGCCCGTCCACGCTGCCGGGTGTTTTCTTCCAGCACCGCCTGGTAGTCGTGGTTGCCGCGTGTCTTACGGCTCAGGCGCGCCGCGCCGCCCCAGGGATACCGCTGTCTTACGCGTGGGTTGAGGTGGTATTCCAAATTGAAGAGTGACGACGAGCGCCCGTTGAAGGGGGTCCCGGTCATCGCCAGCACCTTTTGTGCCAGTCCCGCCAGCCGACCGAACGCTTCCCCATTCCCTGTGTCGCCGTGCTGCGCTTCGTGGACCTCGTCCCACACCAGCAGATAGACCCGGTCAGGATAACACCGCCGCAGGTACTCGTCCAGGCGATAGCGGGGATTTTTCGACGGGTACTTCTGCCCTGGTTTCGGGCGGGAACCCCGGTCGCGGGCCTCCTGCCAGAGCGGAGCCTGGCAGACGGTGCAGGTGCGCTGACCGCTCTTCAGCCAGCTTTCCGAAGCAGGCGAGACGCTGCCCTTTTTCTCCTGCATGACGGTGCTGCCGCAGTGGGGACAGGTGGGGACCCTGTCACGGCGGATACGTTGAGCAGGCGTGTAACCCTCCGGCACAGGTTCTTCATACCGCCACAGCGGAATACGCTGTTCGCGCCAGACCACCGCTGGCTCGTGCCCCGCACCCAATTTGGTCATGTCACGTTTGACCAGGCCGATCTTGGCGATACCGGGTCCCAAACGCGCGGCGCGGTCCATGAAGGTTTTCACGTCTTCGTGCCGGTCCAACTGCTCGACGATGATGTTGGGGTGGATGGAGAGCAGCTCGCGTTTCCACTTGTCGATCAGGTGCGGTGGGGCGACTACCAACACGACCTGGTCGTCCCGCATATTGCTGCGCAGCGTTTCGACGATCCCCGACGTGATGGCGATGGAAGCCGCCCCGCCGATGGCCGTTTTTCCCACCCCCATCTGGCCAACCAGCAGCAGACTGTTACGTTCTTCCAACCCGCGTGCCACTGCCGCCACGACGTGTTTCTGCGCCGTGTAAAGCGGATACTTGCCGTTCAGCCGGATGCGGTCCAGGAACGGCGACAGACCGTGAAAGTCAAAGCGATACATCGGGTCGAAACGCCGGTTGAGATAACCGGCCAACGCTCGTTTGTTGGCGGTGATGAAGTTGAGCAGCGCCTCGTCGCCGTCCATCTCAACCAGGGTGCCGTCCGCCGCCAGCAGCGTCAGGGTGGTAGACGGTTTCAGGCGGATGGTGGTCTTTTTCACCTGCCGGTCCGGGTCGCCGGGCATGGCTTCCACGTCTACCCGTGCCACCTGCTCGACCGGCTCGGTTTTGCCGCGCAGCGCGACCTGCCCGTACTCGTTCGTGTCGATAACCGCTCCATCCGCGACCCCGGCAGCCAGCACCAGGGCCAGGTGACCGGGACGCGGGGCAACGACCGGGCGGATGGTTTCCTGTACGAGCGGCACATCCAACAGCGCCTGAAAACCGTGACTTTTCCACGCGCCACCTTCTTCGACCAGCCGTAAGCCCTGCACTTCGTCCACCATGTCGGGCGCGAACACAAAGCGGGTGATGGTAGGCGGCGGGGGCAGTTTGTAGACTGGCTCCGGTTGGATGGTCAGCGGGTGCGGCGCAGTTTTCTGCGCCAGAATGTGATCGTACAGCGCTTCTACGTCGGGCGGTGTGCCTTTGATGGCGGCCACCACGATTTGATCGTATTCACCGAGGTGTTTGCCCGGCAGCGCCCACACGTCCACACTGCGGCTGTTTTTTGCCAGGAAGGTGGCGGCTTCTTCGGTGAGATGGTGCAGGTACACGCACCACAATGCCAGGCCGCCCTCTTGCAGCCATTTCCACGAATGGCGCAGGTAAGCAAACTCAACCCGTTTGTTAGCTTTGGCGGCTTTGTCGTGATCGTAGGGCGGGTTGAACCAGCCCACTCCAAACGCACCGTTCGAGGCCAGCAGCCGTTCCACGTCGCAGCGCACGGCCTGTTTTGGGCCGAAACGTTCGATACACTGGGCAGCGCGTTCCCCGTCCAGTTCGTTGGCGTAGGGCGTGACGTTCCAGGCCTGTGCCGCCGCTTCCAGAAATGCCCCTTCACCCGCGAACGGGTCCAGCAGTTTCACCGCAGGCGTGGCCGGTGTCACTAACGACAGCAGCGCCGGGTAGTGGCGCTGCTCGATGGGCAGATAGCCCATGATCATCTTGCTTTCTGCACGTGCCATGGTATGTCCTTTCGTGATCTGTGGCGCGTTTTATTGTTGTAGGATTTCAAAGATGTTGCGCGTGGCGTCAGAGTTGTTGCGCGAAATGTCAGGCTTATTGCGCCAATCTTCTCTACACGGGAAAAGCTTGTGATGGATTCGTGCAATAACTTCGACAATTTCGAGGGATTAGCGCGGGAACTGTGGAAAATCTAGTGCAGTAACTTTGACAAAACCACCCGATCTTCGGGTAAGTTCGGCGCAGTAACTCTGAAATCCTACAATTGTGAATTAGCGTCAGATTGTGGGAGTTTGAAGCGTGGCTGGCAGAGTAATCACCTGCTGTTCTATGCCGCCCGTGATGAGCCGGGTCCAGGCGTCCGCATCCAGCGTGACTGTGAGCAGGTCGATTCCACCTCCGGCGCGTGTCTTACGCACCAACATCGCGGTCTGCCCCGCGTGGTACAGGTAGCTCGACCAGGTGTCGAACACCGGCACTTTGACCAGTGCCGTGACGTGGTGTTTGAGCTTCGCCATGGACTGCTCATCTGAGGTGCGGATGATGAAGGTCGTCGCGCTGCCGCCATAGTTCGGTTGGGTCAGCCACTCGTGAAGCAGGATCAGGCTGGTGAACTTCGCTTCGGGGATGTTTTGTAGGTAGTCGGTATACATCCCGCTGTTGCCTTCACCAGCAGTCAACTCGATGGCGGGCGCATCCCAGGGCACGAGATTGACGATATCGCCCTTACTGAACTTCGCGCGGATAGCCTCGACCGCCATGCGCGGCCCGCCCATGTTGACGTAGACACATATCCCATCGTGAATGGCATAGCCGAAACAGTACACCTGCCCGGTGATGCTGCCAGTCAGCTCGCCGACACACGACTGCTCGATACGGACCAGCGTCTTACGGGTCGCACGCGGCAGGGACGTGGTAAGACGATCTACCGGAGATGTTTTCGCCTGTTGGATGGCACGCTGCACCTCGTCTGGGGCACTGCCATGGGCGGGAGAAGTCTGCGGTTTGATCACGCGGATGTGGGGGATGTCAGCAGGCTCTGAAGCTGGTGTGATCGGTTCGGAGGGGGCTGCCTGGTCGCCGGACTCGGCAGGTGGAAGCGTTGTCTCATCTGCCGCTGGCACATCGAACCGGTCTTCACCGTCTAGCGCGTTAGGAATCTCATCTTCAGGCGGCAGATCGTCCCCTTCTGCCCGTGTGTCAGAGTCGTCAAACACAGAGACCAGCGCTCGTAAAGCAGCAGGCAGTTCGTGCCCGATAAAGTACCAGGCCTTGCGCCGTTTACTGAACCGTGCGCCGTATCTCCGGAGTGTCTCACGGTGGGGGTAGGTATCACCGCTTAACCACCACCACGGTTTTTCCTCGGGGCTGCGCTGGCTCTTTTCGGCGCGGACACCCTCGACCGCCACTTCTTTTTCACCGGTTGAGGGGGATACTGGGCGATACCCGGCAGGATCGAAGTCCGGGCCAGAACGTCCTACGATGGGGACGTAGTCTGGTGTCCAGCGCGTCGGGAACTCGTGCCACCGATCATCACGCCAAAGATATACAGCGGCCCGTTCAGACTGGCGTGTGACACGTTCCGCGCGCGCCAGTTCGTCCGCGTTCAGTTTCACCAGCAGGTAGCCATGCCGCACCGTTACGTCTCCTTCAAGCGCAACGTAGCGATAAGACGCCTGGCGCGGAGAGACCTCCCGTGCGCGAGGTCCATACAGGGTCAATAAGGTATCGGGGGCGGCACCCAAGTAGCCTATTTTGTAGGCGGACACCTGCCGCCCGGTGCGCGGGTCTTTCACCCGCTGTGATCCATACGTTTCGATGGCAGCCGTGTAGGTCGTCATGAACCTACCCTCGCTTGAAAGTGACCAGGTGCGTTTCTTTGCCCCGACCAGCCATGTAGGCATGACCGGCTTTGGTCCCGGCGCTCTGGCCGTTCCAGATGAACACACCGCGCTGCGCCATGTCCGCCATATAACGATCTCGGACCGCATAACGATCCAGCAGGCGGCCACCAACCGAGCGGTAGGTATCACGGTCTACTTTCACGTAACTGCCGTGGGCACAGCCTCCATTACGCGGGCCGTTGGTTACACCTACGACGATAACGTTGGCTTTCAGGTGGCGGCATTCCTGCACGACCGCCATGTCCACGCCTTTCGGGTTGTCTCCGACCAGAATGGTGTAACCCAGTTCGTGTGCCCGGCGGACCA
>CAYYNB010000262.1:0-5795 GCA_964472565.1 uncultured Anaerolineaceae bacterium
CTGCTGCCCAGCCCAACCGGCTTTTTTGTCGCCGAAAATACCCAGGTCGCCAATTACCAGCCGCCGCCCGAAGAAGTGCCGCTCAGCCCGCACGCCTACGATCATTTCTGGTTTGTGCGCCCTGCCGACGCCAGCGCCAACAGTGAATCGCTGTTTAACTATCCCTTCGGCTCCGACGGCCCCCAGAACGATTGGCGTGTCCATGCCGGGATCGACCTGCCCAACCCGGTTGGCGAAAAAGTCTACGCGGGCGGCGCGGGCACCGTGATTTACGCCAACGATGCCCGCAGCGTCATTCCCTCCACCGATCTCGACGTCTACAGTTCCTACGGCAACTGCGTCCTGATCGAATACGATTATGGCTATCGCGGTCAGCGGATCTGGCTGCTCTACGCCCACATGGCAACCCTGCTGGTCGAAAAAGGCCAGCATGTTGAACAGGGCGACGTGATCGGTTTGAGCGGCGGCACGGGCGATGTCAGCGGCCCCCATGTGCATATGGAAGTCCGCATGGGCACCAACAGTTATTTTACCGTCTATAATCCCCTGCTCTGGATCGCCCCCTGGACCGGGTATGGCGTCGTCGCGGGCAGCGTCACCCGTTCCGACGGCTCGTGGGTGGAGGATGTCACCGTCACCCTCAGCCAGCGCGGGCGCATCAAGCAGACCACCACCACCTACATCGGCATCTGGAAGCCCAATCTCCGCACCTGGCACGTCCAGGCCGACCCTGCCTGGCAGGAAAATTTCGTGCTGGGTGACGTGCCCGAAGGGGATTATGTCATCAGCGTCACCGTCGAGGGCAAGCGTTTGGAGCAGAATATTACGGTAGCTGCCGGAACCACCAACTTCGTGAGCCTCGGCTTACCTATCGCCGCCACGCCGCAGCCAGTCGAGGATTAACCTACGATTACTCAATGTTTGGCCCCAGGCCCGTTGCCTTTACCGCCCTGATTAGCTACACTCCACGCATCTGTGGGCGGTTGGTTAGAGTTGTTGTCATCAATTTTGAGGAGAATTTTTGCATGAAGCGAAAACGCCTATTCTTCCCCGTCGTCCTGGGGATCGTGCTCAGCCTGTACGCCTTGACGGTCCATGCTCAGGACGGCACAGGCAGTCGTCAGGTTTCGGTCGGTGATGTCATTACCGCCACGCTGGACGCCAACACTATTTCACAAACATATACCTTGCCTGCCAGCGCGGGAGATACGGTTTCTATCGAAGTCACCACCAAAGTCGCAGACCTTACCCCGGTGCTAATCATGACCGATCAGCGCGGCAACATCGTCGCCCAGGACCTGGATATTTCCAGCCCAGCCCAGGCGACCATTACCGATTTCAGCGTTCCCACCAACGGCACCTATTACATCACCGTCCTGCGCGGCACCGGGGCCGGTGGTGACGCCAGCGGCGGCTTTACCCTGCGTCTTTCCGGCATTCAGCAGGTCGGCGGCGCGACGGTGAACCTGACCAACGGCGGCCTGGACTTTGAGCTGGTCTGGAGTGCCGCCGTCAATCTGAATCTCGAAGTGCGTGATCCGGTGGGCGGCACAGTCCACGCCTTCAACACGGGCACCGCCAGCGGCGGCACGCTTGCCGAAGATGTGAACGTGAACTGCGATACCGCTACCACCGACAGCCCCACCGAAACCATTTCGTGGCCCACCGGTGATGTTCCCGGCGGCAGCTATGAAGTGATCATTTACTATCTTGATGGCTGCGCCGTCGGTGGTCCCCAGCAGTTCACGCTCGATCTGAGCGCCAACGGTGACACCGCCCAGACCATCAACGGCACCATCAACCCCGGCCAGCGTTATCTTGCCCGGCTGGTCCTTGCCCCCGACGCCTCGTGGCAAACCACCAACGGCGGCGTGAATGCGGGCCTTGATGTGACCGTCTTCGGTAATGAAATCGCCAATGCCGCCCCGGTTGCCGTCGGCAGCACCGTCTCCGGCCAGATCACAAATGGCGCGCCCGCCCAGGCCTACACCTTCGACGCCACCGCCAACTCCACCGTTGACATCACCCTGCAAGCGCAGTCCGGCAGCCTGGACACCTATCTCGCGCTGCTCGCCCCCGATAACACCGTGCTCGTGGTCAACGATGACGCCAACGACGACACCACCGACTCCTTCATCCAGCGGAATCTGGTCGTCGATGGCACCTACACCATCATCGCCACCCGCTACGGTTTGACCATCGGCGGCACCGAAGGTGAATATCGTCTCACCGTCAATACCGCCACAGCGGGAACCACCGGAACCCCGGCACCGGGCGAAACAGCGATCCCTGGCGAATCGACTCCGACTCCGCTGCCCGAAGGCTCGATTGAAGTCAGCCTCACCTGGGCCACCAACGCCGACTTACAGCTTCAGGTCCGTGACCCCGCTGGTGATACCGTCTACGATGATGAGCCGTCCATCCGCAGCGGCGGCGTGCTCTACGAAGATGGCAACGTGGGCTGTCTGAACACAACGACCTCCCCCACCTCCTACATCTACTGGCCGCCGAATCGTCTCGATCCCGGCATCTATGAAGTCGAAGTCTGGTACCAATCCCAGTGCGAAGACACCGCCCCGGTCAACTTTGCGCTGAGCGTCAACGTGAACAACCAGACCGTCATCAATTCTACCCCGCTCCCGATCAATCTCGGCGCGCGTTACATGGTGACATTTGAAGTCGCGCCCGATGGTACCGTGACCACCGGCTCCGCCGACTTCTTCGATATGACCAACCCGGCAGCGCTCAATTACCAGGCGCAGGCCGCGTCTGCCGTGCCGCTGACCTACGGCCAGTCCGTCACGGGCAGCATCACCACCGCCGACCGGTTCCGCCTCTACTCCTTTGAAGGCGAACAGGGCGACAAAGTGACCATCGGCCTCAGCAACAGCGGTGGCAATCTTGACACTGCCGTCTTCCTGATCTCACCCGAAGGCATTCTGGTGGCCTACAACGACGACGTAGAAGCCGGCACCAACTCCGACTCGGTGATCAGTAATGTATCCCTGCCTTCGTCAGGAACCTATCTCATCGTCGCCACGCACTACGGCCTGCACGTCGGCGGCACGACGGGCAACTATACGCTGGACTTGCGCCAGCAGTAACCAAACCACTTCAGAGGGGCCGCGCGCCCCTCTTTTTTTCATCGTTTCCGAACAAATATTTGATCTATCCGAACACTTGTGCTATACTGTTTTTTATCAAATCGCACCTCTCACAGGCTGGAGAAGTTACTATGGCAAAAGATGACCGTTTAAAGGTCTTAGAAAACACCCTGGCAGACCTCACCAAACGTTTTGGTGACGGCGCAATCCTGCGCCTGGGGGATGCCGCCCATTTGCAGGTCGAAGCCATTTCAACCGGCTCACTTGCCATTGACCTTGCGCTTGGTGTGGGCGGTATTCCACGCGGGCGCGTGACCGAAATTTATGGCCCCGAAAGTTCCGGTAAAACCACGCTCTGCCTCAGCACCATTGCCGAGGCCCAGCGTATGGGCGGTGTGTGCGCCTTTATCGATATGGAACACGCCCTCGACCCGCTCTACGCTGAACGGCTTGGCGTCGATGTGAATAATCTCTACATCTCGCAGCCCGATACCGGCGAACAGGCCCTCGAAATCACCGATGCCCTGGTGCGCAGCGGGGCCTTGGATATTGTTGTGGTGGACAGTGTGGCCGCGCTCGTTCCCCGCGCCGAAATCGAAGGCGAAATGGGCGACAGCCATGTCGGTTTGCAGGCCCGCCTGATGAGTCAGGCCCTCCGCAAATTATCCGGCGTCATCAAACAGACCAACACCTCCGTGCTGTTCACCAACCAGCTCCGCGAAAAAGTCGGCGTGATGTTCGGCAATCCCGAAACGACATCCGGTGGCCGCGCCCTGCGTTTTTATGCCAGCGTGCGCATCGACATTCGCCGCATCCAGGCCATCAAGCGCAAGGATGAAGTCATCGGCAACCGCACCCGTATCAAAATCACCAAAAACAAGGTCGCCCCGCCCTTCCGTCAGGCCGAAGTCGATCTGATGTACGATCACGGCTTCAGCAAGGAAAGCGAAGTCATCGATCTCGGTGTCGAAAGCGGCATCGTCGAAAAGCGCGGGGCCTTCTTCCGCTACAATGACGGTCTGATCGGCCAGGGCAAAGAAAACGCCAAACAATATCTGGTCGAAAATCCCGAACTCACCCGCGAAATCGAACTGCTCATCCGCCAGTCCTTCGACATCATGCCGCTCGTCGGCAAAATCGGCGCGAGCGCCAATGAAGAAGAGAGCGGTGGTGGTGACGAAGAAACCCTGGGTGAAGACGACGTGTAGTCGTACCTGACACAAGCGCCTTCCTCGCGCCATATCACCCACCAGATGTTTTTCTCCATACCGTGGAGAATGTGGGTGGGTGATATGTTGAACCTGTTTACCCGCCAAACGAGGTTGCCCTATGCCCCAGCCCCAGCCCGCCATCATTTCCGCCAGCCGCCGCACCGACATTCCTGCCTTTTATCTGCCCTGGTTTCTCAACCGCCTGCGCGCGGGGATAGTCCGCTACCCGAATCCCATCTCCGGCAAGCCGATCACCATCTCCCTCCAGCCCGACGCCATCCACAGCATCGTGTTCTGGTCCAAGCACTATGGCAGCTTCCTGAAGCATTGGGCTGACGTAACCGCGCTGGGCCATCCCTTCATCTGCCACTACACCATCACCGGCCTCCCACGCCAGATCGAACCCTACGTCCCCGACTGGACTCAGGAAGTCGAAATCTTCCGCCAGCTTGCCGCCCGCACCAGCCCGCGCCATGTCCAATGGCGTTTTGACCCCATGATCTTTGCCGCTGGTCTGGATGCCGCGTATTATCTGAACCGCTTCCGCGAGATCGCCGCGTCTCTGGCGGGTTACACCACCCGCTGTTATTTCAGTTTCGCCACGCTCTACGGCAAAGTGGAGCGTCGTTTACAGCAGGCGGGCATCCCCTACACCGACCCGCCCCTGGACGAAAAGCGCGCCCTCATCAGCGACTTAGCCGCCGTTGCCGCCGATCACGGCATCACCCTGTACGCCTGCTGCCAGGAGCATCTCATTGCAGGTCGCGTCTTAAAAGCCCACTGCATCGACGGCGATCTGTTGGCCGAGCTGTTCCCCGAACGCGCCCAACATTTTGCCGCCCAGCCCTCCCGCGCCGCATGTGGCTGTGTCGCCAGCCGCGACATCGGCATCTACGAAACCTGTCCCTACGGCTGCCTGTATTGTTACGCCAACCAGAGCCATGCCCTCGCCGTCAAAAACCGCGCCGCCCACAACCCGCTGGACGAAGAGATAGTCACTTCCCAAAAACTACCATTGGCAAATCCAGCCGACATCCAATATAATTCCTCGACCTGACATCTCGGTACGAAGTAAAGGATTAATGGTATGGCTGAGTTTCCTCCGTCCGATCCACGCCCGGTATCATTGCGCCAGGATCAACCCCAACCCTATCCCCCCCAGCAGGCCAGCGCGTCTCCGACAGTCGTGCTGATTATGACAGCAGCGATTTTTCTGCTGCTGGGGCTGCTGGTGGCGACCATCCTGACCACCGGCGGTGACGACGATAAGTCGCAGGGTCTGTCCGAAGGCGACGTGCAAACCCTGGTCTACCGCGAAGTCGGCACCCAAATCGCTGCCCTCCCCATCGTAGGAGCCGCTGCCGACGGAGAAGCCAATCTCAGTCAGGCCGATTTGCAGGACATGGTGAACCAGGCGGTCAACACCCAGGTTGCGATGCTGGTTCCGACCACGATTCTTTGCCAACAACATTACAACACC
>CAYYNB010000263.1:0-5756 GCA_964472565.1 uncultured Anaerolineaceae bacterium
GTGCCACCGGCGCGACGTCCAACTGCTCCCCGTCCAGCCGGATCAGGCTCAACGTGCCCCGGTCGGTCTCCGGCTCAAGCGGGTACACCCCCACCAGGTAGATAGCACTGTCCGGCTCGAAGGGCATGGTTTCGAGCAGCGCCATTTCGGTCTGCAATCCGTCGCGTCCCTTTTCAAGCAGGGTTCCCTCAAGCTCGCGGACGTGCTCTTCGGCAGACATGAAGGACGGGTACTCGGCCAGTGTCAGGCGCTGCTCGCGCTGCAAGCCAAACTCGCTGCGGGTGGTGCGCACCAGGTCCACCCCAAACGGCTCATCACTGAGCGGGTGGCCGGGTGGATCGAGTTCGACAGTATAAGCGGCATCGGGCGTGCGGTAGACCAATCCGTTTCCATAGTCCACCGCCGTATCCCCGTTCGGAAACTGCTTCAGCAGTGTGGTTTCAGAGATCATGCTTCACCGTCCTTGGGAATAAGTTTGACACGGAACTGCCGGGAATTCGCCACAAAACAGCCTTCCCGTTCCAGGGAGGGGTCAGCGCGCCGGATGAGCTGGCGCAGGGCCGCACCCCGGTCACACGCCATCCGGGCGGCAATACGTTCCAGCGCCGCCCGGTCCTCCTCATCCAACCGGAAGGTGAATGTGCCTTTGGCCTGGCTCATAGATCCATCTCCCACTGCTGCGCTACGTACTCCCCGACTACCTGGGCCGAATCCGGCTCCAACGCCACCCCGCGTTCGTGCTGCCATTCCTGGCGCTGGTCGGCGGCAATCGCCATACCCTCGGCAGCCTCAAACACCCGCTCGACGTCGTCGCTGCGCTGCGCGATACCAATCAGGTGCTCACTGGACTGGTAGGCTTTGTCCCAATCTCCGGCCACGCAAGGAGCAAGCTGGGCTTCATAGGCACCGGAGTCGGGGTCACGGGTCAGCGACAGGATGCTGGCGACACACGTCGCGCGGTCATCCGGGTCAGGCTGGTAGATACCAATCCAATAGGCGGTCTGGGTCAGCTCGTCGTAGAAGGGCGGCACGTCGCGGTCCGGGTCGAAATCTCCGGCGGACAGCCCAATCCCGGTCAACGCCTGTGCCGCCGGGTGGAGGGGGGTGGTTTCCACTTCAGCCTCGACTCCGCCCAACTCATAGGCGGTACGCAGCAGATCCGCCTGGGCCGGTTCGGGCGGCACGTCCTGATCAACCTCCTCGACTAGTCCCCACTCACGCTCGAACAGGGTGTATTCATCTGCGGTAAGACCGCGCCATTCCGGCGGAGCCAGGTTTTCCCGCACGGCGATCTTGTTGGCGGCTTTTTCGGCCAGGTCAGGCAGGTCGTAAGCCGCCAGGTTCTTGTCGTAGGCGTAGCCGTTCAGCCGGTTGAACAGGTCTTCCGCCTGATCGAGTTCGTCCGGGCCGTAAGCTTGCACACGCAGGAAAGAACCGCCCAGGTCACCCGTCATCGTGTTGGCGTAGAGGTCTACACAGCCGACTTCATACCCCGACAGATTTCCTCCGGCATCGTGCTGTTCCAGGCCCACAAAACGCGCCTCCAGCCAAGACCATTCTTGGGGCGGTTCCGGTGACGGTGCTTCAAACCCCGGTAAGGCGACCTGGCCGGAAGCAGGAGCGGCGTAAAATGGCTCCGGTTCATAGTCGTATCCTTCCGGCGGCTCGTCCAAAAACCGAGCGTCATCCGGCGGTTCACCGGAATCCATCTCGAAAGGCGGCTCGCGGTCGTAATCCTCCGGCGGATAGTCAGGGGCATAGGTCATCGCTCATCCCTCCTTAGCCCGGCAGCCCGTGCAGTATGATCGGTTTGTGTTCCAGGCCGCGCGTATAGGCGCAGTCCGGGTAGTTCATACACCCGATGAACTTGCCTGCCTTGCCGCAACGCTCGACCAGATCGCCACCGCAAGCGGGACAGGTTTCACCGGTAGGTGTTGGCGGCGTGCGGCGGGTCTGCGCCTGCTGCTGAGAGACTTTCCCGGCAGCGCCCAACAACGGTACAAAATCGGACCAGAAAGACTGGAGCACGGCCAGGCGCGGTGCGGCTCCCCGTGCCACCGCATCCAATGCATCTTCCAGGCGGGCGGTATACGGGGCGGCAAACAAGTCTGGAAAGTGTGTCACCAGGAAATCGCACAACGTCGTGCCGGTTGCGGTTGGCACCAGGCGCTTGTCGCGAATCACCGCATACTCCCGTTCCTTAAGCGTGTGGACCATGCTGGCATAGGTCGAGGGGCGGCCAATACCGAGCCGTTCCAACTCACGCACCAGGGACGCTTCGGTGAAACGCGGCGGGGTTTGGGTGCGGTGTTCACCGGGTCGCCAGTCGAGCAAACGCAGCGCTGCGCCTTCAGCCAACGGCGGCAGGCTGGTTTCCGCTTCCGCCTCGACATCCGGGTCGGGCAGCTCCTGGTAGGCTTTCAGGAACCCCTCGAAGACCAGCGTGCGGCCTCTGGCCTCGAACAGCAGTGGATAGGGCTGTCCGGGGGCTTTTCCGGCCCAGACCGGAATCGTTTGGATGGCGTAACGTGCCGGGGCCATTTGGGAGGCGACAAAGCGTTTCCAGATGAGGGCGTAAAGTGCCGCGCCATCACCCTCCACTTCCTGTGGCAGATGAGTTACTTCGGTGGGCCGGATAGCTTCATGCGCTTCCTGGGCATGTTTGGTCTTTGCCTCGTAGACCGGCGGCTGATTGGGGATGTAGTCCCCTCCATAGGTAGCGGCGATGTGCCGCCGGGCGGCCTCCTGCGCTTCCGGCGCAACTTCTACGCCATCGGTACGCATATAGGTGATCTGCCCGGCTTCGTAGAGCCGCTGGGCGATCTGCATCGTGCGTTCCGGGGACAGCCCCAACCTGCTGCTGGCCGCCTGCTGTAAGGTGCTGGTCGTGAAAGGCGGCTGCGGCTGGCGCACCTGGTGGTCCCGGACAATCTGACCGACCCAGAAGGCCGCCTGCTGCATCCCGGCCATCAGCTTCTCGATCTGCTCGCGGCTGAGGCGTTCGACCTTCTGTCCCTGGATCACCGACAGCCGGGCATCGAACTCAATCTCACCGGTTCCCAGGTGAGCGTCCAGCGTCCAGTAGGTTTCCGGCGTAAAAGCGGCGATCTGCTTTTCACGCTCGACCACCAGGCGCAGGCAGGCGCTCTGCACCCGGCCTGCCGAGTACCGCCCATCCAGGGCTTCGCAGGCCAGCGGCGAAACCAGGTAACCTACCAGCCGGTCCACGATGCGGCGCGCCTGCTGCGCTTCGACCAGGTTCACATCCAGCGGGCGCGGTGCAGCCAGGGCTGCCTTTACTGCGCTTTCGGTGATGGCGGTAAACGTGACGCGGTACACCGGCTTGTCCGGCGGCAGGTCAGCTAACTGCAAGACATGCCAGGCAATAGCCTCGCCCTCCCTATCCGGGTCGGTCGCCACATAAACTGCTTCCGCGTTCCGCATGAGCCGGATCAGCTTGCGGACGGTGTTGGTCTGCCTGGGTTGGACTTCGTACAGCGGGCGGAATTCCTCGTTGACTTCGACGCCCAGCTTGTCCTGGGGCAGGTCGCGGACGTGGCCGCGTGTCGCTTCCACGCGCCAGCCGGGTCCCAGGATTTTGCGGATTTTGGACGTTTTAGCGACTGATTCGACGATGAACAGCTTTTCAGCCATAGACCTTGTTACTCCTTGTCCGGTTGATCACCCGCACGAGCGCCCGAAGCTGCTCGCGGGTCCGTTTGCGGTCGATTTGCGGCCAGGTAGGCCGCGAGTTCCTTTTCTCGAAGGACCAGCCAGACCGGCCATTCCAGAAAGGCGTGCTGCGCTTCTTCTTCCATAACTTGAAAGGGATGGGTACTGGGTTGTTTGGCCATACGTCCTCGTTCATGTGGCTCCATACCGGGCTAACTCCCCGCTGGCTGGCCTTGATACCAGGTAGTAGAGTCCGGTATCCTGAATATCCAGCACGAAGTGAAAACGGGGCAGAGCGGCAATGATGTCCAGGTGGTGTTTGTTCAGGTGTTGGAAGGCGGCGTCCTCCCGGAAGACATTCATCCCTTGCCGCTGCGAGAAGATGACGCGGATCGGGCAGTTCTCGAACACCAGCCGGGCTTTGCCATCCAAAAAAACACTTAACTGCTGATCGATTACGACCAGCTTTTTGCGGCGTGTACGGAACGTCTTGGCGGCTTCGATCAGGAAGTCCAGCAGCGACGGGTGACGCATCAGGCGGTAGACCTCATCCACCGCGATGATCCTCGGCTGTTCATCGCGCAGGCTGTCGCGGCGGATGGCCGAGAGCACCTGGGCATAAGCAAGAGCAGTCATGACGGGGTCACCTTCCAGTTCGTGGAATGAAAAGACACGCGGACCGATGCGCTCGCGCCCCCCGCGTCCGAAGTCCACCGTCGTGTGACCGTTGAGGAACTTCGCCCAGGGACCGGACCCGGTGCACAACCCGGCGATCTCATCGGCCAGGTCGTGCGCCACCTGCTGGATGTGGGGTTTGTCACCCAGGCCGCTCAGGACATCACACACCGTCTCACACAAGGGCGCAATCTCCGGGGTCACGGCTTCCAGGTCACCGAACCCGCTGTAGAGAATCTCAAGCGCTTCCCCCAGCAAGCCGCGTTCCAGGTTTTCGCGCTGGCCGCTGGACAACTGTCTTCCCAACACCGTCTCGTAAATGCGGATGGTGTGGGATTTCTGTTCGATCAGGGTGGGAAACATCACGTCCTGCGGGTTGAGGCAGGTGTGCTGGGCGCTCAGGATGTACCAGGGCAGGTCGAAGGACTGGGCAATGTGCCGCCCGTGCCCCATCGGTTCGAGCAGGTCGAAGGGAATGTCTGCTTCCGCGTACTCACGGGAGAGATATCCGTTCAAAAGAAATGTCTTTCCATATCCCGTCGAACCGACCCAGACCTCGTGGGTCGCGCGCCGGTCCAGCCACGAATTGTAGAAAACAGGGTAGGCGGCACCCACCGCTTCCCCGCGCAGGATACCATCGGTGGTCGAGAGTTTACGGCAGCCCAGCGGGGCCAGCATCAGCGCCAGCTCGCGCGATGTGACCGGCCAGGTGGTCGGCGGGACGTTGATGAGTTTGCTGGGGGTATGCGAGAAAAAACTCACCGCCCGCGACAGCAGCTCCCCGACTTCCTGGCGCAGGAAAAACCAGGGTCGAGTCTCGTTGATCACCTCATGCACCCGGCGTTTGAGCGTCCCCAGGTCCGGCGCAAACACGGCGAAACTGATCTGCACCTGGTGCAGGGCATCTCCGGCATTGATTTCTTGCAGCGTGCGGCGGCAGTCGTTGATGCGGGTGACCGAGCGGCTGTCCTCGCCGCGCACGCCCGCCAGGTGGACCTGGTAGGCGGCGATGATATTTTCGACCGCATCCACCGCCAGGTTGCGCTCGAAGGTCTTCGGGATGTCTACCACCAGCGCCAGCGGGATATTGAGCCGCAGCACGCTTGCCAGTGGCCGGAAGAAGTTCCACGCCGCAGGGAGAAATTCGTAGCTGGTCAGCACGGCCAGCAGCGGACGCCCACCTGGACGCCCGACCGGAGCGAGATGCCAAAAGGGAGATTCACGCAGTTCGTAACGCCCCTCGAAGAGCGGCGGCAGCGGCGCTTCGACCACCGGCGTGTCGAAGGCGGAGATCATGCCGCCTGCCAGCGCGCGGGGTGTTTCATCTGACCACAGCGCCATCCCGCACAAGCAACGCTGGTAGTCTGCTTCGGCTTCCAGCAGCTCGTAGTGGCGGCGGTATTCCATCA
>CAYYNB010000264.1:0-5743 GCA_964472565.1 uncultured Anaerolineaceae bacterium
TATTCCGCTGTGTGCGTGGTGGATTTTGGTGATCTGGCCGAGACGCTGTCACCGGAAGCGCCGCAGCGCGCCCAGTGGCTCGAAGTAGCGCAGTTCCAGACCGAGGACCGGGCCAGGCAGTTCAAGGACGATTTCATGTCTCTGGCAGGTATGGAAGAATTGAGCCACATCACTGGGCCTGCGTTTGCTAACGCAGTTGCGGACGATTTGGGAATGGACAGCCAGTGGCAGGCGATGGACAAACAATCTCTGGATCAGCTTAAGGCGGGTGAATGGCATGTTACGCATCCAGATGAGGCATGGCAGCCCCGGTTGAATGAAGTATCCACCCCGGCATTTGAAGCTGCAAGCGTCGATCTTGATCTGTAAATACACAAAGGTTGGCGGGAAGAATTGCCCCGCCAACCTCAATACCCAACCGGCGTAAATTTGTTATGATAAGTACAGTTCCTCAATAGACGGTGAGAATGCCATGACTGATCCACAGGATGAACGCGATACCGGCATGATCGACACAATTTGTGATGGCTGCGATCTGCCGTTCCCGGTAAATGATCTGGGCCTGTGTGACGAGTGTTTTGCAAAGCTCGAACGTGACCTGATTCGTGGACGAGATTGGGCGTATTCCGCCACTGCCTTCGGCACTCCACAGGAGCAGCTTGAGGCGCTGCGCGAGCGGGTGATCCGTGACTATGGCGCTGAGTATGAATTGATCTTGCCGCCGGGGATGAAGGA
Source organism: uncultured Anaerolineaceae bacterium (assembly GCA_964472565.1). Taxonomy (GTDB): domain Bacteria; phylum Chloroflexota; class Anaerolineae; order Aggregatilineales; family Aggregatilineaceae; genus DATAMF01. The sequence continues at coordinate 736 of CAYYNB010000264.1, forward strand.
ACGGTGGAAGCGGAAAAACAAACGTACCAGGTCACGGGCGACTCATCGCAAGCGAGAAATTGCCGCACGAGCAGTCCGAGACTACAGCACGGAAGATGTTTTGCAGGCGGCGCGTGATTTTTTCCGGGAACAAAACGAAGAATGGGTGAACGCCAGCCGGGTTATGCAGCACCTCTACGAAACCTTCTACAAGCTCAAACCGAAACGGCTGGGGCAGCCCGGCAAGAAGTACAAGAGTCTGCTCAAGTTTCTCGCGGACTGCCCCGGCGATTTTGAAGTGCGCGCGGATGACAACAGACGCGGCCTTTACTGGATTCGCCTGGTTTGAGGCAGCAGCACCGGCTGCGCCCGGAAGCGTGACCTACTCCATTCCCTCCAGGCAGTTTTCGTCGATGAACGGCAGCGTCCCATAGGTGTCACTTTCATGCCGCCACGCCGCGAGAAACGCCTGCGCCACCGGCAGTGGTGTCAGCCGGGTAAGAGCCTCAAAGAGGACACCCTCAGCGTCACAATTTGAAACTCCCAGGATGTGGGTGAGGCAGTCCGCCGCTGAATGCATCAGACGCTGGCGCTGCGCACTGCTGATCTGTTCACTGCTCCCGCGCAGCAGTCCCAGCGCGGCACCCATCGACCAGGTAAACTGGCCGGTATCCACGGCGCGTTCCTGTTCATCCGAAACCCAATGCAGCACGACGCCATCCTCGTTGACGCCTTCCGGAACTATGGGGTCGATGCCCAAGACCTCCTGGGCAATCGCACGGGTCAAATACGCTTCGTCCAACCCCAACACATCTTCCAATTGATCGATCATGTTGTTCTCTCCTTAAATGACTTGTAGAGATGCACTCACCGGCCCCCCAGTGTCTTACAGCTTACTGCTGTGAAAAATAGCACATGCGTTCTGTTTTGTCAAGATTGGCTGATCGAGGCTCAGTCCGCCGTTCGTAGTACAAGCCATCGCACAGCGCAAAGATTTGTGCGGTGGAACTATCTGTTCAACCGCGCTTTCAGTTTTTTGCTGGGCCGCACCATCAAGCGGTGGATGACCCGGCGCGGCTCGCCCGTGCTCAACATCCCACGCTGCTCGCCCCGGTCGATGCGCTGCACTTCCAACACCAGGAAGTTCTCAAGCTCAATCCGCCCGCCGGACGCCAGTTCTTCGGTCCAGGCATCGATCAATGCTTCCAACATCCGCTGCACGTCGTGGTTGCGCAGCCGGGTGCGGCGGCCAATCTCACTCACCATCTTGTTTTTTGTCAGTGCCATGTCATTTCTCCTGGGCGGCGGCTCGTGCCTGGTGATTGGCTCGCATCTGGGCCAGCGGGGTCAACGGGACCGGAACTTGTTCCCTTTGTTTCATGCGTAGATAAGATTGTTCCATTGCGGCGCGGTCAGGACCGGGTTCGGCTGCCGGGGTGATTTCCGGCGTAGTCACCGGTTTCAGTTCGAGGGTAAGGCCACGTTCCAAGCGCAGCGGTTCCACAGCTTTGGAAACGGCGAAACGGGTCCGCCAGTCGCGCCGCTCGTAGAGGCGCGTGAGACGGGCAGTCAGGATGACCTGGGTGGCAAACCCCGGCTCGACGTAACGCGCGAAGATGGTGCAGTTACCCGACAACGGGGTGATGACTTCATCCACCGTCAGCAGCGGTCGTTGGCGCAGGTGGCTGTTTGGGTCATCCTCATTCGCATCGGCAGTGGCAATACCGGAGGCTTTCGAGTAGTACTCCGCCGTTTCCGCGTCACAGCCACCAAACACGATCTGCGTCGCCAGCCCGGTGAAGAGTGACTGCGTGCCTTCCTGGCCGTAGATCAGGTGGAACTGCCCTTTGGTCTGCGCGCCGATCAGGATGGAGATGCGCCGCTTACGCACCAGGTTCACGTCGGCCACCAGGCTGTCCAGTTTGCCCAACGTCGGGAATTCGTCCAGCACCACGCCCACCGGCATCGGCAGCCGCCCGCCGTTCTGCTCGCCGAGGGGATCCAGGACCAGCATCAGCTTGCGCAGCGTCGCGCCAAGATAGGAGGCATATACCGCGCGCATCCGCCCCGGACAGGTGAGCACCACGACCGTTGGCTGTGAGACGATTTGTTCGGCCTCGAAGTCCGAGGCGCTGGTGTTGGCGCGCACGTCGGTGGAGGCCCACCCCGTCAGTGCGGTTGCCAGGGTAGCGACCACATTTGACGCGACTTTCCCATCCGAACGCACGCTGGCGATGAAGGCATTCGCCAGCAGCGAAGCATCGTCTTTTTTCGAGGACAGTTTCTCCGCCAACGCTTTGGGATCGTTGAGGGCATTGTAGATGTCGCCGAGGGTGTCAAAACGAATGAGACAGGCAGCGAGCAGCGCAGCCGCACTGTCGGTCCAGAAGCGGTTGTCGCCCTGGGCGCTGGGGACCAACACGTCGGCAATGGCGCGGGCATCCGAGACATTGGCAATGTCCGCCGCTAAGTTGTAACGCGGCCCGGCGCCGCTGGTGGGGTCATGCACCGCGACCAGGTGGCCGGTGACCTGGGCGAAGCGGGTGACGTGTTCTTTCAGTTCCCCCTGTGGGTCGGCTACCACCAGGCTGTGCCCGGCCAGCATCCGGTCGCCGATGACGGGGAGGATCACCCCCTGCGTCTTACCGGAGCCAGGTCCGCCCAACGTCAGAATGCCACGTGCCGCATCTTCCCCGCTCAGTTGGAATGTGCCCGACCCGTAGTCCAACCGCCAGCGGTTCTCGCCCCAAAACGCACCGAAGAAGGTCACACCGTCGTGATCCGGTCGGCGGTAGCGACGGTACTCGCGCATGGTGCAGAAATGGGATGATCCCAGCGATCCGCGTCTTACTGCCGGGCGGCGCAGCCTGTCTACCCGCTCACGCAGCCAGCCGCCCTGCCGCAGCCCCTCGTGTAAGACGACGTTCGCCATGCCCAGCGCCATACACCCCATCAGCCCGGCCATGAACAATCGCATCCGGTTGATAGTGGGTGGTCCTCCGGCCATCGAGGTAATGAAGCCGTTATCGACCTGCGGCATGGTGGCATGGTGGATGGCAAAGTCGCCCATCAGGGCCAGGTATAGAGCGACGATTCCCAACGACACGATTCCGTGTGCCAGCAGGTGTAAGACGAGATCACGCCGGGTATTTTGTTTCTCTTCGTCGGTGCGGCGGATGGAGACTCCCAGCAGCGCGGCGGCGATAACCGGAGCCAGGGGGATCAGGCACACCAGCGGCATCAGACAGCCGCCCAGCGCTGAGCGCCCCTCAGTAAACAGCCAGTAAAACATAGGTTACCTCCCCTGCCGCAGCCGCCAGGACGTCACGGCATAACTGAGGACGATCAGCCCTGACACCGACACGTACAGCGCTTCGCCGAAGCTGGCTCCCAACCGCCCCAGTACAACTGCTGCGGCCAGGACGACAACCAACACAGCCAATCCCCCTAAAGCTGTCGAATGAATTCCTCGAAACATGTTCTTCCCTTCCTCTAGCGTGGAAACCAGGCGTCGAGTGAATCGATGTCTTCCGGCACGCCTGGCTCTTCGATGGCCGGTTTTTCCAGCATCCTGCGCCACTCCGGGCCGATGGTACGGTCCAGCCCCGCCGCGAATTCGTCGTGGGCGATCTCGTTGAACAACTGCTCGTGCCCTTTCCGTTTCTCGTTGTAGATCGGCTCCCAACCTTCGACGGTGGGAGCCAAACCCGGTAGAATGGCATGGGTGTGCAGCTGCTGCTCGCCTTCTTTAGTCAAACGATCGTGAGTTACATAGGTGTAGGGCGGAATTTGGAAGCCACGCGCGTCGTAATACGCCTCGACGATGCGCTCCGTCACGTCCATCACCAGGTCGCGCCGCTGCGCCTCCGGTACGAGTGCCATCAGGTCAGGTGCGGGAGAGATGACCCAGGTCCAGGCCAGCACATGCTGGCTTTGCAGGCGGTCGCAGTTTCCGAAGATTTCGCGGTAGTGTTTTCCCAATCCCTGGTCCTGCCAGCGGTCACGCTGTTTCTCCTGACCAGCCTTCGTGTCACGATCCTCCCTAAATTGGAGATATTTCAACGTGCCCCGCAGTCCCTGGTGGCCGGTTCCACGCCCGCGCCGCTTCGGGGATTTGTACTTGAAGTCAGGGATGATGATCGTCCTTGTCACTTCTCGTGCACCGTCCTGATTTGTTTCTGAAGCACCTGAGAATCACGCGCTGCCGCGACAATGGCCGCCTGAATCAGCTCCTCCGGCGTGATAGGCTGCTCGGTGAACGCGGGCAGCATGACCGCCAGGCCATGTGCTACCAGCGCCAGCAGAATGTCCAGGCGAAAACTCAGCGCTGTTTCAAGGAGGTCGATCCGATCCTGGAACGTCTTACGGAAGTGCGCCTTGCTGCCAACGATGTCTTCCTGTTGGTCCAGGAACTCGCGGATGGCCTGGCGGATGAGATCCGCTTCGGTGACTTCTTTGCCTTGTTTGTCGAGTATCTGCTGAAGGCGCGCCCGCAGTTGGGGTGTCATGGCAATGCTGCGTCGTACTGTTTTGGTGGCTGGCATTGGAATCCTCCTCGTTGATCCGATCTCCTCTATTGTCTCAAATGGGGGTGCTGGAGAGGCTGTAGGATTACGGTTTTTCGCGAGCAGACTTGCGGGAAGGTCGAGCAGATTTACAGGAGCAGTGAAAGCTCTGCTGGCTCACGACGCACGCTCGTGAGCAGGTCGCGTCAGCGACCGTCGCACCCGGAAAAAGCAGCGCGGCCTGTGGGCACGCTGCGGGGTGCGACTGCTCGGCCCGGTATGTCGGGCCGAGACCCTGACGCGCACCCTGTGCGCCGTCAGGGGTGCACCGCGCGGGCGCGGGGCAGCAAGCCCCTCCGGCGTGTGAGGAGCCAGGTTTTACCTGGCGACCCATCCAAAAAACCGATCATAGAAGCTGCCGCGTAAGACATCTGCATCGCAGATAGTCGTCTTACGCTGTCAGCCTCTGTTTGGATGGGTCGGTGGGCGCGTGCGCCCACTGGGACGCGCTGCGAGGCGCGTCC
>CAYYNB010000265.1:0-4899 GCA_964472565.1 uncultured Anaerolineaceae bacterium
GCCATTGCGTCATGGAAGCCCCGGATGATGGGAAGTGACGAAAAAGAAGATAAATCGTTCATTGAAAATCAACATTGATGCCCAGCGGGAGTGAAACCCGCCTGATAGAGTTTGGCAAACAGTCAGAACCGAGTCTTGCATAGCCGGAGGGAACGAAGGCGTGAAGCGTAGACAGGGTGATGCTGAGGCTGTGTGATTGAGCTTCGTAAAGGGTAACGTGGGATCGGAGTCCTCTTGCTTGGCTTTTCGAGGGGACCGCGCTCTATTGCCACAATAAGACCGCAGTCAAATGCGGCAGGCCACGGCAAGTGAGAGTCCGCCCGGAGTCTGAGAGCATGGCATAGGCATGAAAAGGGGCATTCTGGGAACATGAGAGATCCCGACGTTGCCTCGCCGCAAGGCGAGGGGCTGGCTGCCGAAGCAAAACCGAGGCAACCTGTATCGGCGCCGGGAAGTCGTAGTCTTCTCATAGTACCGCTTCAAGGCGGCGAACCGGACTCGACCGGGAGCCGCAATAGGGAAGGGGAAGACCTGTTATGGAGAATCGTAAACGAGAAACACGATGGTTACAAAGAGAACCTATGACGTGTACACAAAACGGTTGCGAATAGCGGAACTGTCGCAAAAGTTTGCAGACAGTGCGCTGACGACCCTGAATGGATACATGGATGAATCCTGGCTGGAAGCCTCCTACCACCGCCTGAAACCAGGCAAAGCGGCAGGAGTCGATGGTCAGGGGCTGGCCGACTATGGCCGAGACCTGAGAGAACGGCTGCCGGACCTACTCAACCGTGCCAAAAGCGGACGCTACCAAGCCCCGCCGGTGCGTCGGGTGGAGATCCCCAAAGCCGGGAGCAAGGAAACGCGCCCGATCGGCATTCCGACAACGGAAGACAAGGTGCTCCAAATGGGAGTGTACATGCTTCTGGAGCCGGTGTATGAGAACGAGTTCCACGACTTCTCATATGGCTTTCGTCCGGGCAAATCCGCCCATCAGGCGCTGGCGCAGATACGCGACGACATACATCGCAAGCGTATCAACTGGATTATAGACGCGGATATCAGGAAGTTCTTCGATACGCTGTGTCACCAGAAACTGAAGCAAATCCTGCGACAACGGGTAAACGACGGAGTGATCAACCGGCTGATCAGCAAATGGTTGGCAGCCGGATACATGCAATCGGGACAATGGTTTCGGAGCGCGGAAGGCACGCCGCAGGGAGGCATCATCAGTCCCCTGCTGGCCAATATCTATCTGCACGAGGTTCTGGACAAGTGGTTTGTGGAACAGGTGCAACCGGCGATGAAAGCCGAGTGCTTCCTGGTCCGCTATGCCGATGACTTCATCATGGGCTTCCACGACGAACAGGACGCGCGCCGTGTGATGTCGGTAATCGCCAAGCGCTTCGAGAAATATGGACTGAGCATCCATCCCCAGAAGACCCGCCTAGTCCGGTTCACCCGGCCTTGGCAGAACGAGGACGGAGAGCGAGGCGAAAGCTTCGACTTTCTGGGCTTTACGCACTACTGGGAAAAGAACGGCTATGGCAACTATGTCGTACGTCGTCGAACGGCAAGGACGCGCTTCCAGCGTGCGCTCAAAGGCGTGCGCCAGTGGTGTCGTGAAAATCGGCACCAGAAGCTGAGGGAACAGCTACGCGTTCTCGCGGAAAAGCTGCAAGGGCATTACGCCTACTACGGCATCGGAGGCAACTACCGAAGTCTGGAGCGATTCCGCTTTCTGGTCCTGTATGCATGGTATAAGTGGCTGTTGCGAAGGACGAGGAACTTCGAAGGCATCAAAGGCCGATTCTCCGACTTTGCGAACAAGGTCACATATGAATGCGGACTGCCGTTCCCACGCATCCATCACTCCAATGTATAGCGAAACTCCTGACAGAGGAACCGGATGCATCAAACGTGCACGTCCGGGTCTGTGGGGGAGTCGCCCAGCAATGGGCGGCTCTACCCGGCACCATAGCCTATGAAATGCCTGCATGCCAACATGCGGGCAAATCATGACGTTCTTGGAAATAATGACGCTTGAACAGCTTCTCGGCTACGAACCCTCTATCGTTTCAAGAGCAAAACTTGCCTACATTTGACTCAACAACACAACGCCCAGCCCGCCTCCGTATCCTCCGCCTACGCGCACTATTACTACACGCGCAACGGCCTAGGGAAGATCGTCACGGAAGAGAAGCGCGGGGCGGCGTTCGATGCATACACATGCGGCGGCACCTACACGGGCGGGCTTGTGGCGGCTTATGAATACAGCCCGCGCGGGGAGCTGATCGAGGCGCAGACTCGCTATCTTGCCCCCTCGCAATACGGTGCTGCGCCAGCGGGCGACATGCTTGCCGGGCGGAGCTGGGAATATGAGTTCGACGACACCGGGAACCTCTTGCGCAAGAGCCTGATTGATGATACATGGTATTGTGTGAGCGACTTTGGCGCCGATAACAGCATCCAGACGCGGACGACGACTGCTGGCGCGCTTGTGGACGGCGCGGCGGCGGCTGGGGCGCGGGTGTATGTCGGCGGGGCGAAGCAGAGTCCCGCGGCTAGCCAGACCTCGTTGACGCGCAACGGCTTGGGAACATACTTTTACATGGTCGTCCCGTATGCGACGGGGTCCGCGGGCGTGTATGACGATGGCATATTCACGGTGGCGGAGAAGAGCGGGCAGGTGGCGTTTGCGCAGCGCGATGCGTATGTGCCGAACAGTCTGCTGAAAAAGTCCCGACATGCGCCGCAACAAGCACTTTGCGCCTTCCAGCAAGGCGGCATCACTGATGGCTGGGTCCATGACCCTGCCCGTGATGCCAACGCCGCTGGAGGCGCAAAGAGATGTTGCCCTGCGGTTTGGGCTGCAACGGTGCGCGCCGGGGCCTTTTTCAGCAGACTGTTAGTGAGCTTCGAGACGCTCGCGACACTCACGCGAATCTTGCACTCTCGGGCGAATCGGTCATGATCGCGCATGTGGCCGTGCAAACGGGCCTTCCGACAACGACTACTCCCCACAACAGGACCAGATAGACCGATGCAAAATGTCGCCGTTATTCTTTCGGGCTGTGGCAACAAGGACGGTGCCGAGATACAGGAATCCGTCATCACGCTGCTCGAACTGGACAAGGCCGGAGCCAACGTCCAGTGCTTCGCCCCGGACATCCAGATGGAGCATGTGGTGAACCATTTGGACGGCCAGATCTCCAGCTACCGCGAGCGCAGCGTCATCGAGGAGGCCGCCCGCATAGCCCGCGGCAACATCATCCCCCTCACTGACCTGCGTATTTCTGACTACGACGCGTTGATCCTTGCTGGCGGCAACGGCGTCATCAAGAACCTCTGCGGCTTCGCCTTCGACGGCCCCCGCTGTGCTGTGGACGGCGAGGTGGAGCGCGTGATCATCGACATGCAGCGCGAGGGAAAGCCCATCGGCGCCATGTGCCTGGCGGCCACGCTCGTTGCGAGGGTCTTGGGCGCAGAGGAAGTTCCCGTCGTAGTCACGATTGGCCGCGACAAAAAGCTCGCCCAAGCCATCCGCGACTGCGGTGCCGTCCACGTTGACTGCAATGTGGACGACGTGATCGTTGATGAACGTGCCAAGGTCGTAACGACCCCCGCCTACATGTACAGCGAGACGAGCATCGCGAGGGTCGCGGTCGGCATCTCCAAGATGATCAAGGCCGTTCTCGAACGCGCCCCAAGGCGCTGAAGATGCGCTGGCAAACGGCATTCCCGAGCCTCTTGGCGACACTGGCCGCAGTGGCGCCGACGCCCCTTGCCCTCGCTGCTGACGGGCTGTCCGAACTGTTGCCCGACGCCCCCTTGGAACGCTTCCGCGTGTATGGATTCGACGACGGCACAGGCTGGCGCATCTGGCAGCTCGACGGCTCGATTGCGGAGTTCCCCAAAGACGGCTCCGTCGTCATCCGCGACCTGCGCTTTCGCGTCTATAAGGACGGCGGCGAGCAGGAGCAGGACATCCTTATCGAAAGCCCGCTTGCCGTGCTCCCCGCAGCGAGGGACCGCGTTCACGGCCCCGGCGGCATCGTCGCCCTGTCGGAGGATTTCTGGCTCGGCGGCGAAGACTGGACATGGTTTGTCGGCCAGCGCCGCCTGATTGTCGGGCGCCGCGCACAGGCCGTCATCGATGGAACAATCTGCCCGGTTCTAGAATGATGCGAATCTTGCGAACACTGCCTCTTCTCGCGCTCATTTTCGCCGCTCCCGCGCTCCGTGCCCAGACTCAGCAGGGCCAGACGGTCATTTGCAGCGACACGCTCGACATGCAGGCGGGCGAGAGCGTGAACAACTTCCTCTTCGCGGGGAACGTGAGCGCCAGCACTCAGGGGCTGGCTCTATTCTGCGATCGCCTCTACGTCGTCGCTCTGCGCAAGGCTGGCTCCACGGGCACGGTGGGCAAGATGGGCGGCGTTGACAGCGTGATCGCCGAGGGCAACGTGCGCATCGAGCAGTCCGGGCGCATTGCCCACGCTGGCCGCGCCGAGGTGCGCCCCGCAGAGGGCCTCGTGATCCTGTCGGACAAGCCCCGCATCGAGGACGTGAACGGCACGATCGAAGGTTGGCAGATCATCTACAACAGCGCGGAACGCACGGTGAAGATCGTTTCGGACCCATCCGCGCCTCCCCGCGCAGGGCGCACCCGCGTCACCCTGTCGGAAAACGCCATCCCGAAGCTCGACTACGAGCAGGCCCCCGCCCCGGAAGGCGACGCCCCGCAAACCCCAGCAGCCCCGGAAGGGCAGTAAACACATGGGCGAAGTGCAACCCGGAATCATCACCAAGGGCATCGTCCGCGAATACGGGCGACGCCCCGTCGTGGACGGCGTGGACATGGAGGTTTGCCCCGGCGAAATCGTCGGCCTCCACGGC